>NZ_JBUZPJ010000013.1:0-156171 GCF_055406205.1 Pseudomonas sp. E315 | reverse complement strand
ACAATCTCTTGGGCGTTCACTTGCGTTCCCCCGAGCGCTGAATGACAGAGGAAGTGTAGCCAAGACCGCAGAAAAGTTATTTCGAGAACAGCACACTAGCATGGGTCTCTTTAACGTATTGATCTGCTTCCCAGTGCTGCTGATAGGTAAGGCTCTTCTCTAACGCTAAGCGTTGTCCTTCTTCCTTATTCAGAACCGCCGTTATTTCACGCAGATAGCTTTTTGAGAGCAGCGGCACGATTTTGCGAATGTCGTACTCGAGGGCTGTAGAGGGATTATCAACGTAGTCGTTTAACCACATAGACAACAGTGCTTTTTGTTGCGTGGCTTCTGCGTGTAAACGTCTGGCTAGCCGCTGTACGTTGTTCAAGGCTGCAGTGGCATCATCTGGCAGCAATGCTTCAAACTCGCTTAGTTCCATTTCTTCTTCTAGAACATTAAGTAACTCGCCTTTTATCAGTCTTGATTCAGGCACTTCTATATCCGGGCTGTCTTCGCTGGTGTTGGTGTTGGTGTTGCTGGTGTTTCCCTGCCTTTGGGTGATTCTTAGTGCTCTGTTTTTAGGCCATTGAGCAAGCGACTCGATGAGATAACGCTGAATAAGGGGAGAGTATGCAGACACACTTGCGCCTAAAGCGCGGGCAAAGGTGAAGTCATCAATTTCCTGTTTTAGCGAGAAGCGCCTTGAAGTGTCCAGCAGTGCGGCGGGGGGAGGTACGGAGTCCTGATGAGTTTCGCGCAACGTGTTGATATCTGTGCCGCTGAGCTGCAAGACAGGTTCGACCATCGCTTGTGTGATGTTTTGGGCGTCAGGCCCCAGACGCCTTATGAGTTTTAGGTCGCTCCAGTCGTAGGGGGTTTCGTGTTCAGCGCGCCAGCCTCCAGCACGATTACTCAACATTAGCGGCGTATAAGCATCCGGGTCACTGGGATGCTGCAGTCGCCACTGCTGGGTTTGCTGATCAAGTTCGACCCTATGTGAGTGGTCATCAAGCTCCAGGTATTGGTTCTGTTCGTGCTGATACAGCCCTTCGGCGTTGGCTCGCAAGCCTGCGGGATACGGTTTTAAGTGGCGATAGGGCACCAAGTCCGGGTTCCATAGACGAAACCCTCCGTTCGCTAACCTGACCTTTATCAACGACGTTGTGAAACTTGCGGTCTTGAATGCTCCCACGGTGACAGCGGCCAGCGCGACGCTGTCCACGACATTTAGCAATTCCTCCAGAGCGCGAGTGCTGTCGTGTCTGCGCCAAGCAGCAAAGCCGTTGTAAACCGTGCTAACGATTTGGGGGGCGCTCACGACTAATAAAGCCATCCCCACAACAGGGATGAGAGACAGCGCAAAAAACAACACGGATTTACCCATGTCTATGTAGTGCTGGCGGCGTTTCTGCCGCCCGACCTTGTCGGCCTGCGCAGTGGGTACCGCCAGTACCGCCGCATTTTCTTTAATCTGGGTGATTCGTTGTTGTGCAATGCCTTCGAAGAAGTTTCCTTCGATAGGAATGCGGTAAACCGGCTCTTGTATACCAAAGGGAGTGATTAAAATGGAGGGGCCTTCGCCGGACTCAGCCCAGTAAGGCTCGCGCACTGTGTATAACGTGCCTGTAGAACTCAGAGGGAAAAGGCTTCTAAAAAAATGTTCGTACTCACTATTTTTTAGGCGCTCAGCCAGCTTGTACTCCAGGTCCGTCATCGACGTGTGTTTGCGAAATACTTGTAGTGGGTCTTCAGGGATGTACAGCACTTGGTCTTCATTGGGGTTCGCACTCCCAATGACTAAAGCGCCTGTAATTTTTATAGAGTTAATTTCAAGGTGGCTACATTTCAGGCTTGGATGTTGGCCCTCGCTTAGAATGATGAGCAAATCATCGTAGAGAGGTTTTTCGATCTGATTTTGTAAATAAGCAATGTGTAACGCGACCTCAAACGTGTGTTGGTCATGCACACTGAAAAGTTGATGTACCTGCGTGGCGGTGCGGGTAAGGCTTGGGGCCGCAGGGGGATTAAAAACGGCATTAATATGTGTTTGATACTGCTCGCCCACATCTAGGTGGCGGCACAGGTTCGCAAATTGAAGTGCTGTGACGGTGGACTGTTTTTTACCTTTTTTTATCGGTGTGTAAAGGCAAGTTCCTTCGTCCATGCCGCCGGGTTGAACCTCAGAGTCATCGAAGTTTTGTAGTGCTGCTTCCAGAAGCGACTGTTGGGTGGTTGCGGCGTGATTTTTGATCAGGCCAGCCAAGTGTGAGTTCTTCCATTCGCGTTCGAAAATGATGTTTTCAATGTCTTGCAAGTGAGGGAGTTCTTTTTGAATAGCCTCCTTTAGCAAGGGCTTGGCAAACGCTGCAGGGCTTTGCAGAACGTCCATGAGGTCTTTCAGGTCGTGCCGTGACTGGTTGTTCTTGAGAATGCTGAGCCGCAGAGCCCTCAGTAATGATGGCTCGGCTTGCGTGATCCAGCTTGGCAACTGCTCTTTAATGAAATCTGAATGGATGCCCAATGGGGCTACAGTGGGGTCGATAGTGGGAGGCGTTGCAGGGGGAGTGCTCATCGATCAATACCAGTGAGTAGGGGTTGTAGGTTCACAACAGCCTAAGCAATGGCTTTTTAAGAAGGTGTTAACTATGTAGTACAGTGCCAGGCTGTATTGAACATAGGTGCGGGCTCTCTATCGTTAACGCGATCAATCAATACACTCTCAGCGCTAAGAGGAGAGCTGGCTGATCAAGGTTCAGAATAATACTCTCGGATCTCTTGTTCGCCATAATTGTAGTCCAAACGTAATTCATCGCCTGCGGCGATATCTTCACTGGCAAATAGAGCGGTCATTTTTAACCGTGTCAGCGTTTGTTGATAGGTTGGAATATTAACCGCAGAGTTATCGATTATATCAATATCGAAATCGACACTTTCAGTGTTGTAACCTGTTTGGGTGTGTCTCACAGGCCTGCCTGCTTCATACTCGAAAATAGTGTTAATTCGGGAAAGAATATTATCGCCAGAGATTATTTTTGTATTGGTAAGTTTTCTTATTTGTGGAATGGCATCAGGGGGTGGAGACGATCTGGCTTCGATACTTGATGCGTAGACATCTTGTAGAGATTGAGCTGTTGCTTCGAGTATTACTGTGCCGCCATAAATACCAAGTGGCTCCCCCTTATGTATTGCTGTTTTGGCGACTACTGTGTTTTGCCCCAGCAAACTCGACTCCTCAGGAAACTTTTGAAATGCCGCAGTGAAAGGGACGACTTTAATTTTTTCATCATACAGGCTTGCCACTTTTTCATAACCTTGCCACTTTAGGTAAGGCTCTAATATCTCTTTGTAGTACGTCGTGTTGGACGCATCTGAAGTGCTGGATGCTTCGATGAACTTGATTCGCATAGGTTGACCTGAAGCGTCACGGATCGGGTATCGACCGTTATTGGTACGGTCGTAATGGCCTGTATAGTTCCTGCCCGCTATGTAGGTTTGTATCGATCGCATCTTTGCCAGGTCTTGCGCGGTGTAAGGCACTCGCACCGGATTAATATCACCAGGTGTATAGGTGTCATGGATTAAAACCATCGCTGAATTTACGTTAACGTGTGGAGCAATAACGGACGGCGCTGCAATCGGCTGGTCATCCATGCCACCCAAGAGCAAACCTTTATTTTCATCGATCTCCCAATGACCTTTAGCGTTTCTATTGATATAAGGCTTATAGGCTCTGAACCGGCTCCGTGCGTCAATAAGCTGCCATCCCAGCGTGTCTGATTTTACTTGGTAGTGTTTTCCGTCTTGCCGAATGTAGTAGCGGTACGTGCCATCAGGTAGGGGCTGACTTTGATAAATGTTATCGCCACGCAAGATCGGCTTAGCAGGTGGCTTTGGCTCTGCAAAAAGCGGGTCGAGCGGGTGCCCAGTTGATAGGGCTAGAACCACTGGGCGGCGAGTATTCCTTATTAGGGGTTTTTGCCATTGTGCCCGGTGCAGCAGCGCCCGTTGCACCGTTCGTTCAAGGGTGTCGGCATTGGTGATGTCAAAGGCCTGTGTAGACAGCGTTTTTTCAATTGCACTAAACAGATCGGTCGGCGTATGCAGTTGGCCAGCCACGGCATCGTGAACAGCATATTTATGGTCTTTGCGAATCAATAGGTACTGTTTGGGGGCATTTTCAGGGCCAAGAATGCCAAGTGTTTTGCCATTGATGCTGGTATCGCGTATTTCAATGCGGAGCGATGTTGGCCAACCCGGCAGTTTTTCAAGGGTGTTCAATATGATTCTGAGGCTTGAGATGTTATAGGCGCTGTTGAGGTAAGCATTTTGAACAGCTCGTCTGGCTTGTTTCTCTTGCACGTATTGAGACGCTTCCCAGTGCTGTTGGGGTGTAAGGCTTTGCTCCAGCATTATTCGCTGTGCTTGCTCCTCGTTTAAGACAGCCGTCATTTCTTCGAGATGACTTTTTGAAAGCAAGGGCATAATTTTTCGAATGTCATATTCAAGCTTCGAGCCAGGGCTGTCGGTATAGTCTTCAAGCCACATAAGAAGTAGATGTTTTTGTTCTAGCGCTTCTTCATGCAGTCGTTTAGCCAAGCGTTGAATGTTACTTATGCTCTCGCTCGGCATTTCTGGCAGCAAGGCTTCGAACTCGCTCAGTTGCATCTGCTCTTCAAGTACATCCAGTAGCTCGCCTTTTATAAGTCTCGACTCAGGTACATTGATGTCCGTGTTTTGTTCATCGGAGTGGTTCTCCTGATCTTGGGTGATGTTCAGTTCCTTGAGGCTCGTTAGTTGGAGCAGCGTTCTTGTCAGATAAAACTGAATAAGTGGAGAGTACTGACTAAGGCTGGTACCCAAGGCCCGCTCAAAGGTGAAGTTATCGATTTCCTTTTCCCGGTTAAAACGCTTTACGGTATCGCGCAGTGCCGGTGGCGGACGCACGGCATCGTGATGAGCTTCGCGCAAGGTAGTAGCGTCGACGCCACTTAGCCGAAAGATCGCTTCGACCATGGGCTCAGTAATGTTTTTCGCGTCAGGGCCAAGGCGTTTGATGAGCTTGAATTCATCCCAGTCGTACGGGTTTTCATGTTCGCAACGCCATCCGCCAACCCCGTTACTTAGCAGGGGGGGAGTGTAAGCCTGCGGGTCGGTGGGATGCTGAAGCCGCCATTGCTGGCTTTGTGGATCAAGCTTGATCACATGAGACAGATCGTCAAGTTCCAAGTAGTGCTGCTGTTCGTGATGATACAAACCTCGGGCGTCAGGCTGAGTGCCGTCTGGATAGGGTTTTAATTGGCGATAGGGCACCAGGCTTGGGTTCCATAGCCGGTAGCCGCCATTGGCCAGCCTGACTTTTATAAGAGAGGCGGTGAAGTTTGTGGTTTTGATTGCACCTGCGGTGGCGGCAGCCAATGCGATGTCGTCGATGACATTCAACAGCTCATCCAACGCTTGATCGCTGTGGTTGCGGCTCCAGGCAGCGAAACCGTTATAGACCGAATTGATGAGTTGAATGCCGGCTACGACTAACAGAACTTCTCCCACAAGAGGGATGAACGACATGGCAAAGAAGAGCACGGACTTGCCTGTATCAATGTAGTACTGGCGACGTTTTTGCCGGGCATGCGCGTCAGCATCTGCGGTGGCGACGGCGAGGGTGCGTGCATTGTCTTTTATCTGAATGAGCCACTGCTCGGCAGCGCCTTCAAATAGGTCTCCCTGAATGGGAGAGAAAATGACTGGCTCGTTCAGGCCCGAGGGTGTGACTAAGACCGGCGTGCCTCCCCCTGAACTACTCCAGTAGGGTTCACGCACCGTAAATGTGGAGCCATGATGTTTTAGGGGGTAAAGGGTGTTGAAAAACTTGGCGTAATCAGGCTCTTTCAGGCGCTCAGCCAGTGTGCTCTCAAGGTCTAACTTCGAGGTGTGTTTGCGAAGTGCCTGGACAGGGTCTTCGGGAATGTACAAGATTTGATCTTTTGCCAAGTCCGAATCGCCGATGATCCATACCCCTGCCATCACCACATGGTTAATGGCCAAGTGACTGCACCTCAAACTTGGGTGTTGGCCTTTGCTCAGCAAAATGAGCAGATCATCGTAAAGCGCTTTTTCGATCTGCTTTTGCACGTAAGCGATGTGCAGCGCGACCTCAAAGGTGTTTCTCCCATGCTCACTAAAAATCCGCTGTACCTGCTTGGCCGTGCGGGTCAGGCCGGGAGTGGCGGGGGGATCAACAATTGTGGCGATATGTTCTTGGTACTGTTTACCCAAGTCCAGACGACGACATAGGTTTGCGAACTCAGCGGCCGTTATGCCGGCCTGCTTGGGACCTTGTTTAGTGGGCGTATTCAGGGTGGTGCCACTTGCCATCCCGCCGGGCTGCCCCTCGGATGCTTCAAAGTTCTGCAAGGCCGCTTCAAGAAGCGATTGGTGGGTGGTCGCGGCGTGGTTCTTAATAAGACCGAGCAGGTGCGAGTTCTTCCATTCGCGTTCGAAAACGATGCTTTCAATATCCTGCACATGGGGGAATTCTTTTTTGATGGCCTCATGCAGCAAGGGTTTGGCAAACGCTGCCGGGTTTTGCAGTGCGTCCATGACCTCTTTGAGGTCGTGCCTTGAATGATTGCTCTTGAGAAGGCTGACGCGTAGCGCTTTGAGCAGTAGCGGATCTGCCTGGCTGATTCCGTTTGGCAGCTGTTCCTTAATGAAATCGGAGTGAGCTGCCAGCGGCATAGCTGCGCTGGCCTTCACGGGTGGAGTTGCCTGAGGATTGCTCATCGATCAATACCATTGAGTAGGGTTGCGGGGTCGCAACACCCTAAACACTGGTTTTTAAAGAAGGTGCTAACTATCTAACTCAGTGCCAACGTGCTTGAAGGGCAAGATCTAGCAGGCTGAAGGTGTAAAACCGACCATTGCCGTCGGAATTGGTTATTTTTTGTGCTATATTCCGCGCCCGCGATTTTTCATCTCAACACCGGTCATCGACATGCAAGCAGCCAAGCCTTTATTTGACTATCCCAAGTACTGGGCCGAATGTTTCGGCCCAGCGCCATTCCTGCCTATGAGCAGGGAGGAGATGGATCAGCTCGGCTGGGATTCATGCGACATCATCATCGTGACCGGTGATGCTTACGTCGATCACCCTTCGTTTGGCATGGCCATTATTGGTCGCTTGCTGGAGTCTCAGGGGTTTCGCGTTGGCATCATTGCGCAGCCCAACTGGCAGTCCAAAGACGACTTCATGAAATTGGGTGAGCCCAACCTGTTTTTCGGCGTAGCCGCCGGCAACATGGACTCCATGATCAACCGTTACACCGCTGACAAAAAAATCCGCTCCGATGACGCCTACACCCCGGGTGGCATGGCAGGCAAACGACCGGATCGGGCCAGTTTGGTGTACAGCCAGCGCTGTAAAGAAGCCTACAAAAACGTCCCTATTGTGCTCGGCGGCATTGAAGCGTCGCTGCGTCGTATCGCGCATTACGACTACTGGCAAGACCGTGTTCGTAACTCGATTCTGATCGACGCTTGCGCCGACATCCTGCTGTACGGCAACGCCGAGCGCGCGATTGTCGAAGTGGCTCAGCGTTTGTCTTATGGCCACAAGATCGAAGACATCACCGACGTGCGCGGCACTGCGTTCATTCGCCGCGATACACCAAAAGACTGGTACGAAGTGGACTCCACGCGTATTGACCGTCCGGGCAAGATCGACAAAATCATCAACCCTTACGTCAATACTCAGGACACTCAGGCCTGCGCTATTGAGCAAGAAAAAGGCCCGGTTGAAGACCCGAACGAAGCGCAGGTTGTGCAGATTCTCGCCAGCCCTCGCATGACGCGTGACAAGACGGTTATCCGTCTGCCATCTGTTGAAAAAGTACGTAACGACTCGGTTCTGTACGCTCATGCTAACCGCGTGCTCCACCTTGAAACCAACCCGGGCAACGCCCGTGCATTGGTTCAAAAGCACGGCGAAGTGGACGTATGGTTTAACCCGCCTCCGATCCCTATGACCACCGACGAAATGGACTACGTGTTTGGCATGCCATACGCACGCGTCCCGCACCCGGCATACGGCAAGGAAAAGATCCCCGCCTACGACATGATTCGCTTCTCGGTGAACATCATGCGTGGCTGTTTCGGTGGCTGCACCTTCTGCTCGATCACAGAGCACGAAGGCCGGATCATCCAGAACCGTTCCGAAGAGTCGATCATTCGTGAAATCGAAGAGATCCGCGACAAGGTGCCCGGCTTCACGGGTGTCATTTCCGACTTGGGCGGACCGACGGCGAACATGTATCGCATCGCCTGCAAAACCCCGGAAATCGAATCCGCCTGCCGCAAGCCATCGTGCGTGTTCCCCGGCATTTGCCCGAACCTGAACACAGATCACTCGTCGCTGATTCAGCTGTACCGTAGCGCCCGTGCGTTGCCGGGTGTGAAAAAAATCCTGATCGCTTCTGGCCTGCGTTATGACTTGGCGGTTGAGTCGCCGGAGTACGTTAAAGAGCTGGTGACCCACCACGTGGGTGGCTACCTCAAGATCGCCCCGGAGCACACCGAGGAAGGTCCGCTTAACCAGATGATGAAGCCGGGCATTGGCAGCTATGACAAGTTCAAGCGCATGTTCGAGAAGTACACCAAGGAAGCAGGCAAAGAGCAGTACCTGATCCCGTACTTCATTGCCGCCCACCCAGGCACCAAAGACGAAGACATGATGAACCTTGCGCTGTGGCTCAAGGGCAATGGTTTCCGTGCCGACCAGGTGCAGGCGTTCTACCCTTCGCCAATGGCGACCGCTACCGCGATGTACCACTCGGGTAAAAACCCGCTGCGCAAGGTTACGTACAAGAGCGATTCGGTCACCATCGTTAAGAGCGAAGAGCAGCGCCGCCTGCACAAAGCGTTCTTGCGTTACCACGACCCCAAAGGCTGGCCAATGCTACGTGAAGCACTGACGCGCATGGGCCGTGCTGACTTGATCGGCTCGGGCAAAGACCAACTGATTCCGCTGCATCAACCGGCTATTGATGGTTACCAAAGTGCTCGTCGTAAAAACTCGACGCCTGCTGGCAGCCATAAAGTTGCCAAAGACACGACCACTAAAATCCTCACCCAGCACACTGGCCTGCCGCCGCGTGCCAGCGATGGTGGTAACCCGTGGGACAAGCGCGAACAGGCCAAGGCCGCGGCATTTGCCCGCAATAAACAAGCCGCCAAAGAGCGTCATGAAGCAGCCAAAGGCGGCAAAAGCCAAAAGCCGACCCGCAAACCGGTCGTACCGCGCTAAACAAGCCATGTAGTCGCTGGCGCAGGCTGCGATGCGGCCTTAATCGCAGCCTTCGGTAGTGACGACTGGTTTTGAATGCCACATTAGCGCCAGCTTTCGAGCTGGCGTTGTGCATTCTGCGCGCTGAGAAGCCTGCCAGGCGCACGTAGGCCAATATACGTCTTGGTGTGGGGCGTTGTGATTTAAAACGTCTGAGGGTGCTACAAGAGGCGTCAGGCTAAGTGCGAGGATCAACAGCTGAGCTGCTGATCCTGATCACAGATCCTGTGGGCCGGGTTGTGGATAACCGGGCCGAGGGGGTTACGCTTTTGGTGCTTGATCTTCTGTGGTGTCGGCAGATTCTGCGGCGACTTCACCTTCTACTTCAACGTCGGTATCCAAATCGGTATCCAGTGCTACGGTGCCTTCTTCAGCGGCCGCTTTCTTGCGTGCCAGCTTTTCCTCTTTCTTCTGCTCTTTAGCCAAGTCTCTTTGACGCTTAGCGAAGTTGTAATTTGGTTTGGCCATGGGCGATCCTCTGGGCTCGAAGGTGAGGTTGAGCGGCGCGTATTCTGCCCTGTATTAGTGCTTAGCCGTTAGCTGGGTTTTTGCAAGGCTGTTTTTTTGCGCTGCAAACCCGACTCTACACCTCTAAAAAGCACGATGTGGATTAAATCTCTGACCGGGGTTATTCACAGGTTCCGCTGGCACCACAGGCATAGGCCGCCATCAAAGACGTCAACAAGGCAGGAAGTCCCATTACTTATTCCCCCAAAAAAATAAAAAGTTGGCCTAAGGTTATGGGCTTGCCATTCGTTTGGCTGGTTGATTGTTTCGATCAAGGCGATAGGCCGTGACTCAGGTCATTGGAACCTAAGCCTTTTTGGGGCAATCTCTATGCAAATTGTGGATTTTTAATACCCTGCCTTGGAGATACACCATGTTTGCCAAAGTTGTTGCGGTATCCCTTTTGACCCTGGCCAGTGGCCAATTGCTGGCGGCTGAGTGCGCTGTGACGGTCGATTCAACAGACCAAATGTCTTTCAACACTAAAGAAATTGTCATCGACAAGTCCTGCAAGACATTCACCGTGAACCTGACCCACTCTGGCAGCTTGCCGAAAAACGTCATGGGTCATAACGTTGTGTTGACCAAAACAGCAGACATGGCAGGTGTTGCAACTGACGGGATGTCAGCCGGCATTGACAAGAATTACCTCAAAGACGGCGATACTCGCATTATTGCGCACACCAAAATTATTGGTGCTGGCGAAAAAGACTCCGTGACCTTTGACGTGTCCAAGCTGAAGGCTGGCGAAGATTATTCGTTCTTCTGTTCCTTCCCAGGCCATAACTCGATGATGAAAGGCGCTGTGATTCTTAAATAAGACTCTGGTTTTTCCTGAACAGCCCTGACGTGCCTTGCGCCGTCGGGGCTGTTTGCATTCAGGCTCAAGCTGTTGAATCGGTCATTTTGAAAATGCCCTGCGCGTTACTGCTGTCAAAGTTCAAATCCAGTCGCCCCGTGTTCGTGTCGATCTTGCGCTGAATAAATTCGACAAACGAGCCGGGCACTTGATGTTCACGATAATGGCCTTGGGCATCAATCAGCCCACGCGCCACGCTGCACGCACGGTAAGCCGTTTGCATAACCCGACCCGAGGCCGAGGTTTCAATGCTGTCTTTCATAGGGCGTTGCAGGTCGCGCTGCTGGGCGACGCAAGCCTCCAAGTCCTGCACCCGATCCGTTAAATGGTTGAAGCTGTTGCCCTCGGTCGCAATCCACGCCATCTCGGCGCTTTCATTGAGCAAACACTGGTAATCGGCCTCAAGCACCACGCCATGTTGCCGGTCAAAGGCACGGTAAAGCGCAGGTAACAGTGTCCGCGCCTCACTCAGGGCGCAATGGCGGGTGAGTTGCAGCTGTGTGAGGATGCTTATGTGTTCTGCTTGAAGAGGGTCGCGACTGCTGCTGACCACGCGTGAAACGGCACTTTGAAAAGCTTCGCTGAAACGCCCCGGATGCAATTCCGACACAAAGAACTGCGCAATCTCCTCGGGCAGATCCATTTGGCGATAGCCCCAGCCGGTCATGTTCAGCTTGGTTAACGGGTAGGTGCGCACATCGGTAAAGCCTAACGGCTCCAACAAGCGGGAAAATGCCTGACGGCCGCGCGGCAGTTCGCCGTTTGATGGCCAATCGACGGTGCGAATGGCGCCGTGATCAAACACCACTTTGCGCCCTTGCGCTGCCTGCTCCTCAACGTAGCGGCGCCCATCAGGCACTGCGTCGACCAGCTTGTGGAACAAGCACAGGTTGAGCGCTTCGGCGAGCCATACCCGATGCAGCGCAGTAGCGCTGAAGTTAAAGTCATGCAGCGCTTCAGGCACCTGCACATGGGCGCGCAACCAACTGGCGTTTGGCTTGCCGAGTACAGACTCGACCAATGAAAACAACGCATCGAACGAAGGCATGGGGCAGGGCTCTGGCGACGGAATAGACGTCTATCAAAGCCCTTGAATGAGAGGCCGACAAGCGAAAAAAAACGTGGGGATCATTCCGTTTTTTCCGACTGCGATAGCCGTTGGCGCTGGCGAAGGTTGCGATCTGTAAAGCACCAAAAGATCGCAGCCTGCGCCAGTGCTAACGAGCAATGTCATGGCGCCAGCGGCATCTCACGTTTGTGCTGGGTCTTTTCGTAGGTGCTGCAAATGATCTTGAACGCCTGCTCACTCACCGGCTGCCCCTGCAAGAAGGCATCAATTTCGGCGTAAGTCACGCCGTGGGACGCTTCGTCAGGTTTGCCGGGTGCGAGGTCTTCGAGGTCGGCGGTGGGGACTTTTTCAACCAGTGATTCGGGGGCGCCAAAGTAGCGCGCAATGGCGCGAACCTGATTTTTCACCAGCCCGCTGAGCGGGGCGAGGTCGCATGAGCCGTCACCAAATTTGGTGAAAAAGCCCATGACTGCTTCTGCCGCATGGTCAGTGCCGATCACCAGACCGCCAGTGGCGCCCGCGATGGTGTATTGAGCCACCATGCGCATCCGCGCTTTGGTGTTGCCCAATACAAAATCAACGGCAGCCGCAGGTTTGCCGTTAAATGCCGCGATTTCGGCTTTCAGGGCGTTGACCGCAGGGCCAATGTTCACGGTTTGGCGCTCGTCCGGGTCGATGAAGTCTACCGCTGCGGTGGCGTCGATCTCGTCGTACTGGGCCATATAGGGCAGGCGCACGGCAATAAAGCGATACGCTTGATCGCCCGTTTGTTCGCGCAGTTGTTTAACGGCCCGCTGAGCCAGCAAACCCGCCGTCAGCGAGTCAACACCACCGCTGATGCCCAGCACCAAGGTTTTTAGCCCGGCGTTGTGCAGGCAGCACTGGATAAAGGTAATGCGTCGTGCGACTTCGGCCTCAAGGGCTGTGGTGTCGTTAAACGGCGGTTGGACCTTGAGGTCTTGAGCAATCTGACGCTGTACGGCCTGCATGACTCACTCCTTGGCGGATTGTTCAGGAACATGGAAAACGTGTCGCAAATAGGCGACGAAATTCGGGTCTGAGCAGTGGGTTTTACCTGGCTCATCAGAAATCTTGGCTACCGGCGAGCCATTACAGGCGTTCATTTTAAGCACGATGCTCATCGGCTCAACCCCCGGAATGTCACAGGTCAGGTTGGTGCCAATACCAAAGCTGACATTGATCCGGCCTCGCAGAGCGCGGAAAATCTCCAGCGCCCTAGGCAGTGTCAGGCTGTCGGAGAACACCAGCGTCTTGCTCATGGGGTCGATGCCCAGTCGGTGGTAATGCGCAATGCACTTTTCGGCCCACAATACGGGGTCGCCCGAATCATGGCGCAAACCGTCAAACAGCTTGGCGAAGTACAGATCGAAGTCGGTTAAAAAGGCGTCGGTCGTGATGCAGTCGGTCAGGGCGATGCCCAATAACCCGCGATACTCGCGCACCCAGCAATCGAGCGCTGCACTTTGGCTGTCGATCAATCGCGGGCCGAGTTGCTGGTGGGCCATGATCCACTCGTGGGCCATTGTGCCCAAGGGTTTCATGTCCAGCTCGCGAGACAAGTTGACGTTACTTGTGCCGACAAAACGCCCTGGGAAATCGTGCTTGAGCACGCTGACCACTTCTTCCTGCACACGGTAAGAAAAACGACGACGAGTGCCGAAATCGGCCACCTGCAATCCCGCCAATTCGTCTGCGCTGGCATTGGCTTGCAGCCAGTCGAACTTGCGATATAGCTGCTCGCGCGCCTGAGACAGAACGGTGCCGGCATAGCGCGAGCGGTTACGTACTTCGCTGACAATCGACAGCAGGGGCACTTCAAACAAAATGACGTGCAGCCACGGCCCACGCAGGCGGATGAATAATTCGCCGTTTTCGATCCCGGTGTGCACGTAACGCAGGTTGAAGCGAAACAGGCCAAGAAAGCGTATGAAGTCGGGCGTCATAAACGTAATACGTTCTAAAAAGCCCAACTGATCCTGACTCATGCTCAAGTCAGCCAGCCGCTCTATTTGATGACGGATTTCTGTCAGATACGGGCGTAAGTCTTCGCTGTTACGGCAACGAAACTCCCATTCGACTTCAACGTTGGGGTAGTTGTGCAGCACCGCCTGCATCATCGTCAATTTGTAGAAGTCGGTGTCGAGCAAGTTCTGCACGATGCGATCGGCAAACACACTCTCGCTCATAGCGGGAATCTCCATGCTGGCCGTGCCTGATTGCCACGACGCTCAGCTCTTTCAATGAATGGTGCTAGTGGCGCATATCCACAGGCTGCTTTGCCAGCCTTTTCTACTTTGTTGGCGCTGGGGCAGGCTGCGATTTGTTTAAACACCAACTGTTCGCAACCTGTGCCAGCGCCTACAGGTTTACGGCTCATCCAACTGCTCCAGCATCCATTTCACAAAGTGCTTCACCTTGGGCACTTCTGCCGAGTGCTCGGGGTACGCCAGATAATAGGCGTCGTGACTTGGCATGGGATGTTGCCAGGCAATCACCAGCTTGCCGTCGGCCAGTTCTTCTTCGACCAGAAACCTGGGCAGCAGTGCAACGCCGCAGCCAACTTGAGCGGCCCGAATACACATGTAAAAGGTGTCAAAGCGTGGGCCGTGATAGCTGTGGTCGGTGTGATATCCCTGACTGTCAAACCACTCATGCCATGCCTGTGGGCGCGAGGCATTTTGCAACAACACCAAGTCAGACAACTGCGTTGGATCGGTGAAGGCGCGCGTTGGCAGGCTCGAAGGCGCACACACGGCCACCAGTTGCTCGCCAAACAGTTTCAGGCATTCAGTGCCGGGGCGTGAAGCTTGGCCAAAATAGAACGCCATGTCGCTGCGCCCTTGCAGTAACTCGTCGGCGGCCTGCTCATTGCATAAGTCCAGATGGATATGCGGGTGACGCAGCCGCCAGCCCTTAAGCCGTGGCACCAGCCAACGGGCACCAAAGGTTGAGGGTGTGGACACGCGCAACACTTCGGTTTCTCCGCCGTAGGAGCGCAGCGTGTGGGTCGACATCTCGACTTGGGTCAGGATTTTTCGGACTTCTACCAGGTACAAATCCCCGGCGGGCGTCAGTTGCAGGCGGCGTCTGACACGACGAAACAGCAAGTGCTGTAACAGCTCTTCCAGTTGGGCGACCTGTTTACTGACAGCACTTTGAGTCAGGTTCAACTCTTGCGCGGCACGGGTGAAGCTCAGATGACGAGTCACAGCCTCAAAACACTGCAAGGCGGTGATTGATGGCAGGTGGCGTTTATTGAGCATTAAGCAGGCCTCGTTTTTGTTGTCAGCCGACGTTACCAGCGCAGCATGAATTTTCGGAATGATATCTCGCTTAAAGGTCGTTTGTTGGCGCGTTGTCGGCCAGCTACAACTACAGGCCTGAGCCGTTGAGTGCGGTGAACCCTTTTTGAATGGATTGGAAGGAGTGTCCTTTATGGTTGCGGCATTACTGGATCGTTTGGGTGTGAACCCTGCGCTGTATCAACAAGGCAAGCAGCCTGTGCACACCCCGATTGATGGCAGCCAGATAGCGTCGGTGCAGTGGGAAGGTGCCGCTGAGGCAGAGCAACATGTGACCCGTGCCGAGCATGCGTTTGAAGCGTGGCGCAAGGTGCCAGCCCCGCGACGCGGTGAACTGGTGCGCCAATTTGGGGATTTGCTGCGTCAGTACAAGGCGGACTTGGGCGAGTTGGTGTCATGGGAGGCAGGCAAAATCACTCAGGAAGGTCTGGGTGAAGTGCAGGAAATGATCGACATTTGCGATTTCGCGGTCGGTTTGTCACGTCAACTGTATGGCCTGACCATCGCTTCAGAGCGCCCCGGCCATCACATGCGTGAAACCTGGCATCCGCTGGGTGTGGTTGGGGTGATCAGTGCGTTTAACTTTCCGGTGGCGGTGTGGGCATGGAACACCACACTGGCGCTGGTGTGCGGCAACGCTGTGATCTGGAAGCCCTCCGAGAAAACCCCACTCACGGCGTTGGCCTGCCAAGCCTTGTTTGATCGAGTGCTGAGCACGTTCAGTGACGCGCCCAAGTACCTGAGCCAAGTCATCATCGGCGGGCGTGAAGCAGGCGAAGCGTTGGTCGATGACCCGCGCGTGGCCTTGATCAGCGCCACGGGCAGCACCCGCATGGGCCGTGAAGTGGCGCCTAAAATTGCTGCGCGCTTTGCCCGTAGCATTCTGGAATTAGGCGGCAATAACGCGATGATCCTAGGCCCAAGCGCTGATCTGGACATGGCGGTGCGGGCCATTTTGTTCAGTGCTGTGGGCACGGCCGGTCAGCGCTGCACCAGCCTGCGCCGTTTGATCGCCCATGAGTCAGTCAAAGAAGAAATCATCACCCGGCTTAAGGCGGCCTATTCCAAGGTGCGCATTGGCCACCCACTGCAAGGCAATCTGGTGGGCCCGCTGATCGACAAACACAGCTTCGAAAACATGCAGGACGCGCTGGAGCAAGCGCTGAGCGAGGGCGGTCGGGTGTTTGGCGGCGAGCGCCAATTGGCCAGCCAATACCCCAATGCGTATTACGTCAGCCCGGCGATTGTTGAAATGCCGGAGCAAAGCGAAGTGATGTGCAACGAAACCTTTGCGCCGATCTTGTATGTGGTGGGTTACCGCGACTTTAACGATGCGCTGCGCTTAAACAACGCTGTGCCACAAGGCTTGTCGTCGTGCATTTTCACCACTGACGTGCGTGAGGCCGAACAATTTATGTCCGCCACAGGCAGTGACTGTGGGATCGCCAACGTCAACATCGGCCCCAGTGGCGCAGAAATAGGCGGGGCCTTTGGCGGCGAAAAAGAAACAGGAGGCGGGCGCGAATCAGGTTCTGATGCGTGGCGCGGCTACATGCGTCGTCAGACCAACACCGTGAACTACTCGCTGGAACTGCCGCTGGCGCAGGGCATTACTTTCGATTAACCACTAACCGTAGGCGCTGGCGAAGCCTGTGAACTTTGGGTTTAGAAAGATCAAAAGATCGCAGGCTCCTACGCAAAGTCGGGCCACCACGCATCACCGTTAGGTTTCACTTTTGGAGCTTGGCAATGCCTCTACAAGAACAATGTCTGTGGGAAACCCTCACACCGCAACGCCCTCAAGCGCCGACATTTTCGGGCCAACTGAGCGTGGATGTCTGTGTGATAGGCGCCGGAATCACCGGTTTGTCAGCGGCTATTCATTTGCTTGAACAAGGTAAAAGCGTCTGCGTGCTGGAGGCCCACCGCACGGGGCATGGCGGCTCGGGGCGCAATGTAGGGCTGGTGAACGCGGGCATGTGGATAGCACCGGATGACATCGAAGCCGGTTTTGGTGAGGCGATTGGCAGTCAGCTCAATCGCATGCTGGGCGCCGCGCCGTCGTTGGTGTTTAGCCTGATCGACAAGTACCGGATTGATTGCCAGTTGCGCCGCGAAGGCACGCTGCACATGGCGCACAACGCACGTGGCGAAGCTGACCTGCGCAGCCGCGAGCAACAATGGAAACGCCGGGGTGCGCCAGTGGAATTACTCACCGGGGCTGCGTGCGAAGCAGCAACGGGCACCACAAAAATTGCTGCGGCCTTGCTCGATAAACGTGCAGGTACGCTTAACCCAATGGCCTACACGTCCGGGCTGGCCAAGGCGGCCAGTGATCTGGGCGGGCGCTTGTTTGACGACTCCGCGGTCACAGGCCTGGAACGCCAAGGCCAGCGTTGGTCAGTGCAAACCGCACTCGGTGCCGTAAACGCAGAGCAAGTGGTACTGGCATCCAATGCCTACACTGAGGGCGAATGGACTGACCTTCGGCGCAACTTTTTCCCAGGTTATTACTATCAAGTTGCGTCTAAACCGCTGACCGACGCCACGGCGCAACGCATCTTGCCCGGCGGCCAAGGCTCATGGGACACGCGCCAAGTGCTCAGCAGCATCCGCCGCGATGCCGAAGGTCGCTTGCTGCTCGGCAGTCTGGGCAATGGCAATCAGAAACCAACGTGGTTTCTCAAAGCATGGGCCGACCGGGTGCAGCAGCACTACTTCCCGTATTTGAAGGGCGTGGAATGGGAATGCACCTGGACGGGCTGCATCGCGTTTACGCCCGATCACTTGATGCGTTTATTTGAGCCGGCGCCCGGTTTAGTGGCAGTCACCGGTTACAACGGGCGCGGTGTTACCACGGGCAGTGTGGTGGGCAAAGCCTTTGCCGACTACTTGTGTCATGCAGATGCCAAAGCGCTGCCAATTCCGTTTACCGCCATGCAGCCGCTGTCTGGCGTGGGCCTGCGCAGTTGTTTATACGAGGCAGGTTTTTCGCTGTATCACGCAGGCCAATGCTTACGGATTGTCATTTAACGAACAATTTTCGCTGTACTAACTACCTTTATTCGTACAGCGACTAGCCTGTAATGGTGCGTCTTGTAGCAGCCTCGCACCGACAGTGTGCAGAACGGTGACGCACACGGTTACAGGGGAGCTGCTGGCACAGTGCTGTCAGGTTGCAATATTCATTTTGTTTGGTTGCACCTGCATTGCGTAAACGGTTTCACCTTCCTCGGTTTAGACGGTTGCACGCCCAATGAAAATGGGCTCAAAACAGTCGATATAACAACAAAACAACGGCTTTTTTAAGAATAAAAAACCAATGGCACGCGGTTTGCTCAGCGCTTGATGTGACGTCGCAGTGCCAACTAAAAAAACCTCAGGAGCACCACCTCATGTCGCAAACGTTCTACAAGAAAGGCTTTTTGGCCCTCGCAGTGGCTACTGCATTGGGTGTTTCTTCGTTTGTTCAAGCCGATGTAAAAATCGGTGTAGCAGGCCCAATGACGGGTGCTAGCGCGGCATTTGGCGAGCAGTACATGAAGGGGGCGCAGGCAGCGGCAGATGTGATCAACGCCAAGGGCGGGATAAACGGCGAGAAAATTGTTTTGGTCGCAGGTGACGATGCCTGTGAGCCCAAGCAAGCGGTTGCTGTGGCCAACCGCTTGGTTGATCAGGACAAGGTAATCGGTGTTGTAGGTCACTTCTGTTCTTCGAACACAATTCCGGCATCTGAGGTGTACGACGAAGCTGGGGTAATCATGATTACTCCGGGCTCGACTAACCCGCAGGTCACTGAGCGTGGCCTGAGTGCGGTGTTCCGCATGTGTGGGCGTGATGATCAGCAGGGCGTTGTTGCCGGGGACTACATCGTTGATGTGCTAAAAGGCAAGAAAGTCGCGGTCATCAACGACAAGGACACTTACGGCAAAGGGCTGGCCGATGCCACCAGTGCGCAACTGACCAAGCGCGGTGTGAAGCCGATTCTGGAAGAAGGCCTGACCCGTGGCGAGAAGGATTTTAGCGCCTTGGTAACCAAAATCCGCTCGACCGGAGCTGACGTGGTGTTCTTCGGTGGGTTGCACCCGGAAGCGGGGCCATTGGTGCGTCAGATTCGTGAAGCGGGCCTCAAGGACGTGAAGTTTGTTTCCGATGATGGCGTGGTGACCGATGAGTTGGTTGCCACGGCGGGTGGTAAGCAATACGTAGACGGCGTGTACATGACCTTTGGCGCTGACCCGCGTTTGCTACCAGACAGCAAAGAGGTGGTGGAGGCGTTCCGCAAGGCCGGCACCGAGCCTGAAGGCTACACCTTGTACGCGTACGCCTCGCTTCAAGCGATGGCAGATGCCTTCAATGGTGCTAAGTCCAACAAAGGCGAAGACGCTGCCCAGTGGCTCAAGGCCAATCCGGTTAAAACCGTGATGGGCGAGAAGGTTTGGGACAGTAAAGGCGACCTCAAAGTCTCTGACTACGTGATGTATCAGTGGGACGAAAACGGCAAATATCACCAACTGGAAAAACAGAAGTGAGTTGAAGCGCTCTTCTTGCCATTTTTTGTGTAGCGGGCTTGTTCTCGAGGGTGATTGAGACCATCGCGAGCAAGTTCGCTCCTACAGATTCAAGGGCAAGTCTGTATCAGCTGTCTTCTTTTCCAGGAGCTGCGCAAACCGTGTTATCCGGGTCGTTTACTGACGATTTGGCAGGCCTGTTTGCGCTATCGCTCAAGTGCGTGAGATTGCGTTATGGATGGTATTTTCCTACAGCAACTGCTGAACGGCCTGACCCTCGGGTCTGTCTACGGCCTGATCGCCATCGGCTACACAATGGTCTACGGCATCATCGGCATGATCAACTTCGCCCACGGCGAGGTGTACATGATCTCTGCTTACCTCGCGGCGATCAGTCTGGCTCTGTTGGCATACTTCGGTATTGAATCCTTCCCGCTGCTGATGTTGGGCACCCTGATTTTCACGGTTGTGGTCACGGGTGTGTATGGCTGGGTGATTGAGCGTGTGGCTTACAAACCTCTGCGAAATTCCACACGTTTGGCGCCGCTGATCAGCGCCATTGGTATCTCGCTGATCCTGCAAAACTATGTGCAAATTGCTCAGGGCTCACGCCAACAAGGTGTACCGACACTGCTCAGCGGTGCCTGGCGCGTCGATATTGGCAACGGCTTTGTGCAACTGACTTACACCAAGGTATTTATTCTGATCGCGGCCTTCGTGGGCATGGGCCTGCTGACCTACATCATCAAGTACACCAAACTTGGCCGTATGTGCCGCGCTACCCAACAAGACCGCAAAATGGCGTCGATTTTGGGGATCAACACTGACCGAGTTATTTCCTACGTGTTTGTGATTGGTGCTGCTATGGCCGCGTTGGCGGGCGTGTTGATCACCATGAACTACGGCACGTTCGATTTTTACGCAGGTTTCATCATTGGCATCAAAGCCTTCACTGCCGCTGTGCTCGGGGGGATCGGCTCACTGCCGGGCGCCATGCTCGGCGGGATCATATTGGGTGTTTCCGAATCGCTTTTTGCAGGCTTGGTTAACTCTGATTACAAAGACGTGTTCAGTTTCTCACTGTTGGTGCTGATCCTGATTTTCCGTCCCCAAGGCCTGTTGGGTCGTCCACTTGTGGCGAAGGTGTGAGTATGTCGGCAGCTATTAATAAACCGATTGATATCAAAAAAAGTGTCATGGATTCGATTCTTGCCGGGTTGATTTCATTGATTGTGTTCGGGCCTATCGTGGGGGTGGTGCTCGACGGCTACAGCTTCAACTTGCAACCGGCACGGGTCGGCTGGCTGGTGGCGATTGTGATGGTTGGTCGTTTTCTGCTCAGCCTGTTTTTGCAAACGCCCAAGGGCCTGAAAATTCTTCAGGGCTTTGAGTCCACGGGGTCGGGCGTTCATGTGTTGGCGCCGGACTACAAGTCGCGCCTGCGCTGGATCATCCCGCTACTGATCGTCATCGCCATTGTGTTTCCGTTTTTCGCCAACAAATACCTGCTCACGGTGGTGATCCTCGGCTTGATCTACGTACTGCTCGGCCTTGGGCTGAACATTGTGGTCGGGTTGGCCGGGTTGCTGGACTTGGGTTACGTGGCCTTCTATGCGATTGGGGCCTACGGGCTGGCGCTGGGCTATCAATATTTGGGGTTGGGTTTTTGGTCGGTGCTGCCGTTGGCGGCGATTGCGGCGGCGATGGCGGGGTGCATTCTCGGGTTCCCGGTGCTGCGAATGCACGGCGATTATCTGGCCATCGTGACCCTGGGTTTTGGTGAAATCATCCGGTTGGTGCTCAACAATTGGCTGTCATTCACTGGTGGGCCAAATGGCATGCCCGTGCCATCACCCACTTTTCTCGGGTTGGAATTTGGCCGTCGAGCTAAGGAAGGCGGGGTCCCGTTTCATGAGTTTTTCGGCCTGGACTACAACCCCAATATCAAATTCCTGTTTATCTACATCGTGCTGTTTTTGGTGGTGTTGCTGGTGCTCTACATCAAGCATCGCCTCACTCGCATGCCGATTGGCCGCGCTTGGGAAGCATTGCGCGAAGACGAAATTGCCTGCCGTGCAATGGGCCTGAACCACGTATTGGTCAAGCTTTCGGCATTCACCTTGGGCGCTTCAACAGCGGGCTTGGCCGGGGTGTTTTTCGCCAGTTACCAAGGCTTTGTTAACCCGTCGTCGTTCACCTTCTTTGAGTCGGCCTTGATTCTCGCAATTGTGGTGCTGGGCGGCATGGGCTCTACCGTGGGCGTGGTGATTGCCGCGTTCGTGCTGACTGTGGCTCCAGAGTTACTGCGCAGCTTTGCCGAATATCGCGTGCTGTTGTTTGGCGTGCTGATGGTGTTGATGATGATTTGGCGACCGCGAGGCCTGATTCGTATCAGCCGTGTGGGTGTTACGCCACGCAAGGGAGTTGCGCCATGAACGAGCTCTCCAACAAAGACGATGTGGTGCTCTGCGTCGACAAACTGATGATGCACTTCGGTGGGATCAAAGCCTTGAGCGATGTGAGCCTCAAGGTTAAACGCAACTCGATTTTTGCTCTGATTGGCCCTAACGGCGCGGGCAAAACAACGGTGTTTAACTGCTTGACCGGGTTTTACAAAGCCAGCGGCGGCAGAATCGAACTCAATGCCCGTGGCACTCGCACCAATGTCATCAAGCTGCTGGGGGAGCCATTCCAGCCCACCGATTTTGTATCGCCTAAAACCTTTGCCAGTCGGCTCTATTACAAAATGTTCGGTGGCACTCACTTGGTTAACCGTGCGGGGTTGGCGCGCACATTCCAAAACATACGGCTGTTCAAAGAAATGTCCGTCTTGGAAAACCTGCTGGTGGCACAGCACATGTGGGTTAACCGCAACATGCTGGCGGGCATCCTCAATACCAAGGGCTACCGCAAGGCTGAAAGTGATGCGCTGGACCACGCATTTTACTGGCTGGAAGTGGTTGATTTGGTGAACTGTGCCAACCGCTTGGCGGGTGAGTTGTCCTACGGCCAACAACGCCGTTTGGAGATTGCCCGAGCGATGTGTACCCGGCCGCAAATCATCTGCCTTGATGAGCCCGCGGCGGGGCTCAACCCACAAGAAACCGAAGCGTTGAGTGCGATGATTCGACTGCTGCGTGACGAGCACGACCTGACAGTGGTGCTCATCGAGCACGACATGGGCATGGTGATGAGTATTTCCGATCACATCGTGGTGCTGGACCACGGCAACGTTATCGCCGAGGGCGGGCCAGAGGCGATTCGTAACGACCCGAAAGTGATCGCCGCTTATCTTGGCGCAGACGAAGAGGAGCTGATATGACGGGCACGATCCTCGAACTGCAAGAATTGGACGTGTTTTACGGGCCAATTCAGGCGCTGAAAAAAGTTTCCATGCACATCGAAGAGGGCGAGACCGTCAGCCTGATCGGCTCCAACGGTGCGGGAAAATCCACGTTGCTGATGTCTATTTTTGGTCAACCTCGGGCCAGCAGTGGAAAGATCCTCTATCAGGGGATCGACATCACTCAGAAGTCCTCGCACTACATCGCGTCCAACGGCATTGCCCAGTCGCCGGAAGGGCGTCGGGTATTTCCGGACATGTCAGTCGAAGAAAACCTGCTGATGGGCACTATTCCTATTGGGGACAAGCACGCCAGCGAAGACATGCAGCGTATGTTTGAGCTGTTCCCCAGGCTCAAGGAGCGGCGCAATCAGCGAGCCATGACCATGTCGGGAGGCGAACAGCAAATGCTTGCCATCGCTCGTGCGCTGATGAGTCGGCCCAAGTTGTTGCTACTGGACGAACCAAGCCTTGGGCTGGCGCCGATTGTGGTGAAGCAGATTTTCGCCACCCTGCGGGAGCTGGCAAGCACAGGTATGACCATCTTTTTGGTGGAGCAAAACGCTAACCATGCGTTGCGTCTGTCAGACCGCGCCTATGTGATGGTCAATGGTGAGATTCGTCTGACTGGCACGGGTAAGGAATTACTCAGCAACGAAGAAGTGCGCAACGCATATTTAGGCGGGCATTAAGAAATACCCCAAAACCCGTGGGAGCTGCCGCAGCTCCCACGGGTTTTGTGTTTTTGGGGCTTTTTGACACACCCGCAGCGGTTATTCGAAATTGTGGACAAGAAAATAGCAACCCTCTTAAAGCGCGGCATAAAGACGCTGTAAATAGCTGTTTTGTCATCAAATTGACTTGTCCCCGTTTGCTGTGGAGGCGGCTGTGGGTAACGTGGGAGTAGTTGTCTGTAGGCCTTTATTTATATGGCGTGCAGGGTTGTGGTTGTTTTTTGATCAGCGCTTTTGCCTCGGCTGTGAGCGCGAGTTGTCAACAGGCTATTTGAAAATAATAGGCCCGAAAAAAACCGGTACTAACCTGTGGATAAGTCTGTGGTTAAACTCTGGAAAGAATGCGCTAGGCGGCGTAATGACTGGCCTCTGGCGGCTTGGCAGGTTTCACTAGGTTGCACCCTTTTGGGGCGTCTGCATGCCGGGCAGGTTCAGGTCAAGTTAAAAACACTTCAATCTGCGCTGTAGGCCTTATGAATAGAGGCTTTTGTTATTTTTGAGTTGCCCCCAAAGACTGTGGGCGGGCCTGTGGATAAGGTGAGCGTAACCAACGCAAGCCCTTATGAGCCGTGGCTTGGCGCTTGTTGGTTGTTTTTTGTACAGCAGGCGGCCTTGCCGCTGGATCGCAGGCCGGGCATTCTGCTCTTCGTCTTATTCAACGGCGGCTCAAGCCCGCCAGCCAAGGAGAACACGATGACTTCCACGCTGTTTATTACGGGCGCAACGTCTGGGTTTGGTGAGGCGTGCGCACGCAGGTTTGCGCAAGCAGGTTGGAAACTGGTTCTCACTGGCCGCCGCGAAGAACGTCTAAA
The DNA here is from genome assembly GCF_055406205.1 of Pseudomonas sp. E315. Taxonomy (NCBI): domain Bacteria; kingdom Pseudomonadati; phylum Pseudomonadota; class Gammaproteobacteria; order Pseudomonadales; family Pseudomonadaceae; genus Pseudomonas; species Pseudomonas sp. E315. The sequence continues at coordinate 131,694 of NZ_JBUZPJ010000013.1, read as the reverse complement.
AGCACTGTGCGAAGAGCTGTCCAAGCAAACTGAAGTGCATGGTTTGGTCGTGGATGTGCGTGACCGCGCTGCAATGGAAGACGCAATTGCCAACTTGCCGCCATCGATTAGTAAGTTGCGCGGGCTTATCAACAACGCCGGGCTGGCGGTGGGGACTGACCCGGCCCCGCAGTGCAAGCTCGACGATTGGGAAACCATGGTCGACACCAACATCAAAGGCTTGCTGTACACCACCAACCTGCTGCTGCCACGCTTGATTGCTTACGGACGTGGCGCAGGGATCGTCAACTTGGGGTCTATCGCTGGCAACTACCCGTATCCGGGCAGCCATGTGTATGGCGGCACCAAAGCCTTTGTTAAGCAGTTTTCCCTGAATTTGCGTTGTGATCTGCAAGGCACAGGTGTGCGAGTCAGCAATATTGAGCCGGGTTTGTGCGAGAGCGAATTCTCGATGGTGCGCTTTGGCGGTGACAAGGCGCGCTATGACGCCACCTATCAAGGTGCTGAACCTATTCAGCCAGAAGACATCGCCGAAACTATTTTTTGGGTGCTCAACACCCCGGCCCACATCAACATCAATCGCCTTGAGCTGATGCCCGTGACGCAGTCCTGGAGCGGTTTTGCGATCGAGCGCCACGCCAAGGAGTAAACTCGCGCTTGGCAGCCCACCCGCGACCTCCTGAGGGGGGTCGCATTCAATCGGGCTGAAAGGAGTTTGTTGTGAGTAACCGTGGTGAGCAGATACTGCTCAAACAATCGACCGTTCTGATGTTCGCGGTGGCCATTGCTGGCATCGTGACGGGTTTCATTTCGGGGTCCCAGTCCATCTTGTTTGATGGATTTTTTTCTTTGATTGCGACGTTTATCAAAGTGCTGATGTTGATTACAGCGCAGTTAATCGCCAAAGAAAGTAACCAGCGTTTCCAGTTCGGCTTTTGGCACCTTGAGCCTATGGTGCTGCTGATTGAAGGCAGCTTCCTGTTATTGATCGCGATCTATGCCTTTCTTAACGGCGTGTTTGGCATCATCAATGGCGGGCGCGATATCGAATTGGGCTTGGTCATCGTCTATGCCGCGGTATTTACCGTGATCGAGTTTGCGTACTACTTCTGGGTGCGCCGCAAAAACCGCAAGCTGAAATCAACCTTGATCCAGTTCGACAACATCAGTTGGCTGGTAGACGCGATGCTGTCGGTGGGGCTGTTGATAAGTTTCGTGACGGCCTTGGCGTTCAAGCAGCAAGGTTATGCACAGTGGGCCGCGTATGTTGACCCGGCGATCCTGATTTTGCTGGCACTGAGCATGCTGGCGCCTGCGTTCAAAATCCTTAAGCCAGCCTTGCGCGACGTTTTGGGAATCGCCCCGGACAAGCTCGATGACAAGGTGCGTGATGTGCTGGAAGCAATGTCCGCACGTCATGGTTTTGAAGGCTACAAAACCTATGTGCAGAAGCATGGTCGGGCGCGGTTTATTGAGATACACATTGTGCTGCCTGCGGGTTATCCACTGACCTGCATCAAGACGCTTGATGCCATTCGTGAAGAGATCTCCGACATGCTGGGCGCGGCAGACACGGCGCGCTGGCTGACGATCAGCTTTACGGGTGACAGGAAGTGGATTGCATAAGCGCAGGATGATGATTCATGTAGCGCTGGCGCAGGCTGCGAGCGTTTGATCTTTTAGAAGCTCGCAGCGTGCGCCAGCGCCTACAGGTTCAACCGAAAAACTGCGCTAGGCCGCTGTAACAGGTGGCCAAGTGATACGGCGTGGTCGACGGCATGTCTTCGCGGCTGACGTTGCCGGTTGCGTCCAGGCATTCGTACCAACCCTCGGCATGCAAAAAGTGCTGCTGCAACGCCAGTAATTGGCGGCGCAAACGTGGCAGGTTGCCAGGGCGCAAAGTCAGGGCGCGCAGGTATTCGGCCTGAGCCCAAATGCGTTGAGTGCCATCGCGCAGGCTGCCTTGTGGGGTGAGCATGCCGCAAACAGCGCCACTGTGCGCGTCTACGCCCACGTGTTCGGCAAACTCGAAGGCGCGATCCAATGACGCATGCAATGAGGTCTGACGCAGTAGCGGCGAAGATTCCAGCAAGAAGTACCATTCAAACTGGTGCCCCGGCTCAAACCAGTTATCCACAGCCCCGCGTGGCTTCTCTAGCATCACGTTATGCACAGGCTCGATAAAACGTTGCTGCATGCCATCGGCCAGCGCCAGCAAAGCGGCCTGCACGGGCGCATCGTCGCGTACGGACAGGGTGGCCAAAAAGGCTTCGGCCAAGTGCATTAGCGGGTTTTGTAGCGGGCCGGTGTTCAGGCTCGACCAATCTTGATTCAGGCTGGCCTCGTATAAGCCTTTGCCATCGCTGAACTGTTTGACGACCACTTCAAGCGCCGCATTGAGCACTGACTCGACCAACGGCTCGCGCACCTTGGCCCAGTAATGGGCGCAAGCGAAGATGATGAATGCGTGGGTGTAGAGGTCTTTGCGTAAGTCCAGCGGCGCACCGTTGGGGTCGATGCTGTAGAACCAGCCGCCGTGCTCGGCGTCGTGAAAGTGGCGTTGCAGCGAGCGAAACAAGGCAGCCGCCCGCTCTGTGGCCTCTGGAAACGCCGGGTCGTCGATCAGGCTGGCAAACACATACAACTGACGGGCACAGGCCATCGCACGATAGCGTTGAGGGGGCAGGGGCTGATGCGTTGGGCTGAGCGCCTCGTAAGGCAGCGCGAGCTCGGCATTCCAGCCGGGGCCTTGCCACAGCGGCACGATAACTTTGCGAAAATGCTGCTGCACCGCCGCAAACGTGGCGGTCAGTTCAGGCGAAAAGGCGGAGCTGGCTACATCGGGCATTGGCTGGCGTCGTCACGGCAGGGGCGTTTGCGCGACATGATACACCGTGATTATCCGAATGACGGCGAATACCCCGCCCAGGCGCTATCGAAGGCTGCGATATTTCGATTTTTAAGCGATCGCAGCCTGCGCCAGCGCCCACGCCAAGCATCAAGGCACCAGCAATCCTTGTTTTTCGATAAAGGCCACGATGGTGTCCAGACCATGCCCGGTCTTTTGGTTGCTGAACACGAACGGCTTGTTGCCGCGCATGCGTTTAGTGTCGCTGTCCATCAGTTCCAGCGATGCACCCACCAACGGTGCCAAGTCGATTTTATTGATGACTAACAAGTCTGACTTACAAATCCCCGGCCCACCTTTGCGCGGCAGTTTGTCGCCTGCGGAAACGTCGATGACATAAATCGTCAGGTCAGACAGCTCAGGGCTGAAGGTCGCTGACAAGTTATCCCCACCCGATTCCACCAAAATCAGATCCAGGCCGGGGAAGCGACGATTGAGCTGGTCAACGGCTTCTAGGTTGATGGACGCGTCTTCGCGAATGGCCGTGTGCGGGCAGCCGCCGGTTTCTACGCCGATGATGCGCTCGGGGGCCAGCGCTTCGTTGCGAACCAAAAAGTCGGCGTCTTCGCGGGTATAAATGTCGTTGGTGACCACTGCCAGGTTGTACTTTTCGCGCAAGGCCAGGCACAGGGCGAGGGTCAGTGCGGTTTTGCCGGAACCCACCGGGCCACCGATGCCGACACGTAAAGGCTGTGTGTTCATCACGTTCTCCTAAGATCGAAACAGGCGGCTGTACTGGCGCTCGTGGCCCATGCTCGCCAAAGACAAGCCGAAAGCGGCGCTGCCCAAGTGGGATAAATTCAGCGAACTGGCGTGCACTTGCGCTTGCTGCAAGCGCGGCGAAAGTTCGCTGGTCATGCGCTGCGCGGCTTGCTGGCCCAAGGGCAAGGTTTTCATCAGCACTGCCAGTTGGTTTTCCAGCCAGCTCCACAACCAGGCGGCCAAAGCATCTTGTGGGCTGATGCCCCACGCACGGGCGGCCAATGCCCAGCCAAGTGCCAGATGCGGTTCGCATTGTTGAGCGAGAAATACCCGCGCTGGCTCATCCAGTTCGGGTAATCCGGTGAGTAGTTGTTGCAGGGAATAACCCATCTGCCGACTTTCTTGATGCAGCTCGCGGGTTTCACGGCTGGCCCGATGTTCGTCGCAGTGACGCTGCAAGGCGCTCCAGTGTTCATCGGCAGCGGCTTGGCAGTGGGCGAGCAGCAAGGGCGCCTCGAAGCGGGCCAGATTGAGCAGTAACTGATCGCTGATCCAGCGTGCGGCGCTGGCCGAATCAAAGACGCGGCCTTGCTCAACGGCCATTTCTAGCCCTTGGGAATAGCTGTAGCCGCCAATGGGCAGCTGCGGGCTGGCCAGACGCAAAAGCGCCCAGGCCGGGCTCACAAACGCACGCCAAATTGATGCAGGCGTGGCGCGTAATTGAAGGCTTCTTCACCGGCGCGGGAGTGATGATGGCCACCGCCATAGGCGCCGTGTTCGGGCTGGAACGGGGCTTCAATCGACTCAGTGTGCGCGCCGAGCTGTTCAAGCATGGCCTTGAGTACGTAGTCGTCGAGCAAACGTAGCCAACCTTCCCCGACTTGCAGCGCCACGTGGCGATTGCCCAAGTGATAAGCGGCACGGGTCAGCTCAAAGGCATTGCGACAGGTCACGTGCAGCAGTTTTTCGGGGCTCGCACACACGCGCACGATGCGTCCGTCTTGGGCTTGTAGAAATTCGCCGTCATGCAAGGGCGGTTGCCCACGCTCAAGGAATAAACCCACGTCTTCGCCGTCACTGCTAAAGCAGCGCAGGCGACTTTTACTACGGGCTTCGAAGTTCAGATGTAACTCGGCACTCCACACGGGGTGGGTGTCGACTCTGCGGTGAATCACCAGCATCGGAAAGCTTCCTGCAATTAACGATGCCTTGAGTAGAGCAAGGGGCTTGCCAACCTTAGGCGTTGCAGAGAATGCGGCTTTGCGAAAGTGTTGTACGCACGCAGCGTTACGCTCGGCGCTCTTTAATGGTGCGTAGCGAGCCGCTTTTCGCACTTGTGCGGTGCAATTTTCTTACTCGGTGCTGCCCAAGCCTTGCCAGTGTTTGAGACCAATAAAAATGAAGCGCAGTTGTTGGCTGATTTTGGCTTGAGGTTGCAGGTAGTCCGGCAGTGTTTCGGCGGGCGGGTCAATCACATCAGGCAAGGCGGCGAACACACTTTTAACCACCAGATCAGCGATGACCGTGAGCCCGGCGTGGTTAAGGTGGCGCAGTTTGGGTTTAGAGCCCAGATCGGCAGCCAAGTCAGAAGTGATGTCTTCGCGCAGCGCGCCAATGGCCTGTCGCACTGGCTGAGAACCGCCATATTGCTCGCGTGCCAGAAACAGGAACTGCGAGCGATTGGCTTCTACCACGTCCAGAAAGATGCGCACCGAGGCGTTGATCACCCCGCCCATAAACAGCTCGTTATGGCGCACCAGGCGAATGGTTTCGCGAAAGGTTTGGCCCACTTCACTTACCAGCGCCAGGCCCAGTTGGTCCATGTCGCTGAAATGGCGGTAGAACCCGGTGGGCACGATGCCGGCAGTTTTGGCGACTTCGCGCAGGCTCAGGCTGCCAAAGCCGCGACCCGACTCCATCAAGTGGCGGGCAGCGTCCATCAGCGCAAGGCGAGTTTGTTGCTTCTGTTCGGCGCGAGGCAGCATTGGGGCTGGCATTCCAGACAAGGACAGCGGCGCACTCTAGCAAATCAGCTTTGATGACGTCGAACGGTGTGATGCTCAATCCAGCGGAGTCGCTGCCGAAGGCTGCAATGGGTTGCGTAGCAGCAACGGGAATCGTCGTTATCGAAGCTCGGCGCTGGCGTTTACAGAGGGCGAGTTAGCTTGCTCGTTGATTCCTTTCTGCCAGACGCTCTGCACCCCCTTCGGCAATACGATTTTGTTGGCGTTGGGTGCGATCGTAGCCATCTTCAGCCACGCGATTTTGTTGATCTAACGTGCGTTGCGCGCCGTCTTCGGCAAGTGGGTTGAGGGGCTGGCTCAGGGTGCTCGACGCGGGCTGCACTAACGGTGTTGGTTGTTCATCTGCGGGTTGGGCAAGCGCATTAAGGGCCAGCAGTGAAAGGGTCAAACCAAGCAGTAATGGGCGTTTCATGGTGTGTAAGCTCCGTAGCTGTGCATCTAAGTGGGTATGGATGCAATGCTACGCTTGGATACTCGATATCAAAGTTCATAAGGACAATGGTGATAATCAACAAAAATGATTGTTCAGGTTTAAGCTCTCTAGCCTGCGGCTCTTGAGATTTTTTCAACGAAAGCAGGCCTTAAGTTAAACCTTGAGCCACCTTTGTCAGTCGTACCTTCATACGCGTCGCAATTTGGACGTTCAGTCGTAATAAGGAGCCGTGTCATGACGCGCACCCGTAAAATTCTTGCCTCGGTTGTCGGCATTTTCGTCCTGCTGGTGGCCGTGTTGGTGGTGATTCTCGCCACTTTCGACTGGAACCGCGTTAAGCCGACGATCAACGAAAAAGTGTCTGAAATCCTTCATCGTCCGTTTGCCATTAATGGCAACCTCGCTGTGCGTTGGCAGCGCGAGGTCGAAGAAGGCGGCTGGCGTGCTTGGGTGCCTTGGCCTCATGTGATCGCTGAAGACCTGACGCTGGGTAACCCCGAATGGGCGAAAACCCCGCAAATGGCCAGCTTGAAACGCGTGGAGCTGCGCCTGTCGCCTTTGCCACTGCTGACCCAAACCGTCGCCATCCCGCGTATCGACTTAACGCAACCCAGTGCCAACCTTGTGCGTTTGGCCGATGGCCGCGCCAACTGGACCTTCACCTTCGACCCCAAAGACCCGAACGCTGAGCCGTCTAACTGGACGATGGATATCGGCGCCATTGGTTTCGACAAGGGCCATGTCACGCTCAACGACCAAACCCTGAAAACCCAACTGGATGTGTTGATTGACCCGCTGGGCAAGCCGATTCCGTTTAGCGAAATCGTCGGTGAAAGTGAGGCGAAAAAAGCAAAAGCTAAAGGGGCAGCACCTCAGGATTACGCATTCGGCCTCAAGGTTAAGGGCCAGTATCACGGCCAAACGCTCAGCGGCACTGGCAAAATTGGCGGTTTGCTGGCGTTGCAAGACGCGAACAAACCCTTCCCGCTGCAAGCCCAAGTGAGCATCGCCGACACGCAGGTGGCGCTGGCCGGTACCCTGACTGACCCGCTGAATTTGGGCGCGCTGGACTTGCGACTAAAACTGGCGGGTACGAGCCTGAGTAATCTGTATCCGCTGACGGGCGTGACATTGCCCGACTCACCGCCGTACTCCACTGACGGCCACCTGATCGCCAAACTGCACGAGTCCCAGGGCGCGACCTTCACTTACGAAAACTTCAACGGCAAGATCGGCAGCAGTGATATCCACGGCAACCTCGGCTACGTCGCGAGTAAGCCGCGGCCTAAACTGACCGGCGCTTTAGTGTCCAACCAATTGTTGATGGCCGACCTTGCGCCCTTGATTGGCGCGGACTCCAACACCAAACAACAAGCCCGGGGCAGCGACAGCAAGCAACCGAGCGGTAAAGTGTTGCCCGTCGAAGAGTTTCGTACCGAACGCTGGCGCGACATGGACGCTGACGTTGAATTCACGGGTAAGCGCATTGTTCAGAGCGCCGAGCTGCCATTCACCGACCTTTACACCCATGTGGTGCTTAAGGATGGCGAGCTAAACCTTGAGCCGCTGCGTTTTGGTGTGGCAGGCGGCAAGCTGAATGCACAAATTCGTCTTAATGGCCGCGACACGCCGTTGCAGGGGCGGGCCAAATTAACGGCGCGTAACTTCAAGCTCAAACAGTTGTTCCCCACCTTTGAACCGATGAAAACCAGCTTTGGTGAACTCAATGGCGATGCCACGATTGCGGGCACCGGCAACTCGGTGGCCAAGTTATTGGGCACGGCCAATGGCGACCTGAAGATGATCATCAACGATGGCGCTATCAGTCGTAGCCTGATGGAAATCGCTGGGCTGAACGTCGGCAATTACGTGGTGGGCAAAATCTTTGGCGACGAGGACGTGAAGATCAACTGCGCAGCGGCAGACTTTGGCATCAAGAATGGTTTGGCCAGCACGCGACTGTTTGTGTTCGATACCGAGAACGCGATCATTTACGTCGACGGCACGGCCAATTTCGCCACTGAACAGCTCGACCTGAAAATCACCCCCGAGTCCAAAGGCCTGCGTTTGTTCTCGTTGCGCTCGCCGTTGTACGTGCGCGGCACCTTCGCCAACCCGTCAGCAGGCGTACAGCCCGTACCGTTGTTGCTGCGTGGCGCTGGCATGGTTGCGCTGGGCGTGATTGCAGGCCCGGCCGCAGGGCTGTTGGCGTTAGTTGCGCCAAGTGGTGGTGAGCCCAATCAGTGCGCGCCGCTGTTGCAGCAAATGCAGCAGGGCAAAGTGCCGAAGACGGTGAAGTAAATGATTGCCGCGCCAAGAGCTGCCAAAGGCAGTTCTTGGCGTGAGGATCAGGCTGTTTTGACGTTGCGCACAGGCGTGGTCCAACGCTCCGACAAAATGACCCCGGCCAGGGTTAGAGCGCCGCCGATCAGGTGGTAGGTGTGCAGTTGTTCTTTCAACACCACGGCTGCAATCAATGCGGTTATCAGCGGCAGCAGGTTGAAAAACAAGGTGGTGCGGCTAGGGCCCAGCAGTGCCACGGCTTTCATCCACGCCAGCGGCGCGACCATTGATGCCAATACGCAGGCGTACAGCACCAGCCCGATGTTGTGTTCGTTGGGGCCGACTTTGGGTGACAGCAGGTACAGCGGCAACAACACCACAATCGCCACCAGCACTTGCAGGTAGAGCATTTGCAACGGCGGCAGACGCAGTTGCCACTTTTTGAGCAAGGTGCTGTAAATCGCGTACGCCAGGGTTGCGATTAGCATCATCGCGTCGCCCAGATTCAAGCCGTGATCCAGCAAGGCACTGAGGCTACCGCTCGACACCACGACCAATACGCCGATAAACGATACAACCGCACCCACCAAAGCCCCGGCTGTCAGGCGTTGGCCCAGGCTGATGATCGACATACTCAGCACCATAAGTGGCATCAGCGACAGGATGATGCCCATGTTGGTGGCCGAGGTGCGGGCCGCAGCGTAGTAGGCCAGGCTTTGATACACCGCCATGCCAAGCACGCCGAGGATAAAGATTTTGCCCAGATTGGGGCGGATGATTGACCAGTTGGCCATCACCGGTTTGAGCATAAAAGGGGTGAACAGCAGCCCGGCCAGTAACCAGCGATAAAAGCCGATTTCGGATGGGAAGATCGCGCCCACCGCCAGTTTGTTGATCACGGTATTGCCGGCCCAGATAAAAATAGCCAGTAGCGGGTAAGCGTATTGCATTGAAGACAACCACAAGGTGAGTAAGCCGCGATTATCCGCTTGTCTGTCTGCGCGCCTATACTTCGATCCAGCCAACCTCGCAGTGAATCCAGACAGCATGCGCAAGAATCTGATCAGCGTTCCCAAATTCGATGGATTACCGGCCCCGGTTTACTTTCGATACGCCGAGATTGAAGCCGATAGCCACGCTGCGCCGCACACTCATGCCTGGGGTTCGTTGGACTACGTGGCTCACGGGGTGATGCGCTTTGAAGTCGATGGTCAGCGTTTTATGTCTCCGCCCCAATACGCGGTGTGGGTCCCACCCAATACAGAGCACAGTGCCTACAATTCACAGGCGATTGTTTACCGCTCGGTTTATCTGGATGCAGCTCACTGCAAGCATCTGCCGAGCAGACCCGTCACGCTGGCCATCAGCGATATTCTCAAGGCGATTCTCAGTGACTTTGCCCGTCGCGATGTGAATATCCCGCAAGGTGACGCTGACGTTCGACTGGCACAGGTGTTGGTCGATCAACTGCGTCAGGCGCCGGTTCATCAGTGTTATTTGCCTTACGCCAGTCATGCCGGTTTGCTCAGTGTGCTTGAGGGGTTGCAACGCCAGCCCGGCGATAACCGCCCGCTGGGGCAATGGGCGGCGCAGGTGCATGTCAGTGAGCGCACATTGGCGCGGTTGTTTGTGCGCGAGTTAGGGATGAGCTTTGGCGAGTGGCGCCAGCGCTTGCGTTTTTTAGCGGCCATTGAGGCGTTGGAATCGTCGCGCACGGTTCAGGATGTGGGGTTTGATCTGGGTTACAGCACATCGTCGGCGTTTATTGCGATGTTTCAGCGTCAGGCGGGGTGTACGCCTGAGCAATATCGCCGTCAGGCTCAGCATCTTTGAAGCTGCGTGTAACAGAGTTTGTCTACACTCCTGAGAAGTCCGCTGCCACCGGGTGCGGCCATAAGGAGATAACTCCATGAAGATGTTGCGTGTTCCTGTGCTGCTGATGGGTTTATTGCTGTGCGCACAAGGCTTTGCAGCCACGGCTCAACAAAACAAGATGACCAGTTGCAATGCTGACGCCAGCGCCAAAACCCTCAAGGGTGATGAGCGCAAAGCTTTTATGAGTGCTTGCCTCAAAGCCAAGCCTGCGGGTGCAGCCACCCAGCAAGAAAAAATGAAAACCTGCAACGCCACGGCTGGCACCCAAGCCCTCAAAGGCGATGCACGCAAAGCTTTTATGAGTGATTGCCTGAAGAAAAAATAGGATCAATGACGGCGCAGATCTTGTAGCCGCTGACGAGGAACGAAGGCTACGTTCGGCGACGCAGTCGTCGTAAATTCAGACAATGCAGTTTGCCTGCAAGAACAGGGAGTCTGAATTCACGATCGCTTCGTAATCGAACGCAGCCGTCGTACCTTGGCAGCGGCTAAGGTAAAACGCTGATCAAACCGTGAAATTCTAGTGCTGCCCGCCGAAGGCTGGCAGACTGCCCGTCCTTTTGCGCTGCTTGTTTTGAGGCTGTATGCCATCGTTTTCTCAGCGTCACATTTTATTGGCCAGCTACATCATCATTGCTGGCGGCTTGTTACTGGTTTTCCCATTGCGCTTGTTGCCCAGCTTGCTTGCCGGGTTGTTGGTGTACGAATTGGTCAACATGCTCACGCCGCAACTACAAAGGTTGATTGCAGGGCGCCGTGCGCGTTGGTTGGCCGTGGCGTTATTGGGCACGCTGATTGTGAGTGTGTTGGCGTTGATTTTTGCCGGTGCTATCAGCTTTTTGCTGCACGAGGCTGAAAACCCCGGGGCATCGCTCAATAAGTTCATGGCTGTTGTCGACAAAGCGCGTGGGCAGTTACCGCCGTTTCTGGACAGTTACTTGCCCGCCAGTGCGGCGGAGTTTCGGGTGGCCATCGGCGCATGGGTCAACAAGCACTTGAGCGACTTGCAGTTGGTCGGAAAAGACGCTGCGCATATGTTCGTGACCTTGCTCATTGGCATGGTGCTGGGCGCCATTATTGCCTTGCAGCGCATCCCTGATGTGAGTCGCCGCAAGCCGCTGTCGGCGGCGCTGTTCGACCGTTTGCATCTGTTGGTGAAGGCGTTTCGCAATATTGTGTTTGCCCAGATCAAAATCGCGCTGCTTAACACGGCCTTTACCGGGATTTTTCTGGCGGTGGTATTGCCGCTGTTTGGTGTGCATCTGCCGCTGACCAAAACCTTGATCGTGTTGACCTTCCTGCTCGGCTTGCTGCCAGTGATTGGCAACTTGATTTCCAACACCTTGATCACCATCGTGGGCTTGTCGCTGTCCATTTGGGTGGCGGTGGGGGCGCTGGGTTACCTGATTGTTATCCACAAGCTGGAATACTTCCTGAACGCCAAGATCGTTGGCGGGCAGATCAGTGCTAAATCGTGGGAGTTGCTGCTGGCGATGCTGGTGTTTGAGGCCGCGTTCGGCCTGCCGGGGGTGGTGGCGGGGCCGATTTACTATGCGTATTTGAAGAGTGAGTTGAAGCAGGTGGAGCTGGTTTAAACCTGTCGACGCTGGCGCAGGTTGCGAGCTTTTAAAAGATCAAAAGGTCGCAGCCTTCGCCAGTGCCTACGAGTGTTGTCGGGTTAGCCGTAACGCTTTTTAGCCTCAATCGCCAAGCCGCTGCCAATGCTGCCGAAAATGTTGCCTTCGACGTGACGGGCGTTCGGCAGCATGGCCGAAACGCTCTGGCGCAGTGCCGGAATACCGCTCGAACCGCCAGTGAAAAACACTGTATCAACCTGCTCGACACCTACGCCTGCGTTGGTCAGCAACTGTGTGACGCTGTTGCGGATGCGCTCCAGTTGGTTGTCGATCGAGGCTTCGAACATCGCCCGGCTCAACTCCACGCTCAACCCGGCCTCCACACGATCCAGTGGCAAGTGGCGGCTGTCGTTGTGGGTCAGTTCGATTTTGGTTTCTTCGATTTCCATCGCCAGCCAGTGACCGGCGCGCTGCTCAATCAGCTTGAACAGGCGATCAATGCCACCTGTGTCTTCGATGTCATAGCGCATGCTGCCCAAGGCCAACTGGGATTTCTGTGAGTACACCGAGTTGATGGTGTGCCAGGTGGCCAAGTTCATGTGGTGGCTAGTTGGCATGTAGGCGCCGCTTTTCATGCGGCTGCCATAGCCGAACAAGGGCATTACGCCTTGCAGGCTCAGTTGCTTGTCAAAGTCGGTTCCGCCCACGTGTACGCCGCCGGTGGCCAGAATATCGTCTTGACGGTTGTCCATGCCGCGACGCTCGGGCGACAGGCGCACCAGCGAGAAGTCGGAGGTACCGCCACCGATGTCGACAATCAGTACCAGCTCTTCGCGTTCGATGGTGGATTCGTAGTCGAATGCGGCGGCAATGGGTTCGTACTGGAAGGACACCTCCTTGAAGCCGATTTTGCGGGCCACGTCGATCAGTGTGTTTTCAGCTTCCTGGTCGGCCATCGGGTCGTCATCGACGAAAAATACCGGGCGGCCCAGCACCACTTCTTCAAAATCACGACCGGCGGTGGCTTCGGCGCGCTGCTTGAGTTGGCCGATAAACAGCCCCAGCAAGTCTTTGAATGGCATCGCCGTGCCCAGAACGCTGGTGTCATGCTTGATCAGCTTGGAACCCAAAAGGCTTTTGAGCGAGCGCATCAGGCGGCCTTCGTAGCCTTCCAGATACTCATGCAGCGCCAGACGGCCATACACCGGGCGGCGCTCTTCAATATTGAAGAACACCACTGAGGGCAGGGTGATCTTGTCGTCCTCCAGCGCAATGAGCGTTTCCACGCCTGGGCGAAGCCAGCCGACGGTGGAGTTGGACGTGCCGAAGTCGATGCCGCAGGCACGGGCTGCAGAGGCGCTTTTCATGTCTTTCGTGTTCCGGTTAAAAAACGGCCGCGCAGTGTATGCCAGTCGGTCGCAGAACCGAAGCGCGACTATTCGTTAAATCGCAGGTTTTAATCCCCTTGAAAGACTATCCTTCATCCCCAAACTTCCAGACATTGGCTGGGCAGTTGGCTGGCGATTCTCAATGAAGCCGTAGGCTGCCGATAAACTTTTGCAGCGCCTCTTAGTCACACGGTTGAGATTGGTCAATCGATACGCCGGGCTTGTAGAGCATTCTTGGCTGGCTTGAGTGGCGCGTTATTGATAACGGATGGTGATCCTTACATGGACTTCAAAGACTATTACAAGATTCTGGGTGTGGAGCCCACGGCTGACGATAAGGCGATCAAGACCGCCTATCGCAAGCTGGCGCGCAAGTACCACCCGGATGTCAGCAAGGAAAAGGACGCCGAGAGCAAATTCAAGGACGTCAACGAAGCGTATGAGGCGCTGAAAAGTGCCGAAAAACGCGCAGAGTACGATGAACTGCGCAAATACGGTCAGCATGGCCAGCCGTTTCAGGGGCCGCCAGGTTGGCAAGGTCGCTCCAGCGGTGGTTTCGAGGACCAAGGCGATTTTTCAGACTTTTTCAGCTCGATCTTCGGTTCGCGCGGTAATGGCTTTGGTGGGCAATCAGGCCGCAGTGCGGGCCGTCGTGGGCAGGATGTAGAAATGGAATTGCCGATTTTCCTTGAAGAAACCCTGTCGGGCGAGTCCAAACAGATCAGCTTCCAGATTGGCGGAGTCAGCAAGACCCTGAACGTGAAGATCCCGGCGGGAGTGGAAGACGGCGAGCGCATCCGTCTCAAAGGCCAGGGTGGAGCAGGCGTTGGCGGCGGTGCTAATGGCGACTTGTACCTGATTATTCGCTTCGCGCCGCACCCGATGTTTGATGTAGAAGGTCACGATCTGGTCATCACTGTGCCCGTGGCACCGTGGGAAGCGGCACTGGGTACCAAGGTGGCGGTGCCTACCTTGACCAGCAAGCTAAACCTGACCATTCGCCCTGACAGCCAAAGCGGTCAGCGTTTGCGTATCAAAGGTCATGGCTTGCTGGACAAAAAAGGCCAGCGCGGTGATTTGTATGCCCAATTGAAAGTGGTCATGCCCAAACAAACCGACGAGGCCACTAAAGCGCTGTGGCAAGACCTCGCCGAAAAAGCGGCATTTGATCCGAGAGCCCAATGGAGTAACTAATCATGAGCAGCACCCTGATCGTTCAGCTGGACATGGAAAGGTTCTGCGAAGAGGCCAATATCCCGGCCACTTACGTGATAGAGATTGTCGAACACGGAATTATCGAACCTCAGGGCCGCACGCCAGACGCGTGGCGGTTTGAAGACTATGAACTGGCGATTGCAAGGCGTGCGGCCAAGCTGCGTGATGATTTGCACATAGAGTGGGAGGGCGTCGCCTTGGCGCTCGACCTGCTCGAAGAAGTGCAGCAGTTGCGCGCTGAAAACCAGCGGCTTAAGCAGCAGTTGCGCCGGTTTGTAACGGAGTAAGTCTCAACGGGTGTGGCTTCTGGCGACAGTGGCTGCACCCCTGCGCACGCTCATACATATATGTACAACCTTGGTCGCAAGGTTCCTCGATAACGTGATGACTTCATCATTTATCCAGGAACTACCGATGTCTGCGCCTAGCGAAAGCGACCTGCCTCAAGCTTATCTGCCCTCAGAACAGGGGCAGCATTATGAGTTGATCAAACAAGCCATCCCCGACTGTTTGATCAAAGCTGCGCCTGATCGGCGCAAAGCGCTCAAACACACCCAGCCCCGATTACCCGATTGGTACGCCAAGGCGACTTCGGCCCAAAGAGCGCAAATCAAACCGCTTATGGAGGCGGTGTGCGAGTCTCAAAATCAGTTGGATAAAACCCAGAGTGGCATTCAATCGGTTCAGGATTTTGGGCAAAGGCTGTTAGAGGCCGAATTGGAAGCGTTGGGCTTCTCCCTGCCAGTCAATGAAATCTGTGTGCGGCTTTACGTGCCGCAAGGCAACTTTATTACGGGCACCAGTGGGTACAAGGTGCAGACCTTTACTCTGCTGCAGGCCGCACTGCATAACTTTGAAGAACCCGAAACCCAGCCCGGTGCCTTTCCTTCGCCGTCGGGCTTTATAACGCCCCCCGATAATCTTGGGCGTTATGACACCTATCAAACAAGCCTCACGGTTGAGCGGTTTACGGCGCTGTGTCGCACGCTGGACATCGGCGGGCAGTACCAACGCCACATCCAGTCTTTTTTACGCCCTACTGGCGTAGTTACCGCGCAGGACCTGAGTGACGATTACCTGACTCACCAAAAAAACATGCTCAAGGCGGATGCCCATTTGGCGAGGCTCAAAGGTGATATTTCGCAGCGCGATTTCGAGCTGATCCAACGGATCATCGAGGGTGAGCAAGACATCACGTTAGAAGATGGGCGACAGGTCTGGTACCGGGTTCCTTACGTGGCGAAGGTAAAACTTCATGGCTGTCTGGTGATCTATCTCTCAACGAAATTCAACTATGCCGGTGAAATGATCGTCTGGATTCCAGGTGATCCCGAGCACCCGCTCAAGTTTTATGCCGCCTTTCACATGTTCAGGAACGAGATGGTTCGCAAACTGTTCGCTCCGTCATCAATGCCTGGCGTGAATGGGCTCACGCCTTACCAGCATTTCTTGACCCGTTTTATTGAGCGAAAGGATCTTGCGTACTACCACCACAGGCTGATCAAGACTGTAACCCCAGAGCCTGATCAACCTTGGGGGACTCAATGGCGTTATGCCGAACAAGGTAAGTTTTTGCTGCATGTCAGAGAACCGACATTACCGCTCAATGAATTACAAGAGCCCGAGACGCAGCTGTCTCCGATACAAACCGAATATCCAGAGATCAAACTCGCCTTGGGGTTTGTCCAAGCCCCTTGGACAGAGACTGAGCTGTGGGCTGAGTGGCTTAAGGGCATGCACAATCGCATGTTATCCGATGCCAGCATCACGGCAGTTCCGACAGTCATTGCGGATGCTAATTACCGCGCTGAGCGCCTGTCGCACTACCTGACCATTGGCATGGTGGGGCTCAATCTAGTGGCTATGGTGGTGCCGGGGTTGGGCGAAGTGATGTTGGTTGTGATGGCCGGGCAGTTGATCAGTGAAGTGATCGACGGTTTCGCCGAATGGTCTGAAGGCGATACTGATGCCGCGTGGGGGTATCTCACCGACGTTGTAGAGAACCTCGGCATGCTGGCGATAGGGGCAGGGGTTGTGCATGTTGGGCTGGTGCCTGTTATTGAAAAGCTCAGATCGGTGACACTGCCTAACGGCGCAACGCGGCTGTGGAAACCGGATCTGAAGCCCTACAAGCAATCACTCGATTTACCAGCGGGCTTTCGAACCAATAATGTCGGGCTCTACGAGTTGGCGGATCAACAAGTTTTGCCTCATGAGGGTGCGCACTATTCACTGAAAAAAGATCCGCTATCGGGTGATTACCGTGCTCAACACCCGACACAGCCTGACGCCTATCAACCTGTGTTCAGGCACAACGGTGATGGGGTGTGGGTACATGAAGGCGAGCAGCCTTCAACGTGGGAGGGCGAGAAGCTACGGCGCCGATTGGGGGCGTCCGTAGAAGGGTTGAGCGACCCCGAACTTGAGCAAATCCAGCGTGTCTGCGATGTCACTGACGATCAGCTACGCCGAATGTATGTTGAGAACGAACCGATGCCGGCTTTGTTGCGCGATGCCATTAGGCAGTACAAGGCTCAGGCTCGGGTAAAAACGTTAATCGCCGAGATCAGGAACGGCGTGCTGACAAAGCTGGCGGCCGACGAAGCCGCTTTTTTTACAGTCAGACTTCCCGGCTGGCCTAGCAGTCAATTTATTTCCATCGTAGATGTAGAAAAATCCCTGGAGCCGATAAGAACTTATGGCACAGGGACTGATGAAATCAGCATCAGCCTCACAGAACTGATGCAGGGCAAATTGCCTGAGCGCGTAGTTGACGCGTTGAGCGAGCGTCAGTTGCAAACACTGTTGGGTGAAAGTGTTCCGTGGCCGCGTGATGCCCGAGTGGAAGAGTTTAAGCAGCAACTGGCGCGTCATATGGAAAAGAACAGCAAGCGGCTGTTTGACAGCCTGAGCGTCACCGTATTGCCTGAGCACGATCTGAATTATGAGTCGATTAGGCTGATTCAACGTGTTTACAGTCGTCTGTCTGTTGGTGCTGTGCGCGAGTTGCTGGCGAGTGCGCGCCCTGCAGAGCACGCCCTGTTAGGCCAAGGGAAAATCCCTTTGCGCATCGGACAGGCAGCCCGCAAATTACAGCGTAATGCGCGCTTGGCTCAGGCTTACAGCGGGCTTTATTTGGAAGACTTGGTCAATGTCGATACTGAAGCGCTGGTTTTAAACTCTGTCGAAAACATCCCCGGTTGGCATGACGATCTGCGGCTGGAAATACGCGTGGGTCATTATCAGGGTGAGTTGCGCGCCAGCTACGGCCCAGAGAGCGCAACCAATCGCAAAGTGCTGGTTAAAACCCAGGATGAGAAATACGAAACCTATGATGAGCACGAAAATGCTCTGCATGGCAGCGACGATCTTTATCGCAGTATTCAGCATGCCCTGACAGATGATCATCGTGCATCGCTGAGCCTGCCCCATGTTTGGCAAGGCGATGAGCTGAAATTAAAAATTCAGCAACACGCACTGCCGCGCGACCAGTTGCGAACCTTGTTGAAGATTCAGCCTGAGCGGCTGCCTTTTTATGTTCAACCCATGTATGTGTCCACCCAACAATTGGGCTACCCGTTGAGCGGCCGGGGCGCGGTATCAACGGCACGTATATTGGCCGAGCAAGACATGCAAGCCAAGTACCGCAAGCTTTACCCAACCTTGTCGGAAGAGGCCGTAGTGATGGCGTTGCAGCCGTTCTTGGATGTCAGCCTCGAGCATGCACAAGCGTGGCTGATTAGCCTTGAAAGAGAGTATCGAACGTTAGATGTGATGCTTAATAACTGGTTAATCTCGCCCATTGATGGCGTTACCCCACGTGGGGAGGCTTTAACAGAGCCTCAGCGTTTGATAGTGCTAGCCCGGCATAAGGTCAGAAGCAAATTGCTCAATGCCTGGAGCAAAACGGGGGACAAGTACATTGATAGCTATGGCAGGGCAGGGGAAATTATTGATTTAGACGGAGCTGCATTAAATGGGGTGCTGGAAACTCTGCCCGTACTACAGGCGAACTTTGATCATGTCAGCGAAGTTAACTTAAACGGGGCTCTTGTATCTGATGGGATTAATGAGTTTCTGTCATTGTTTAAAAACCTCCGCGGGCTGGATCTTTCCAATAATCATTTAACGCGTCTGCCTGCGGCAATAAGCAACATGCCCCATATGGAACAACTGTCAGTTATTCGAAATGACATTGTGTTGACTGAAGAGGCCGTCGCACAGTTACGAGGCTTGGACAGAATGACTTTTATGTCATTTGCCGGTAACGCGTCGCTGGGATTAGCGCCCGATATCGCTCAAATGCCTCGGCTGGATATCTTGTATCTCGAAGCCTGCGGGCTTGATCGCTGGCCCACTGGGTTATTTGATCAGCCAAGGCCTCGGGACTTCGTGCTGGACTTGGCCAACAATCCGCTGGCTCATATCCCGGACGCGATACCTAATTCTGATCAGGTTCGGATACTCGCGCACACTGAAGTAACGGCTGATGTTATCTCTCAAGACGTTTTAGCGAGGCTGAATCAGTATCGCGAGTCCCTGGGGCTTGAAAATCAGCAGCAGTTTTTTCAACAGGGAACCCTTGGCAGTGACATTTGGATGGGCGATGCAACGGCTGAGCAGCAAGCGTTAAAGCAAGTGCTTTGGGATAGCGTGGAAGCAGAACCTGGTTCCGATCCGTTTTTCATTGAAATTGCAAAGCTCAATAGAAGCTGGGCACAAAGAAGCCCAGCGTTCAAAGCCGATATGCAGGCGAAAGTGTGGCGTATGCTTGGGGCCATTGAGAAAGACGCAGACCTTCGTCGCAAATTGTTTGAAATGGCCAAGGCACCTGCTACCTGTGTTGATGCGGGTGCGCAATTGTTTAATGCAATGGGTGTAAGGGTACTTCTGCACGAGGCCTATAGGGCGCCCACTGAAGCATTGGTCAAATTTCAGGTGTATCAACTGGCGATAGGCAGAAGCAGGCTAGATGTGTTGGGTCGTATTGCAAGGGCTCGTATTAGTGAGTGGCAAGCACAGGGGCGGGAAAAT
This sequence comes from Pseudomonas sp. E315, assembly GCF_055406205.1. Lineage (NCBI taxonomy): Bacteria > Pseudomonadati > Pseudomonadota > Gammaproteobacteria > Pseudomonadales > Pseudomonadaceae > Pseudomonas > Pseudomonas sp. E315. The sequence goes on along the minus strand of NZ_JBUZPJ010000013.1, from coordinate 112,255 downwards.
ATTGATGAGGTTGAAGTCTATTTGGCCTACACCAGCAAACTGGCCAATCGATTAAATTTGCCTTGGCAGTCTGAAATGTTTTTCGATGAGCCGGATGTTACCCCGCAGATGCTTGATAGTGCGTATGAATACGTACGGGGCCTAGAAGTCGGTGATGGGTTACGTAATCAGCTAGTTGAAATGTCGTTTTGGCGCAAATTCATCGAACGTACCCATAGCCACGAATTCGGTGCGCTTAAAGGGCAGTACGATGCGTTGTCTGAGTATCAAGGGGCGCAAACTACGTTATTTAGCAATGGGCATTTATCGGATCGCCAGCAGCATGCGTTACGTGCCGAAATTGATATGGCGGCTCGCGTATTGAACATCCCGAGGGCTGATATTTTTTATGGGCAGCCGATGACAGATGAGGCTTACAACAATAGGTTTATTCTTTTGGGGCAAGATAAAAACGCTCTGTACGAAACCCTGACTGATCAATTTATAAACAGCCAGTTACAGCAAGCGTAAGACAAAATAGCGGCACAGACCCAGTGAGCACGCTGACAACGTGCTCGACTGTAGTCGGTAATAAATGGCGCTCATACATATGTACAGTCTGAAGCTCAAGGCTTCTCGATAAGTTCATGACTCAATTACTTATCAAGGTGTTACCAATGTCTGAGTCCCACGAGACAACTATGCTTGAGTTGGAATTGCCTGCCGAGCAAGGGCAGCATTATTCCCTGATCAAACAGGCGATTCCTGACTGCCTGATTAACGCCGGGCCACATCGGCGCACTGCTTTAAAGCAAACAAAGCCTCGCTTCCCGGCGTGGTACGTACACTCGACGTCTGCGCAAAAAGCACACATAAAACCTCTGCTGGAAGCCGTTTGCACGTCTCAAAACACGCTGGATAAAACCCTCAGTGGCATTCAGACGGCCGAAGAGTTTGGGCAGTCATTGCTAGAGGCCGGGTTGAAGAACATCGGTTTTTCACTGGCTGTCCATGATATTTCTTTGCGGCTTTATGTGCCGCAGGGCAACTTTATTATTGGCACCTCGGGGTATAAGGTGCAGACCTTTACGGTATTGCAAGCCGCGCTGCATAACTTTGAGGAACCTGAAACCCAGTCGGATTATTTCTCTTCACCTTCGGGTTTTATTACCACTCCCGATAGCCTGGGGCGTTATCAACCCTATGAAACAGAACTGACCGTTGAGCGCTTTGCGGCACTGTGCCGCACATTGGATATTGGCGGGCAGTACCAGCGCTACCTTCAAGCCTTCTTTCGCCCGACCGGTGTGGTGACTGAGCAGAACCTGCGGCATCAGTACATCACTCACCAAAAAGATGCCCTCAGGGCGGATGCGTTTTTGGCGCAACTAAAAGGCGATATTACGCAGAGCCACTTCGAGCTTGTGGAGCGCATCATTAATGATGAGCAAGCCATCATGCTCAGTGATGACCTGCAAGTCTGGTATCGCATTCCCAGCGTGATGAGCATTAGCCTTCATGGCTGTCTGGTGATTGACCTGAGTGTTAAATATCACTACACCAGCGGCATTATTGTGTGGATTCCGGGTGACCCCGAGCATCCGTTCAAGTACTACGCCACCTTTGACGCCTTCAGCGACGAGCTGACTCGCAAGCTGTCGGCACCATCGTCCGCAGAGGTGAATGGGCTTACGCCTTATCAGCATTTTCTGACGCGCTTCATTGAGCGTAAACACCTGCCTTACTACTACCGCAGGTTGACCAAGGTTTCGACAAGCGAGCCTGCCCAGCCGTGGGGGACTGAGTGGCGTCGTGCCGAACAGGGAAAATTTTTATTGCATGTGCGTGAGCCTGCCGCGTCGCTCAACCAAGAGTCAGCGATTTCTACGCAACCGCCTCGGATGTTCAGTGAAAAACTGTCATTTCATGTCAACGCTCACTCCATCCACGGCTTGTGGGCGCAGGTTGAGGTGTGGGGGGCGCTGTTTGACGTCATGCACAGCCGAGCATTTTCTGATGCCGAAATATCTGCTGTCCCTACCGCAGATACAGATGCCAGCTACCGCGCCAAGCGGCTGTCGCACTACCTGACCATCGGCATGTTGGGGCTCAATCTGGTGTCGATGATGGTGCCGGGGTTAGGTGAGGTGATGCTGGTCGTGATGGCCGGGCAGTTGATGTACGAGGTGCTCGATGGTTTTGTCGAGTGGTCTGAAGGCGATACGGATGCCGCTTGGGGGCATCTCACTGATGTGGTGGAAAATCTGGCCATGCTGGCTGTCGGCGGGGCGGTGGTGCATGTCGCCGTGGTGCCAGCCATCGAAAAACTCAAGGCGGTCACTTTGCCTGAAGGGGCTACGCGGTTGTGGAAGCCCGATCTGGCCCCTTACAAGCAGTCGATTAATTTCCCGACTGACTCATGGGTGAACGAGGCAGGGCTGCACACTCACAATGGTCAGCAGACGTTGCTGCATGAGGGGGCGCAGTATCTGCTGAAAAAAGACCCCGTATTCGATGAGTACCGCGCCCAGCACCCCACTCGCCCCGAGGCGTATCAGCCTAAATTCAGGTACAACGGCGATGGCGTTTGGGTGCACGAAGGTGAGCAACCGATGACCTGGGAAGGAGAGACGTTGCGCCGGCGTCTGGGGCCATCGGTGGAGGGGCTGAGCGATAGCGAACTGCAGCAAATTCTGAGCATCAGTGATGTGTCAGAAGATCAGTTGCGCCGCCTGTATGTCGAAAACGAACCGACGCCCATGTTATTGCGTGATGCCATCCGCCAATTTCATAACTACGCCAAGGCCAAATCAGTCGTCGCCCAAGTGCGGGCGGGGGCAATGTCTAGAGATGTGTGTGCGTATGCGGCGCACTTTGCGGTTGAGTTACCGCGCTGGCCACGCAACACGTCAATTTCAGTCGTTGAGGCCGACGGTGCGTTACAGCCCCCGGCAATCGCGGGCGGTGAACAAGCTGGCGCGGTCATTCGCATCACTGACGTTGAGCTGATGAGCGGAAAGTTACCGGAGCGTGTGGTCGATGCCTTAAGCGCAAGCGAGCTGGACGATTTGCTAGGGGCCAATATCCCTACGCGGCGTGATGCGCGCATTGAAGTCTTCAAGCAACGACTGGCCATGTACATGGAAAACAACAGACTGCGGTTGTTTGAAAGTTTGAACGCCGACGCAGTCGTTGAAACCGACCCGGACTTCAATTCGATTGAGTTGTTTGCGCGGGTCTACACGCGCTTGCCTACTGCCAGCGTGCGGGAGTTGCTGGCCAGCGCCTCGCCTGCAGAAACGACCTTGCTCGCCCAAGGGAAAATCCCATTAAGGTTGGGGCGTATTGCGCACAGGCTACAACGCGACGTGCGACTGTCTCAGGCATACCGAGGGCTTTATCTGCAAGACCTGGTCAATGGCGACACTGAAACATTGGTTCTCAATACCCTGGAAAACCTGCCCGGCTGGACAAATGGCCTGCGTCTTGAAATACGAGATGGCAGTTTCCGCGGGCCACTGCGGGCCAGTTTTGGACCGCCCAAAGCGACTCAGCGCAAGGTGCTGGTCAGAACGGGTAATGGCGCCTACGAGGCCTACGACCAAGTGGAGAACGCGCTTCATGGCCGTGATGATTTGTATCGCAGCCTGCAACATGCGCTGCCTGACGCTCATCGGGCCTCTTTAGGTTTGCCCCACAGCTGGCAAGGTGATGAGTTGAAACTCAGCATCCAGCAACACGCACTGTCACGCGTTGAGCTGCGCCCGCTGCTGAAGATGCAACCCGAAACGCCCGACTTTTTTAACGCCCCCAAACAGTTAATGACGGGGCGGCTGGGCTATCTGCTCAGTGGTCGAGGTGCCCCGGGCGCGTTCAGGCTAGGGGAGTTGAACGCCAGATACCGCGTGCTGTACCCGACAGAGGCCCGCGTCAGTGTCGGGGAGTGGGCGATGTCTGATTGGTACATGGACTTTAAGTCGTTTATGCGGCTTCACGGTGAACAGACCGAGCAGCGACTGATTGACCTTGAACGTGAGTATTGGAAGCTGGAAACGACACTGCTTGAATGGACTGCATCGCCGATTAACGGCGTTCCTGTTACCAGCGTTTTAACGGGGGCTCAGCGGGCGATCCTGCGCGACAGAAAAATTGTCAGAGCAATGCTGACTGATGCTTGGCGAAGAGTAGGCGACAAGGATGTGCTCTCCGGCAGAGTGTTGGGTGAACGCTTGGAGTTTGATCAAAAAAATCTGCGCGAAGTGCTCGAAAGCTTGCCTGCGCTGGAGGCCAACTTTGATCACGTCAGTGCAATTACATTGCGAAATACTCAGGTTACAGACGGCATTAACACCTTTTTGTCCTCGTTTAAGCGCGTACGTGAACTTGATCTTTCGGGTAATCAGCTAACACGCATTCCTGAGGCGATCGCCGACATTCCTCATCTAGAAGCGCTGGGGCTTCAGAACAATCGAATTGTGTTAACGGATGAGTCAGTTGCTCAATTGCGTAGGCTTGTAAGGATGGAGTTGTTATCGCTGTCAGGTAATCCGTTGGGCAAACAAGTCGACATCTCTCAGATGCCCAACCTCAGGGCGTTGCATCTCTTTAACTGTGGGCTTGATCGTTGGCCAACAGGTTTTTTGAGCAAACCCAGACCACGTGGATTCCTGATTGATTTGAGGGATAACCCGCTGACGGTTATCGCCGACGTGGCGCCCGGCTCTCATAAGGCTGGAATGCTGGCAAGTAGTGCCGTGAGTGTCGATAGCGTGTCACCGACTGTGTGGGAAACACTGAGTCAGTATCGCGAATCCGTGGGGTATGACACTTACCGGCAATCGCCCCGAATGGGCCGGATGGGCAGTGAATTTTGGATGCGAGATTTACCTGCAGAGCAGCGAGTCTTGAAATCTGCTCTGTGGGATAGCGTTGAAGCAGAAGTCGGTTCAGAACCGTTTTTCGATGCCATTTATCAACTGTCCGAAGGGTGGAGCAACAGAACACCAGCGTTTAAGGTCGATATGCAGGCCAAAGTCTGGCGCATGTTGCAAGCCATCGAAGCGTCCCCAGTTGTGCGCGATAAATTGTTCGACATGGCGTTGGCGCCTACAACCTGTGTTGATGCCGGGGCTCAGTTGTTCAATGCGATGGGCGTTGAGGTGCTCGCGTATGAGGCCTACGCGTCAGGCAGTCCTGAACTGCTCAGGTCCAAGCTTTTCTCATTGGCCAAAGGCAGAGCCAGGCTGGATGAATTAGGGCGAATCGCAAGGGCGCGGGTCACAGAATTACTGGAGCAAGGGCGGGTAATGCCCGAGTTCGATGTAAATGGGTTCCCCGTTGTGCGGCGAGATGCGCAGGGTGAGCCGATCCCACTCATTGACGAGGTGGAAATTTATCTGGCGTACACCAGTAAACTGGCCGCGCGACTGGAGCTACCTTGGCAGTCAGAGATGTTTTTCACTGAGCCCGATGTGACCCCAGCAATGCTGGAGAGTGCTTATGAGCGCGTGCTGACGTTGGAGGAGGAAGATGGCCTGCGTGAGCAATTGATTGAAATGCCGCTGTGGCGCGAGTTCATTGAGCGCACCAACAGCAGCGTGTTTGGCACGTTGCGAGAAAAAAATGCGGCGTTATTTGATTTTCATGAGGCCCAAGAAAATCTGCTCATGAACCCGGATTTGCCCGAGGAGAAAAAGCAGGTTTGGCATACCGAGATCGACCAAGCGGTTCGCAAGTTGGGCATGCCGCAGAGTGAGGTTGTTTATGGTCGAGCGATGACCGAAGCCGAATTTGACGCGGCTTTTGTAGATTTGGATGCAGAAATGAAAGCGTTGTACCGAACGCTGACTGATCGGGTCATCAGCAACCAGCAAGAGCTGGCGCTAGACGATGCAGCGGCACCGCTCTCCTGAGACGTTGCCCTGTATTGCCAGGCCCAAGGTCACGGTTCATGCCGTGGCCTTGGGCCTTTTTACTGAGACGTCCTTAATCAAAACAAAAAATAACGCTGCGCCATTGGCAGTACGTCTGCGGGCTCACACCACAGTAGTACGCCATCGGCCTTGACCTGATACGTCTGGGGATCGACCTCGATATTGGGCAGATATCCGTTGTGAATCAGGTTGGTTTTTTGCACATCGCGACAGCCTTTGACCACCGCGATTTGCTTCTTCAAGCCCAGTGTTTCAGGTACGCCAGCATCGAATGCGGCCTGGCTGATAAACGTCAGGCAGGTGGCATGGCGCGAACCGCCATAGCTGGCGAACATGGGGCGGTAATGCACCGGTTGAGGCGTTGGGATCGAAGCGTTCGCGTCGCCCATCAGGCTGGCGGCAATGGCTCCTCCCTTGAGAATCAGGGTCGGTTTAACCCCAAAAAAGGCAGGACGCCACAGCACCAAATCGGCCCACTTACCCACTTCAATCGACCCCACTTCATGGCTCACGCCGTGGGTGATGGCCGGGTTGATGGTGTATTTGGCGATGTAACGCTTGGCGCGAAAGTTATCGTTGCCGGGGCTGTCTTCGGCCAGTGGGCCGCGTTGTTTTTTCATCTTGTCGGCGGTTTGCCACGTGCGCGTGATGACCTCGCCCACGCGGCCCATTGCCTGGCTGTCGGAGCTGATCATCGAGAACGCGCCAAGGTCGTGCAGGATGTCTTCGGCGGCGATGGTTTCGCGGCGGATGCGGCTTTCAGCGAAGGCCACATCTTCGGCAATACTCGGGTCAAGGTGATGGCACACCATCAGCATGTCGAGGTGTTCGTCGATGGTGTTACGGGTAAAAGGGCGCGTCGGGTTGGTCGAACTGGGCAGCACATTGGTCAGGCCGCAGGCCTTGATGATGTCCGGTGCATGGCCGCCGCCTGCGCCTTCGGTGTGATAGGTGTGAATAGTGCGACCCTTAAACGCGGCCAGCGTGGTTTCGACAAACCCGGACTCATTGAGCGTGTCGCTATGGATCGCCACTTGCACGTCGTACAGATCCGCCACGTTCAGGCAATTATCGATGGCGGCGGGCGTGGTGCCCCAGTCTTCATGCAGCTTCAGGCCGATGGCTCCGGCCTCCACTTGCTCGATTAAGGGTTGCGCCAGGCTGGCGTTGCCTTTGCCGGTAAAGCCCATGTTCATCGGGAACGAGTCAGCGGCTTGCAGCATGCGCGCCATGTGCCACGGGCCCGAGGTGCAGGTGGTGGCGTTAGTGCCTGTCGCAGGCCCCGTGCCGCCGCCGATCATGGTCGTGACGCCGCTCATGAGGGCTTCTTCGATCTGCTGCGGGCAGATGAAGTGGATATGGGTGTCGACCCCGCCAGCCGTCAGAATCATGCCTTCACCGGCAATGACTTCGGTGCTGGCGCCAATGGCGATGGTCACGTTGGGCTGAATATCCGGGTTGCCAGCTTTGCCGATGGCATGAATGCGGCCGTTTTTAAGCCCCACGTCGGCTTTGACGATGCCCCAGTGATCGACGATCAGCGCGTTGGTAATCAGCGTGTCCACCACTTCAGCGGCGAGTAACTGGCTTTGGCCCATGCCGTCGCGAATCACCTTACCGCCCCCAAACTTCACTTCTTCGCCGTAGGTGGTGAAGTCTTGCTCAACCTCGATCCACAGCTCGGTGTCGGCCAAACGAACCTTATCGCCAACAGTGGGGCCGAACATATCAGCGTAAGCCTGACGAGAAATTTTCATTGCGAGTTCCTAAGCATGTAAACCAAACCCTGTAGTCGCTGCCGAAGGCTGCGATAAGGGCCGAAGGACCTTCGTTTGCGTTGGATTTGCGAGCTGCTGCGGCAGCGACTACAGAGCAAGGGCTAATCCAGCGCCCCCATGATGCGCCCGGCAAAACCGAACACCCGGCGCAATCCAGCCAATTCCACCAACTCCACGTCGCGGGTCTGGCCCGGCTCAAAACGCACCGCCGTGCCCGCCGGGATGTTCAGGCGCATGCCACGGCTGTCGGCGCGATCAAAGCTCAACGCGTCGTTGGTTTCAAAAAAGTGATAGTGCGAACCCACCTGAATCGGTCGGTCGCCACGGTTGGACACGCTCAGGCTCAGGGTGCGACGGCCCACGTTCAGCTCAATTTCGCCCGCTTCAATCTTGTATTCGCCCGGAATCATGCCGGTTCTCCCAAGGTTTTGAAGTAGATGGCGGTGGGGCTGTAATGGCCGTCCGGGCTGCGGCAATAGTTGGGCAGCTCGCCCACGCGGGTGTAACCCAGCGCGCTGTAAAAGTTTTCAGCTGGGGAGCCCGCTTCGGTGTCCAGGTGCAACAGGCCGCGTTTTTGCTCGCGTGCGCCTTGCTCCAGTGCGTGAATCAGCAACTGGCCAAGCCCCCGGCGGCGTGCCTCGTGAAGCACCAACAGTTTTTGCACTTCGGCGCGGTTCAACCCATTGGTTTTTTGACACAAGGCCAGTTGCACGCTGGCCAGTACGCGCTGGTTTTCGACCAGCACCCACAACAACAGGCTGCCTTGTTCCAACTGGGCATGCACCTCGTTGAAGTAGTGATGGGCTTGGGGCAGATCCAGATCGTCCATGAAGCCGACCGAGGCGCCATGCTGAACGGCGTCCAGCAGCAACACGATCAAGTCATCGCGGTAGTGAGCGAAGGTTTGCGCGGTGACTTGAATCACCTGTTCGGTATTCATTGCGCGCGCTCCGGTGTGGCGGCCGGTGGTAACGCGCCGGGGTTGAGCATCAGTTGCATAAACGTCAGGTCGAGCCAGCGTCCGAACTTGATGCCCACTTGTGGCATGCGCCCGCTGGTCACAAAGCCCAGCTGTTTATGCACATGAATCGACGCCGCATTACCGCCTTCAATGGCCGCGACCATCACGTGTTTATTGCACGCTTTGGCTCGCTCGATCAGCGCTGCCAATAACTGAGGGCCCAGACGCTTGCCGCGCTGTTCGGGGTGGATGTACACCGAGTGCTCGACGGTATGGCGAAAGCCTTCAAAGGGTCGCCAGTCGCCAAAAGAGGCATAGCCCAGCGCCACATTGGCGTCATCGACGATCACCAAAATCGGATAACCCTGCGCCACGCGGGCGTTGAACCACTGCTGGCGATTGTCCAGATCCACCGTTTGCTCGTTCCAGATGGCGAGCGTGTTGAGCACGGCATCGTTGTAAATATCGCGAATCGCCGGCAGATCCGCCGCGACAGCATCACGAATAACGTAGGGCATGGTGCAGCCTCAGGCGATGGGTTGATGGACAGTGACCAGCTTGGTGCCGTCCGGGAAGGTGGCTTCGATCTGGATGTCGGGGATCATTTCCGGGATGCCCTCCATCACTTGCTCGCGGCTGAGCAGCGTGGTGCCGTAGTGCATCAGCTCGGCGACAGTACGACCATCGCGGGCGCCTTCGAGCAGGGCGGCAGAAATATAGGCAATGGTTTCCGGGTAATTGAGCTTCACGCCGCGGGCCAACCGTCGCTCAGCCAACAGGCCGGCGGTGAAGATCAGCATCTTGTCTTTTTCGCGTGGGGTCAGGTCCATGATGGGTCCGTGTATTGAAAGTTTAAAAATTCCTTGTTGGCGCAAGCTTGCTCGCGATCGCATCAGAGCGTCATTACTGACAAGCCGCGACGCCTGCATCGCGAGCAAGCTCGCGCCTACTGTTCGATTTCTTACGTACTCCAAATTCTCGGCGCTAGCGCTTCGCGGCCCAGCAACACCGGGCGCAATAAGCGCCATAAATCAATCATCCAGCCCCGTGCCTCTAAAGCTTCACTCGCCAAACAACGCGCCACCAGTAAACCCGGTAATTGAGTCAAATCGCCACGCACCGGGTTGGGCAAGTTGCGGCAGGTTTCCAGCAACTCAGCACTGATGTCACCCGTTACCAGCAGTGTTGCGAACACCGGGTTGCCGTCCAGCCCGATGGGCGAGTCCAGCAGCCCGTCGTTGCCTAGAATGCGCTGGCGCTCGTGCCACAGCAATTGGCCGTCACGACGAATGTCGAGATGTGATTGAAAGTGTCCCTGCTCAAAACGCTCACCGCTGGCCAGCCGCCCAAGCGCCACCATGTCCCAATAAAACAACCGGGCATCGCCTTCAAGCTCAATGCGGGTGCTGAGTTCGGCCTGCGCGGCGCTGAATACGATGGTTTCTTGGGGCAGCCATTCCAGGGTCGCGCCTGCTGCCACGCTCAGCTCAATGGCCTGATAGGCCGGGCCTGCCGCGCGATACCACTTGGCTGCGCCGGGGCTGGTCAATTGCGCCCAGGCATCAGGCCCCACGCGCACGTTGATGTTCAGTTGGTCGCCGCCTGCAATCCCGCCCGGTGGGTGGACGATGATGTGTTGGCACACCTCGGGGCCTTCGGCGTACAGGTGTTTTTGTACCCGCAGTGGCCCGAGATGGCGGCGCAGGGTTGGGCGCGTGCAATCACCAAAACGCCCATAGCCCAGCTCCAGCTCGGCATGCCAGTTGGGGGTGAACAATGCGGTATTGGCAGGCAGGTTCATGGGTAGGATATTTCCTATGCAAGGTGCGACAGATTAAATCGTCACCAGCCCGCGCACACCCTCTGTTTGCATATTTTCACCACGACCTTGCTGCACAATTTCACCCCGTGACATCACCAGGTACTGATCGGCCAGCTCTTCGGCAAAGTCGTAAAACTGCTCAACCAGCAAAATCGCCATGTCGCCCCGCGCCGCGAGCATTTTGATCACGGCGCCGATTTCCTTGATCACCGACGGTTGGATGCCTTCGGTGGGTTCATCAAGGATCAGCAACCGCGGGCGGCTAGCCAGCGCACGGCCAATGGCCAACTGTTGCTGTTGGCCGCCAGACAAATCGCCGCCGCGTCGGTGTTTCATTTGTAGCAACACCGGGAACAGTTCGTAAATAAACGCGGGCACTGTTTTGGCCTCGCTGCCAGGGAAGCGCGACAGCCCCATCAACAGGTTTTCTTCTACCGTCAGGCGCCCGAAAATCTCCCGACCCTGTGGCACGTAAGCGATCCCGGCTTGCACCCGCTGGTGTGGTTTGAGGGTGGTGATGGGCGCGCCCTCCCATTGCACTTGGCCTTCTTTGACGGGTAACAACCCCATCAGGCACTTGAGCAGTGTGGTTTTGCCCACGCCGTTACGGCCCAGCAGACAGGTGACTTCGCCGACTTTCACCTCAAACGACAGCCCCCGCAAGATGTGGCTGCCGCCGTAGAACTGATGCAGCTTCTGGACATTAAGCATATTAAGAACCTCTTCCGTTCCCCGTAGGAGCGGGCGAAGGCTGCGATCTTTTGATCGTGAAAGATCGCAGCCTTCGCCAGCGCCTACATGAGTTATTCGTCTGTGTTAACGGCCCAAATACACTTCAATCACGCGCTCATCGGCTTGCACCTGTTCCAGCGAGCCTTCGGCCAGTACGCTGCCTTGGTGCAGCACAGTGACGTGGTCGGCAATTGAGCCGACAAACCCCATATCGTGTTCAACCACCATCAGTGAGTGCTTGCCCGCCAGGCGTTTAAACAACTCGGCGGTGAACTCAGTTTCGGCGTCGGTCATGCCCGCCACTGGCTCGTCCAGCAACAACAGTTGTGGGTCTTGCACCAAGAGCATGCCAATTTCCAAAAACTGCTTCTGGCCGTGGGACAACAAGCCCGCGGGCCGTCGCGCTGAGGTGCTCAGACCAATGGTGTCGAGCACTTCGCCGATGCGCTCTTTTTGCTCGCCGGTGAGTTTCGCCCGCAAGCTGGCCCACACCGACTTGTCGGTTTTTTGTGCCAACTCCAGGTTTTCAAACACGCTCAAGGCTTCGAACACGGTGGGTTTTTGGAACTTGCGGCCAATTCCGGCTTGGGCGATTTGCACTTCGCTCATCTGCCGTAAATCAAGGGTTTCGCCAAACCATGCCGTCCCTGCGCTGGGGCGGGTCTTGCCGGTGATGACGTCCATCATGGTGGTTTTGCCAGCACCATTAGGGCCGATGATGCAGCGCAACTCGCCCACGCCGATGTACAGGTTGAGGTTGTTCAGGGCCTTGAAGCCATCGAAACTGACGCTGATGTCTTCCAGCGTGAGGATTGTGCCGTGGCGGGTGTTCAGGCCTTTTCCGGCGGCCCTGCCAAGGCCGATGGCATCGCGGCTGCTGCCCGCGTCTTTGTTGGGGTCGAGAAGGGGTTCGAGCATCACATTTCTCATTGGTCGCCCCTTTTGTTCAGCAGGCCGATAACGCCTTTGGGCAGGTACAAGGTCACGACGATGAACAGCGCGCCGAGAAAGAACAGCCAGTATTCGGGGAAGGCCACGGTGAACCAGCTTTTCATCCCGTTGACCACGCCCGCGCCCAGCAATGGCCCAATCAGCGTGCCGCGCCCGCCCAAGGCGACCCACACAGCCGCTTCAATGGAGTTGGTTGGCGACATTTCGCTGGGGTTGATGATGCCCACTTGCGGCACATACAACGCTCCGGCCAAACCGCACAACACTGCGCTTAGCACCCAGACAAACAGCTTGAAACCGCGTGGGTCGTAACCGCAAAACATCAGGCGGTTTTCGGCGTCACGCAGGGCCGTTAATACGCGGCCAAATTTGCTGCGCGCCAGCCGCCAGCCCAAAAACAAGCTGCTCACCAGCAGCACGACGGTGGCCAAAAACAGCACCGCGCGCGTGCCGGGTTCGGTGATGCCGAAGCCTAAAATGCTGCGAAAGTGGGTGAACCCGTTGTTGCCGCCAAAGCCTGTTTCGTTGCGAAAAAACAGCAGCATCCCGGCGAAGGTCAGGGCTTGGGTCATGATCGAGAAGTACACGCCCTTGATCCGCGAGCGAAAGGCAAAAAAGCCGAACACCAGCGCCAGCACGCCGGGAGCCAGCACCACTAAGCACATCGCCCACCAAAAATGCTCGGTGCCCACCCAGTACCACGGCAGCTCTGTCCACGACAAAAAGGTCATAAAGGCGGGCAGCTCATCGCTCGAGGCTTGGCGCATCAGGTACATGCCCATTGCATACCCGCCCAGCGCGAAGAACAAACCATGGCCCAACGAGAGCAGCCCGGCGTAACCCCACACCAGATCCAACGCCAATGCGACGATCGCGTAACACAAGATTTTGCCCACCAGCGTCAGGGTGTAAGCCGATACCTGAAACGGGCTGTCGGCAGGCAATAACGAAAGCAGCGGTAAGGCCAGCAGCACCAGCAGGCTCAACCCGCCAACCAGCGCGGTGACCGTCGGCCCGGCTTTTTGTGTTGCAGTGAGCATCAGAGGCTGATTCATCAGTCGATCACCCGTCCTTTCAGCGCGAAGAGCCCTTGTGGACGCTTCTGGATAAACAAAATGATCAGCCCCAGAATCAGGATTTTGCCGAGCACGGCGCCGATCTGTGGCTCAAGGATTTTGTTGGCGATGCCCAGCCCGAAGGCTGCGTAGACAGTGCCCGCCAACTGGCCGACCCCGCCCAGCACCACCACCAAAAATGAGTCGATGATGTAGCCCTGACCCAAGTCCGGCCCGACGTTGCCGACCTGGCTCAAAGCCACGCCGCCCAACCCGGCAATGCCAGAGCCCAGCCCAAAGGCGAGCATGTCCACGCGTCCGGTGGGTACGCCGCAGCAGGCGGCCATGTTGCGGTTTTGGGTCACAGCCCGCACGTTCAGGCCCAATCGGGTTTTGTTCAGCAACAACCACGTCACCACCACCACGGCCAGTGCAAAGACGATGATCACCAGTCGGTTGTACGGCAGCACCAGATTGGGCAGCACTTGAACCCCGCCCGACAGCCAGGCCGGGTTGGCCACTTCGACGTTTTGCGCACCGAACAGCAGGCGCACCAGTTGGATCAACATCAGGCTGATGCCCCACGTGGCAAGCAGGGTTTCCAGTGGCCGTCCGTAAAGGTGGCGAATGATGGTGCGCTCCAGCAGCATGCCCACGCTGGCGGTGACAAAAAACGCGACCGGTAACGCCAGCAGCGGATAGAACTCGATGGCTGCGGGGGCGAAGCGCTGAAACAGCAGTTGCACGCAGTAAGTCGAGTAGGCGCCGAGCATCAGCATCTCGCCGTGGGCCATGTTGATTACGCCGAGCAAGCCGAAGGTGATGGCCAAACCCAGCGCCGCCAACAGCAGAATCGAGCCCAACGACAGCCCGCTGAATGCTTGGCCCAGCAGGTCGCCGATCAGCAATTTGCGGGTGACTTGCGCCAGGCTGGTTTCGGCGGCGGTGCGTACGCTGGCATCGGTTTCAACGCCGGGTTGCAGCAGGGTTTCGAGTCGGGTGCGGGCCAGCGGTTCGCCGGTCTCTGCGAGCAAGCGCACAGCAGCCAAACGCACTGCCGGGTTGGGGTCAACCAGTTGAAGGTTGGCCAACGCCAGGCTCAGTGCTGCATGTACATCGCTGTCGGTTTCGTTGGCCAGTTGTTGGTCGAGGAAGGTGAGTTGTGCCGGTTTCGCAGATTTTTGCAGGTGTTGCGCAGCGTTCAAGCGCAGCGTGGGGTCGGCTGCCAGCAGTTGATGACTGGCCAGCGCGGTATCAATCAGGCCGCGCAGGCGATTATTCAGGCGCAGGGTTTTGGTTTGGCCGTCGACGATGATCTGGCCTTGTTGCAGGCCGTTGATCAGCTCAATCCGGGCGGGCAGCGGTTGCGCGGCCCAGCGTTCGAGCAGTTGGGCTTGTTGCGTATTGTTGGCGCCAGCAAAGTCACTGGCGTCATCAGCGTGTGCAGTCAATGGCAGCAACAGCAGCAGCGCGACAATAAAGCGATAGAGGGCAGTGGGCATAGACGTGGCCTTATTCAAGAGCGTGGGAGCTGGCGAAGGCTGCGATCTGTTAACGATCAAAAGATCGCAGCCTTAAGCCGCTCTCACAGGTTTTCGTCAGTTACTTTTCACTGCGTAATCCGGCTTTTTGTCGTTGCCCGAAATGTACGGGCTCCACGGTTGGGCGCGGATCGGGCCGTCGGTTTGCCACACCACGCTGAACTGGCCGTCAGGCTGGATTTCGCCAATCATGACCGGCTTGTGCAGGTGATGGTTGGTCTTGTCCATCGTCAAGGTGTAGCCCGACGGCGCGGCGAAGGTCTGGCCAGCAAGGGCCTCGCGCACCTTGTCCACGTCGGTGGACTTGGCTTTTTCAGCCGCTTGCGCCCACATATGAATGCCCACGTAGGTGGCTTCCATCGGGTCGTTGGTCACAGCCTTGTCCGCGCCCGGCAGGTTTTTAGCTTTGGCGTAGGCCTTCCAGTCGGCCACGAATTTTTGGTTGACCGGGTTATCCACCGACTCGAAGTAGTTCCAGGCGGCGAGGTTGCCCACCAGTGGTTTGGTGTCGATGCCGCGCAGTTCTTCTTCGCCCACCGAGAACGCAATCACGGGGACGTCGGTAGCTTTTAGCCCTTGGTTGGCCAGCTCTTTATAAAAGGGCACGTTGGAGTCGCCATTGACCGTGGAGATCACAGCGGTTTTGCCGCCTGCCGAAAACTTTTTGATGTTGGACACGATGGTCTGGTAATCGCTGTGACCAAACGGGGTGTACATCTCTTCGATGTCTTTGTCGGCCACGCCTTTGGAATGCAGGAAGGCGCGCAGGATTTTATTGGTGGTGCGTGGGTACACATAATCGGTGCCCAGCAGTACGAAGCGCTTGGCACTGCCGCCGTCTTCGCTCATCAAGTATTCAACGGCCGGGATTGCCTGCTGGTTGGGCGCTGCGCCGGTGTAGAACACGTTTGGCGACATTTCTTCGCCCTCGTATTGCACGGGGTAAAACAGCAGGCCATTGAGTTCTTCAAACACCGGCAACACCGACTTGCGCGACACCGAAGTCCAGCATCCGAATACCACTGCCACCTTGTCTTGGGTCAGCAATTGGCGGCCCTTTTCAGCAAACAGCGGCCAGTTGGAGGCCGGGTCGACCACCACCGCTTCGAGCATCTTGCCGTTCACACCGCCTTTGGCGTTGATCTCGTCGATGGTCATCAGCGCCATGTCCTTGAGCGATGTTTCGGAGATGGCCATGGTTCCGGACAGCGAGTGGAGAATCCCCACTTTAATGGTCTCGGCGGCTTGCGCCGTCCAGCTCAGCCCCATCGCTACGATGGACGCGCTCAGGGTAAATGCCTTGATCAAGCTACGACGCTTCATGGTGTGATCTCCAGATATCCAGCTTTTTTATAAGAGGGCGTTAGATGTCTGGAGAGGTCTTTTGCAAGGGCTGTGCCGGATTTTGCGGCAGCTCTAAAGCAGGGCTTTGCGCGATAGTTGGGCGCAGGCTCGCACCTGTTAAGTGCGGCGCACTGTGCGCCGGGCACAGGCGTGCGCTGACTTGGTGCTCTGGCTAACACGCCAGCGCATCAGGCCTATTCGGGCGTCATGGTTTTCCAGCCACTGATGCCGCTGTAGCCGACCATGTGCGACTGGGGGCCGAGGACGTGCTGCTGGCGATGATTTTGCCGTGGTCGAGCACGTACATCCGGCCGCTCCAGCGGGGCGATGGGGTGAGGCTTAAAAGGCGTAATCAGCCGTCACAAAGAACGAGCGCGGCTCGCCCATGATCCATTGTTGGCCGCCATTGTATTGGGTTACGGCATATTGGCGGTTGAACAAATTGTTCAGGCGCAGGCCAAGGGTGGTTTTGGGCAGGGCTTTCCAACTGACAGTGGCGTCGACCACGGTGTAGCTCGGTAGCGTGACGGTATTGGCCATGTCGGCGTAACGCGAGTCAACGTAACGCACACCGGCCCCGGCATTCAGGTCGTCGGTGATGGTTTTGCTCAGCCACACGTTGGCAGTGCGACGCGGGACGTCAGTGGGGCGATTGCCTTTGCGCGATACCCCTTCGTCATCAAATCTGTCGTATTGGGCGCGCACCACCGAGGCGTTGGCTTGCAGTTGCCAGCGGTTGGGCAGTTGCAGATCAAGGCTGGCTTCCAGGCCGTTGGACGACTGCTCACCCACTTGCAGCGAGTTACCTGGCACGTTTGGATCAGGCGTCAGTAAGTCTTTTTTGACGATGTGATACGCGGCCAACGTCCACTCACCGCGCTGGTTCCAAAACATCTGCTTGAAGCCGATTTCAGTTTGACGTGCATGCGCCAGATCAAACCCTTGCTCGGACGGGTAGAGGCTGATCAAACCAGCCACGCCATCAACGCTGGTGGCTTGTTGCGCATACACCGACATGTCGGGTGTGAGCGCGTACACCAGGCCGACTTTCCAGCTGTTGGCCGATAAGCTGCGGTCACTGCGGGAGCCGTCGATCAAGTCATCTCGATCCAGATGCACGATGTCGCGACGCACGCCCGTGACCAGCGACAGTTGATCGGTCAGCTCAGTACGGTTTTCAGCAAACAATGAGACTTGCTGTGTAGTGGTTTTGAACTGGTCGCGATAGGGCGAAGCGCTGACAAAGTTGCCTCGGTTCGGGTGATACAGGTCGATGGGCTCGCCACCTGAAACCACATCGTCATAAGGCGCATTGCTGTGTAGATCGAAGTGGATGCGGTTGTAATCCATGCCCACCAGGGTTTTGCTTTTGAGGCCGAACAGGTCGTGACTGAGGGTGAACGTCTGGCGGTCACCGACCTGTTCCTGTTGGTGCTTGATGCTGAAATAGCCACTGCGCAGCAAGGTTTGGCGGTCTTCGTCCCACGCGTGGCGCTCGGCGTTCTGCCAGCGGCGCTGAGCCTTGAGGTAATACAGCTCGTTGCTGGCGCTCAGGGCGTCGTTGATCTGCCACTCGGTGTTCAAGCGCGTCCACTGATCGTTGTAATGCAGCTTGGCGTCACGCACGTTGTAGTTTTTGTCGCGCAGGCTCTTGTGATAACGGCCATTGATCAGCGGTACGCCGAAGTCGTTTTGCGGTTTTTGATCGCCGTAATCGTGGCTCAGGGTAAACGCCAGATCATCAGTGGCCTGCCAGCGCAGGGCGGCGCTGATAAAGGTGTTTTCAGAGTCACCGTGGTCGATCCAGCCGTTGCTTTGAGTGTGGTTGATGTTCAACCGATAGCTCAGGGTGTCGGTCAGCGAACCGCCGCTGTCCAGCGCCTGTTGCCGGGTGTCATACGAGCCGTAGCCGATGCGCACATGGTTCTCTATTTCGCCGCTGAACGGCTTTTTGGGGATCACGTTGATCACTGCGCCCGTTGCCCCTTCGCCGTACAGCACCGACGCCGGGCCGCGCAGTACGTCGATGCGCTCCACTGACCAATCGTCTACCGGGAACGTTACCGTACCCGCGCCGCTGTACATGCGAATGCCGTCATACAGTTGCATCACCGAGCCTTCGCCAACAAAGCCTCGGGCTGAATACGCTGAGCCACCGTTGCCCGGCGTGCCGGTGTTGCTGATCCCTGTGGTGCGTGTCACGGCGCTTTGAACACTGCGCTCGCCCTGCGCACGAATCTGTGCGCCAGTCAGGCTTTGGACGCTGGCCGGGGTTTCAAGGCTGTTGAGGTTCAGGCGCGAACCGGCGCTGGTGGCGGTCTTGAGGTCGATGTGCTCGGCATTCACTTCGGGCGCGGTAACTGTTGCGACCGGCAACATCAGGGAGGGGGCAGAGTCATCGGCGTGTGCGGGGTTAATCGCCAGCAGGCAGAGGCTGGAAAGCAGGTACTTATTCATCGGGGCAGTGAGTCGCTTCTTTCAAAAGGTGTGCCCGCTGCCTCCTGGCGGCGGGTCATGGAGCTGGGTACTTTTGGTTATTCAGTCACCGTCATTACGCGGTTGATACTGGCGCGCCAGTATAGAGAGGGCTCTGGAATGCGCATTGCAGATAATTCACGGCGGTCATGAGCAGAGTTCACGTTGCCCCTTGCGGCGGATTAACAGCACCAGTCGATCAATGAACCAGACCGCAATCAGCGACGCACCCACCAGCGGGAACACGATGGCCAGCGCGAGCATGATTGCCACGCCGGTTTTCCAGGTGGGTAATGCGTGGCGCAGCGGCGGCACGCCCAAGCGGCCTTGTGGGCGCCGTTTCCACCAGATCACTAAGCCGCTGACCGAACTGAGCAAAATCATCAGGCACACCAACAAGATGGCGATTTGGTTCAGTGAACCGAACAGCTTGCCCTCGTGCAGCATCACGCTCATTTCGGTGGCGCGGGCGACGTTGCCATAGTGCTGCCAGCGCACGTCGGCCAGCACTTGGCCGGTGTACTGATCAACATGCAAGGTGGCGTCGTTGCGCGGGTCGTCCGCAAACACGGCAACGGTGAATACGCCTTCGGCGGTGGTCGGCAAAGTGAGGCTGTAACCGGGCTCGACATTGCGCGCAGTGGCCGTGTCGACCACCTCTTGCAGGCTGATGCCGGGCGCAGCCGGGCCTTTTGAATGCGCGGCGTGGGCCATGTGCTCGGCATGGGCGCCAGACACAGGCATCGGGGTGTTTTCCATCGCCCACGGTACAGTCTGGCGCGCGGCGGTGTTCAGACTGCGGGCTTCAATGTCTGAGGCGGGCACGTTGTTCCACATAGCTGCCGGAAACTGGTTCCACAGGTCTGCGTATTGCTTGCCCCAAAAGCCCGTCCAGGTCATGCCGCTGAGCAGCATAAACAGCAACAACGCTGCGCCCCAAAAGCCTGTGACGGCATGCAGGTCGCGCCACAACACGCGCCCCCGACGGCTCAAGCGCGGCCATAAAACGCCCGCCGCTGTTTGCCCGCGTGGCCACCACAAGTAAAGCCCTGACACGACCAATACGACGCCCCAGCCCGCCGCCAATTCAACGAGTCGGTCGCCGAGGGTGCCAATCATCAACTCGCCATGCAGCGCTCGGGCCACGGCTTGCACGTTGAGTTTGGCGTCTTGCTCGCCTAGCACTTGGCCGGTGTACGGGTTGATAAACACATTGAGTTCGCGCCCGTCATTGCTGACCACGAACTGAGCGCTGCGCTCAAGGTTGATCGGCGGCAGGTACTGGCTGACATGGCCTTGTGGATAAGAGGCCTGCACGCGGGTCAACTGTTCGTCAGCGCTGAGGCTGTGATGGCCGGGGCTGACGTTGAGCAAATGGTCGTACAGCAAGGGATCGAGCTGGGGTTTGAACAGGTAAATAATCCCGGTCAGGGCCAGTAAGATCATGAAAGGGGCCACAAACAGCCCGGCATAAAAATGCCAGCGCCAGGCCAGATTGTAGAAAGAAGGTGTTGGTTGGCTCATGTGAGCGGCTCCGCAAAAGCAAAGTAGTCGATCTTGTGTAGGCGCTGGCGCAGCCTGCGATCTTTTAAAAGCAAAAAATCGCAGGCTGCGCCAACGCCTACGGGTTCAGAGGGCTATTAGAAGCTCACATCAATCTTGGTCCACAGCGTGCGGCCCGGTTCGTTGATGGGGGTCGGGTCGTTGGCGGGGTAGCCGTAACCGGCGTTGCCCGCCATGTTCAGGTGCTCGCTGTAGTTTTTATTGAGCAGGTTGTCGACCCCGGCGCTGACCTTGAGGTTTTTGTTGAGGCGGTACGCGCCGTTGAACGAGAACACACCAAAGCCAGCGCTCTTGTCGTAGTCCTTGCCGACCACATTGCCCGCGTTGCGGTCGATGCGATCTTGACGTGCGACCACGCGCCATAAGGCGCCTGCACTCCAGTCGTCTTCGCTGTAGGTCAGGCCCAAGCGGGTGTCCAGCGGCGGCATTTGCGGCAGGGCTTTACCGTCCGTGGTGTTTTTGCCCCAGGCGTAGGCCAGCGTTGCGTCGGCTTTCCAGTTGGAGGTCAGTTGGTAAGCTGCGCCCAACTCACCGCCCATCACGCGGGCGTTGATGTTTTGTGCTTGAGACGCACCTGTGCCGTAGTCGAACAAGATGTAATCGCGGATTTGCCCTGCGTACACCGAGGCCCACGCTTCGAGGGTTTGCGTTTTGTATTGCAGGCCCGCATCGAGCTGAGTGGTTTTTTCAGGCTTGATGGCATCGAACGCGTTCACCGAACCAGCGGGGCCGGAGGTGGGTGAAAACAGCTCCCAATAATCAGGGAAACGTTGGGCGTGACCTAAACCGGCATACACCGTGGTCGGGCTGTTTGCCATGTCGTGCTCGTAGCGCACAAAGCCGCTGGGCAATGTGTCGGCACGGGTTTTGTCGTAGGTCGGGTTGGCCTTGCTCATCATCATGGAGCCAATGGTTGCTCGGTAATCCTTGGCCGATGCGCGATCCAGGCGTGCGCCGGTGATCACACGGTCGCGCTCGGCGGCATACCAGGTCAGCTCGCCAAAGGCGCCGTAGTTGTGGAAGTCGGCGTCTTTGCTCCAGTTTTCATCTTTGTAGGTGTCGATGCCCATGCCCGAGCGTTTGCGGTGCTCGTTGGTTTGCGCGTCAATGCCGCTGATCAACTGGTAATCGGCCCAGCGCCAAGTGGCTTTGATACGGGCGCCGAGGGTGCGACGGTCAACGTTGCTGGCCATCGGCCCGGCCATCATTCCAGTGCCAGAAGGCGTGCGCAGGGTGTAGTTGTCCATCACGTGATCGGCGTAGTTGTAGTAAACCTGCGCTTCGATCTTGTCGAGCACCTCGCCGATGTTGGATTTTTCAAAGCGCAGGCCAAGGCTTTCGCGCTTGTACTGACTGCCATCCATACCGCGTCCGGCAGAGCGTGCTTCGCCGTCGCCCTTGCCGGCGGTGAGTTCAAGCAAAGTGTCGGCGTCTGGCGTCCAGCCCAGTGCAATGTCGCCGTTCCATTTGTCGTAACGCGAGGGCACGGTGTCGCCGTTGCCGTCTTTGTAGTCATCGGAATGGGCGGTGTTGCCGATGACACGCACGTAGCCCAAAGGGCCACCGGCGGCGGCGTCGATGGTCTTGTCGAAGCGCCCGTTGGAGCCGGCTAACACACTGGCGTTAACCCGCGTGCCCAGTTCGCCAAAGTGCTCGGGTTCGCGATCAAACAAGATGGTGCCCGCCGATGCGCCTGGCCCCCAAAGCACGGTTTGCGGGCCTTTGATGACGGTGAGCGTGTCGTAGGTTTCGGGCGAGATGTACGACGTTGGCGCATCCATGCGACCGGGGCACGCGCCGAGCATCAGGCCGCCGTTGGTGAGGATGTTCAGTCGTGAACCGAACATGCCGCGCAGTACGGGGTCGCCGTTGGTGCCGCCATTGCGGATCAAGGCGAAGCCGGGAATGGTTTTCAGATAGTCACCACCATCACTGGCGGGCACGGGCTGACGCGGGTCTTTGGGGTTGGTGACGATGGTCAGCGGCGAGCTGGGGGCGATGGCGGTGATCACCAGCGGGCTCAGTTCATTGGTATGGGCGGCATGTTCATCAACCGTTTCGGCCGCAAGGGCGGCGGGGGCCAGCAGTGCGCAGCACAATGCGCTCAGGGCAAAAGGCAACACGGTTTGGCCGTGCGGCAAACGGCGGACAGCAGTAAAACGCGACATAAACATTCCAATATTTAAGCGAAAACAACACGGCCAACGGCCTGCGGCTGTCTAAAGCAGCGCATACAGGTCGGCCTGATGGGGTTGTTGTGTGAGTGCTTAAAGGAATGCGGGCGGTGCGCGGGAGCGGGCGCCGGGGAAGACCGGTTGTCGGGCGTGACCCAGTTGGGTGCGTTGCGCCAAATAGCCGGTGGGGCGCGGGGCCTCCAGCAGGGTCAGGTCAGCGGTATGGGGCAGCGCCGGGCAACTGAACAGCAGCGTGCAGTAGCCGCACTTCTCCCAGAGTGCGTGGTGCTCATCGGCGGGTTTTTGATGCTCGGCGTGTTCGCCATGCACGTCCATGCGCATGTCCATCGACATGGGCATGGAGGCGTGATGATCCATCGGCATCGCTTGAGAAATCAGCGGCCCGATAAAAATCATCAACATGGCAAACAGGCTTAACCAACTGCCGCGAATCTGCGACGTGGAGTGCCTGGCGCGAACGGTGCGCACCGGAATCAAAAACCTTGGCCGTTAGTGGGCGTGGGCGTGATCCGTGGTAGTGGTTGGTGGCACCTTTTGCACAGAGACGTCAACCGGCACGGCCCCGGCTTTTTCAAAGTTGAGGGTCAGCGGGAAGCGTTTGCCGTCTTGTAGCAGGCTGCGGTCTTTGAGGCCGAACATCATCACGTGATAGGCCATAGGCGCGAAGGTGACAGTGCCTCCAGCTGGGACTTCGACACTGGGCACTTGCTGCATTTTCATCAGATCGCCTTGCATCACGTGTTCATGCAGCTCTGCTTTTTCAGCAATCGGTGTTTCAACACTGAGCAGGCGATCGGCAGTGCTGCCCGCGTTGTGAATCACAAAATACGCGGCCACCGTCGGCGCGTTGGGTGGCAACTCTTGTGACCACGGATGAGCGATATCCAGCTCACCGACTTTGTACTGATGGGCATTGGCAAAACAGGCAGGCAGCAACAAAGCAGCCGCAATCAGGGCGTGCTTGACCAGAGGCAGGTTCAACATGGCAATTCTCCGAAACGATTCAAAACGCAAAGGGGTTGCGAAGGTGAATCAGACCAGAGGTGAGGCGCGGGGGTTGAGGCTAGGCCATTGTTGGCGCGGCGTGGGGCGTTTGAGGTGATCGGGTACAAGGCTGTGACCCTGCTCGATAGCTGCAAAGTACAGCGTGGGAATATGCGCGGGCAACGCCACCAAGGGTGCTGCACCGGAGCAGCACCAGCAATGCTGCATGTTTGAGTGATCGTCTTGTTGCGTGTCACTGCTATCAAACTTGCCCAGCGAGACCTTCACCATCTGAGTGCCCATCGAAGAGCAAAAGCTGCTCCACATAAACTGCTCAACAGGCGCTTGGCGTGTTTGCGCTATGGACGACATGGCGAGCATGTTGAACAGCACTGCGAAGCAGGCGATCCATGCAAATGCTAGCCGTGGTCTGGACATGACAAATTCCGTGAGTGAAGCGATCAGGCGGCTATTTAGCCTGAATGATCGGCGTAAGTAAAAAGGCCGGGTGCGGTGAAGTGTCGCGTAATGAGTATAGCCAAGGTGTTTTCGGATGCGCCCGAACCCTGTAGCAGTCGCCTGCGGCAGCGGCTACAGGTATTGCGCTTGGCGCACGGCCATCAGCAATTCATCAATTTGTACAAACTCGCGCTGCACGGAGGGTAACGCCGGGCGTTTGAGGATCAGCACCGGCACCCCGCGTTCTCGGGCGACTTCGAGCTTGGGCTCGGTGGCGCTGCTGCCGCTGTTTTTGCTGATCAGTACGTCGATGCGGCGTTGGTCGAACAGAGCGCGTTCGTCGTCAATGAGAAACGGCCCACGCGCGCCGATAACGTCACAGCGTTCGTTGCCGGGGTATTGGTCCAGTGCGCGCAGGGTCCAGAACTGGCCTTCGGGGATCTCATCGCGGTGCGCCAACGGCTCGCGGCCCAGGGTGAACAGTGGGCGTTGGAAGGGTTTGAGTGCTTCGACCAGTTGCGCCCAGTCAGCCACTTCTCGCCAGTCATCGCCTGTTTGCGCGATCCACGCGGGTCGACGCAGCGCCCAGCACGGCACGCCACTCAGATCAGCCGCAAGGGCCGCGTTTTGGCTGATTTGCGCCGCATAAGGGTGAGTGGCATCCACAAGCAAATCGATGTGTTGTTCGCGAATGTACTGCGCGAGCCCTTGAGCACCGCCATAGCCGCCGACCCGCACCTGGCAACGCAAGTCGGTAGGCACGCGGCCAACCCCGGCCAGGCTGTAAACGTGTTGCGGCCCGAATGTGCGGGCGATGGCCAAGGCTTCGGTGACGCCACCCAGCAGCAAAATACGCTTCATGAAAAGCCCCCCGCGTGGCCGACGATCCCGCCTTGGCGGTCGATGGCAAACACTTCGACTTGCACCTGCGCAGGCACCACGCTGCGCGCGAAGTTGAGGGCGTGTTGGCACACCGCATCACCGAGCGCGATGCCCTGTGCGCTGGCCATCGCTAACGCTTGTTGGCTGGTGTTGGCTTGGCGAATGGCAGTTTGCAGTTCGTCGCTGGCACCAATGGCCGCCGCCCATTGAGCCAGTTGTGGCAGGTCGATGCTGGAATGGCGGCTGTGTAAGTCCATGTGGCCCGCCGCCAACTTGCTGATTTTTCCGAAACCGCCGCACAGGCTCAACTTATCCACAGGGACTTTGCGCAAGTGTTTGAGCACGGCCCCCACAAAGTCGCCCATTTCGATCAGGGCGATTTCCGGCAGGTTGTAGACCCGGCGCATGGTGTCTTCGCTCGCATTGCCGGTGCAGGCGGCAATGTGCAGGTAGCCATTGGTTTTGGCCACGTCGATGCCTTGATGGATCGAGGCGATATAGGCCGCACACGAGAAGGGACGCACGATGCCACTGGTGCCCAGAATCGACAGGCCACCGAGAATCCCCAATCGCGGGTTCATGGTTTTTAGCGCCAGCGCTGCGCCGTCCTGCACGTTAACGGTGACTTCAAAACCGCCGCTGTAGTGGTGCTCGGTGGCCAATTGCTGCAAATGCTCGGTGATCATTTTGCGTGGTACGGGGTTGATTGCCGGTTCGCCAACGGCCAGTACCAAGCCGGGCCGGGTGACGGTGCCCACGCCTTGGCCTGCAACAAAGTGGATGCCTTGCTGGGCGATGAGGCGCACTTGCGAGTACAGCAGCGCGCCATGAGTGACGTCCGGGTCATCACCGGCATCCTTAAGGGTGCCCGCTTCGGCGCCGTCGTTGATAAGCCGACAGAACTCCAAGCGCATCTGCACGACCTTGCCCTTGGGCAGGGTGATTTCCACTGCGTCGTGACTGATACCGCTGAGCAACAAGCGGGCGGCCGCAAGGCTGGTGGCCGTGGCGCAGCTGCCCGTGGTCAGGCCGCTGCGCAGCGGTGCAGGTTGTTCGCCGGTTTCGTCACGCATCGAGAGGTTTGGTCATATCAAGAAGGGTTATGGGCAAGGCCTGACGCCAGGTGTCGAACTCGCCCAGCGGCTGCGCCTGCGCGATGTGAATGCGCGTCAGCTCGCCGCCGTGACGTTCACGCCAGCTCATCAGTTGCATTTCGCTTTGCAGGGTCACGGCATTGGCGATCAGTCGCCCGCCAGGCTTGAGCTGTTGCCAGCAGGTGTCGAGTACGCCTTCGCGGGTGACGCCGCCGCCAATAAAAATCGCATCAGGGCGTTCGAGCCCTTCAAGTGCCAGCGGAGCTTTGCCACGAATCAATTGCAGGCCCGGCACGCCCAGCGCATCGCGGTTGTGTTCGATTAATTGCTGTCGGCCTTCGTCGGCTTCAATCGCCAAGGTGCGGCAACTGGGGTAAGTGCGCATCCATTCGATACCAATCGAGCCGCTGCCCGCGCCTACATCCCACAACAATTGGCCGGGGAGCGGCGCGAGGCGGGCGAGGGTGATGGCGCGCACATCGCGTTTGGTCAGTTGGCCGTCATGCTTGAATGCGCTGTCAGGTAGCCCGCCGATTCGCGACAGGGGCTGCGCGCTGGCGTCGGCCAAGCAGTCGATGGCGATCAGGTTGAGATCCGCGATGGGCGGGTCGTTCCAGTCATTGGCGCAGGCTTCGACACTTCGCTCTGCCGGGCCAGCCAAGTGTTCAAGCACGCGCAGGCGGCTGGGGCCAAAGCCGCGCTCGCGCAAGAGCGCGGCGATGGCGGCCGGGCTGTTGCCATCGTTGCTCAGCACCAGCAAGCGCACGCCACTGTGCAAATGGGCGTTGAGCGCGGCGACGGGACGTGCCACCACCGACAGCGTGATCACGTCTTGCAAGGCCCAGCCCAGTCGCGCTGCGGCCAGCGAGAAGGACGACGGCGCGCTCAGCACCTGCATTTCGTCACTGGCGACCACCTTGGCCAAGCTGGCGCCAACGCCGAACAGCATGGGGTCGCCACTGGCCAGCACGCAGGTGGGGGTGTTGCGCTGCGCCAACACAGGCGCGAGCGAGAAAGGGCTTGGCCACGTGTGGCGTTCGGCGCGGATACACGCAGGCAGCAGATCAAGCTGGCGCTGGCCGCCAAACACCTGGGTTGCACTCAACAGGGCACGACGTGCGTTTTTGCCCAGACCGCTGAAGCCGTCTTCGCCGATTCCCACAACTGTTAGCCAGGGCGACATGCCAATCCTCTCGTTAAACACCGATTAATGCCTCGATTGCCGGGTTTAAAAGCCCCGCAAACAAGGGCCGCATGATACCCGTCTTGGCGTGCATATGCCGTTGTGCATCGTGGGTTTACGCACCTGCGCCCTACATTCCGTCCGGCAGGCTTTTCATGCCGTTGCTCAAAGCAGGCATAATGCGCGACCTGCAATAGCGCATTGCCTTCTCTGGATAGACCTTTGACCTTGCCACCTCAACTCACTATCACGACGCCTGTGCGACCTTCGGGGTGCCCGGGGTTATTACGCATTGTCCAGGCGATGGACGGTGGCATTTGTCGGGTCAAGTTGGCAGGCGGCTCGATCACGGCCGCTCAGGCGATGGCGGTGGCTGATGTGGCCCAGCGCTATGCCAGCGGTGTGATCGAGGCGACCAATCGCGGCAACCTGCAAATTCGAGGCGTTGGCACGCAGCACGCACAATTGATAGCCCCGCTGTTGGCTGCCGGGCTTGGCCCACGCAATGCCGCCAGTGATGACGTGCGCAATCTGATGCTCAGCCCGAGTGCCGGCATCGACCCACAGGCGGTAATCGATACATGGCCGTTGGCTCGGCAGATTCTCGACAGCCTTGAAACCACCCCGCGCCTGACTGAGTTGTCGGCCAAATTTGCGGTGCAGTTGGATGGCGGTGAAGCGCTGGCCATGCTGGAGCATCATCACGACCTTTGGCTGTGCGCGTTCGACCTTGATGGGCGCAAGCTTCTGGCCTTCGGTTTGGCGGGGTGCCCGGCACACGACGCAGCCGTGGCGGCGGTGCCTGTCGAACAGGGCCATGCTTTGGTGATGGCCGTGCTGACGTTGTTTTTGGATGTGGCTCGGCCTGAACAAACGCGCCTGCGGCACGTGCTCAAGGACGTGCCCGTCGAGCGTTTTGTTGAGCAACTGGCACAGCGTTTTGGCCTTGAATTGATCGCGCTGACGGATTGGCGACGTGATGCACAGGTGGTGCAGCGGCACATTGGCACTTATCCACAACGTGAACATGACCGCGTTTATGTGGGGGCAGTTGCACCGCTTGGGCGGCTGGATGTGCCCATGCTTCGCGGGCTGGCGCAGTTGGTGAGCGAGCATGGCGATGGCACCTTGCGGTTTACCCCTTGGCAAAGTGTGCTGCTGCCCAATGTGCGGGCAGGCGATGCCGTGCGGGTCACGCATCAATTGCGAGCACTGGGTTTGCTCTGTGATGAGACCAACCCGCTGGCGCATCTGGTCGCGTGTACCGGCTCCAGCGCCTGTGCAAAAGGTCTGGCTGACACCAAACAAGACGCGCGCGAACTTGCTGCGAATTTGTTACACCCTCTGAATGTTCATCTGACCGGCTGCCTGCGTTCGTGCGCGGCGGCCCACGACGCGCCCGTCACCTTACTGGCGGTGGCGCCCGGTCACTACGACCTTTATTTACGCCGCCCAGAACAACCCGGTTTCGGTGTTCTGTGCGAGCGCAACCTTACTATTGAAGCGGCGAGTGCCTGGCTTGAGGCCCGCCAACGGAGCAACACCGATGATTGATTACATCCGCGACGGTCAAGAGATCTATCGCAATTCGTTCGCCATTATTCGTGCCGAGGCCAAGCTCGACAGTATCCCGGCGGACCTTGAAAAGCTCGCCGTTCGGGTCATTCACGCATGCGGCATGGTCGACGCCATCGAAGACCTGCGCTTCTCGCCCGGCGCCGGCAAGGCGGGGCGGGATGCCTTGGCCGCTGGCGCGCCGATTTTGTGTGATGCGCGCATGGTGCTCGAAGGCGTGACCCGCACCCGTCTGCCCGCCAATAACAAGGTGATTTGTACCCTCAAAGAAGACGGCGTTGCCGAGATGGCGCAAGCGTTGGGCAACACTCGCTCAGCCGTGGCCCTTGAGCTGTGGCGACCGTATCTGGAAGGCAGCGTGGTGGTGATCGGCAATGCGCCAACTGCGTTGTTTTATCTGCTGGAAATGATCGACGCTGGCGCGCCAAAACCCGCGCTGATTCTGGGCTTTCCGGTGGGCTTTGTCGGTGCCGCTGAGTCCAAGGCCATGCTGGCCGCAGACAGCCGAGGCGTGCCGTTTGTGATTATGCAGGGTCGCCGAGGCGGCAGTGCAATGGCGGCAGCGGCAGTCAATGCGCTGGCAACGGAGATCGAATGATGACCCAGCCAGGACGTTTGATTGGGCTGGGCGTGGGGCCGGGTGATCCAGAGTTGATCACCGTTAAAGCCTTGCGCCTGCTGCGCGAGTCGCCGGTGGTGGCGTACTTTGTGGCTAAGGGTAAAAAGGGTAACGCGTTCGGCATCATTGAAGCCCACCTGCAAGATGCACAAAACCTGTTGCCGCTGGTGTACCCGGTGACCACCGAAGTGCTGCCTGCCCCCTTGTCGTATGAGCAAATCATCAGCGACTTTTACGATCAGGCGGCACAAGAAGTCGAGCAGCATCTGCAAGCCGGGCGCGATGTGGCGGTGATCTGCGAAGGTGATCCATTCTTCTACGGCTCCTACATGTATCTGCACGACCGACTGGCCCAGCGCTTTGAAGCGCAAGTGGTGCCGGGCGTGTGCTCGATGCTGGGCGGGGCTTCGGTATTGGGCGTGCCGCTGGTGTATCGCAACCAGAGCCTGTCGGTGTTGTCGGGCGTGTTGCCCCACGACGAACTCAAGCGCCGTTTGGCCGATGCCGATGCCGCCGTCATCATGAAGCTGGGTCGCAACTTCCATAAAGTGCGCGAAGTGCTGCACGAGTTGGGCTTGGCCGAGCGTGCGCTGTACGTGGAGCGCGCCACCATGAGCAATCAAAAGATCGTGCCCCTCAGTGACGTTGAGCCAATGTCTTCGCCTTATTTTTCGCTGATTATCGTGCCCGGCGAACGGTGGCAAGGTTGAGCCGCCCGGCAGCGGCCATTGTCATTCTGGGCAATGGCAGCCTGGCGACAGCGCGACGTATTCAGCAGTGTTACCCGGCTGCGCGCATTCATGGGCTGGCCACGCGGGTTGATGGCGCAGACCTGACATACAGCGATTTTGGCGACACCCTGCGCCAGTTGTATCAGCAAGACACCCCGATTATTGCGCTGTGCTCTGCGGGCATTGTGATTCGCACGCTGGCGCCTTTGCTGCTGGAAAAAGGTGCCGAGCCGCCCGTACTGGCCGTTGCAGAAGACGCCAGCGCCGTCGTGCCGCTGCTTGGCGGCTTGGGTGGCGTGAATGACATGGCGCGAGAAATTGCTGTCGGTCTGGGCATCTCGCCCGCCATCACCACCAGTGGCGAATTGCGTTTCGGCACCTGCTTGCTCAACCCGCCTGAGGGTTACACCTTGGGCGACCTTGAACTGGGCAAGCGTTTTGTTTCTGACCTGCTGGCCGGCGAGTCTGTGCGTATCGAAGGCGAAGCGCCGTGGCTGGCGCAAGCACAACTGCCACAGGATCAACAGGCGCGCCTGGCTGTTCATGTCAGTAGCGTGGAGCGTCAACCGGTTGCCAACGAGTTGCTAATTTACCCGCGTAATGTGCTGGTGGCAGTCAATGGCGAGGTGCCAGAGTTGGCCCAGTCCATCCGCCAAACCTTGCACGAGGCGAGGCTTGCCTGGCAGTCCTTGAGCTGTGTGCTGGCAGCGGACACCCTCATGAGCAGCGTGACACTGCGTCAAACCTGTGCTGAGTTGGGTGTGCCGCTGCGATTTGTAAATGCGGGTGAGCAGCCATCGCACGTGGGTGAACACCCCCTTGCTTGGCAAAAAGTCAGCGACAGCCTTGCATTAGCCATCGCGCCGCAGCCCTTGAACCCGTTGCACATCGGTCGTCCTCGCGGGCGATTGGCCGTAATCGGGCTTGGCCCGGGCGCCGCTGAATTGATGGTGCCTGCCGTTAAAACTGAACTGGCCCGCGCCAATGACGTGTTGGGCTATGAAACCTACGTGCGCATGGCGGGGCCGTTCCGTGCGGATCAAGTGCTGCACTGCACGGATAACCGCGAAGAGATGCAGCGTGCGCGCCATGCCTTCGAACTGGCCGCTCAAGGGCGTTCGGTGGTGGTGGTGTCTTCGGGTGACCCCGGTGTGTTTGCGATGGCGGCCGCGGTACTTGAAGCGTTGCACGAATCGACGAACCCGCAGTGGCACAGCGTTGACCTAGAGATCTTGCCGGGGGTGTCTGCATCGCTGGCCACGGCCGCACAGGCTGGCGCGCCATTGGGGCATGACTTCTGCGTGATGTCGCTCTCAGACAACCTCAAGCCCTGGAGCATCATTGAAAAACGCCTCGACCTTGCCTGCGAGGCGGATTTGGCGCTGGCATTCTACAACCCGATCTCGCGTTCTCGGCCTTGGCAGCTAGGGCGCGCACTGGAAATCGTCGCCAAACATCGCACTGCGCAAACGCCTGTGGTGTTAGGGCGCGACGTTGGTCGTCCAGGGCAAACGCTGCGCGTAACCACACTGGGTGAGCTGACACCCGATCAGGTGGACATGCGCACGATGGTGCTAATTGGCTCATCGACAACCTGCACCTTCTCGCGACCCGAGGGCGGGGAGTGGGTGTATACGCCGCGCTGGTACGGCGAGAAGCCTTGATTCAATCAACGATCAAATAATAAACCACACCTCAATGGCCCTTAATGGGCCATTGTTATATGTGTCTTTAAGTTGCGTGTGTATGTAGTCATTGCAGTGGTGTGGCGTGGGAAGTTTGCATAGCTAGGATGCGGGAAGTCTCCGCGGCTAATTGCGGTATAGCGCTTTAAACTGTGCGATGGCCCGCATAGGCTATGTACGAAATGTATCTGCACTCGGTTATTCAGGCTTGAAAACAGGCTCTGAATACTCATTTGCAACACGTGAAGTCGTGCACGACTCCGGTCGTTCTTTGACTGTTACCGTCCTGGCTAACCTTTGCTGGAAAACACTTTGTACAAAACCTTATTTGATGGGGTTTATTTTGATGCGGCAGGGCGCGGTAATATTTAGTATGGAGGTAATGTTTTACGTCTTGGTTGTTTGCTACTAGGTTTAGTTCATCGGGCAACAAACAGTCCGGATGAACAATTAACCAAACAAGGTAAATACATATGTCCATGTTAAATAATGATGTTCCAACAGATGAAGAAGCAGCGATTTTTTTTAAAAATATGGTTTTGTCGCCTAAGTCCCGTGTGTCGAGAATGCAGGTGGACTCGAAACTTCTAGCCGGTGCCGGTGGAGATGACTTGATAGGCGAAGAGATTCCAACTGTTATAGGCTTTGCTGATGGAGTTTCGCCAGAAAAACGTGAAGCGCTACAGAATTGTGCGCTTCTTTCTGAAGTCTGGGCGGATGAGCAGTACGATAGGCATGTGGAACCTTTGAAATGGTATCGTCATTATGAATCGACCATGAAAAACTGCGGATGGTTCAGCACCAGTTTTGCTTTTAATGATCATCAGAGCTCTCAAACAAATGTCACGATGGACAGCGTCGTTCTAGATATTGTCAGATTAGTGGCTGGTGTAAATACTGCGGCTGTACTGCCTTTGTTGGGGCGTGTGTTTGACAAAATTAAAAAGAATACTGACGCGATTACGTTGTTTGACAATAATAGTAAAAAAGGCTCCTTGGCCAGTTGCCAAATTATGCCGTGCGTAGAGTCTGCAGGAGGCACCGCTATTACCGTTATTACCGGGATTGAGTGTGCGTTTTCAAGTAATGAGGGCGGGGCTTGGTTTTGGTATTGGAAAACTTCGAATATGAAGATTAAACGTGCCTCGATAGTGATGGAGTTGAATCATACAATTTACAAGCGTCGGGAAGAGATGATTCTAGAGAAGCTGGATAAAATTTCGAGCAGTTTTTTTGATCTGTAATTGAGCTATTTATTTGTGGGGCGGTGCTTCTTAGTGCCGCTTTCTCATGCGTGTTACTTTGGAAGAAAAACATAATGGATTATGAGGCGAAGGTGATGGGTGGGCAGTTGATATTGTTGTCGAAGATGCTGCCAGCAGTAGACAAAAAAGATGTACTTGACTCACTAATGTATTCACAGCTATATGCCAGTCGTGAGGCCGATAAGTTTGAACAGGGTCAAGCCTGGTTTAAGCGCCAAGCGGATGCCCAGACAAACGCAAAGTGGATAACAACTAACACGGGTAGTTATGATGATAAGTTGCCTAAAGAAAAGATCATTACTGTCCAAGAGTTAATGGTTTCTGGAGTGGGTCATGTGGTGGGTGATAAGTTTAATTTGCCAGTAGATTGGGTCGCAAGTGTGCTTTGTGCCTTGGTTAATAATGAGAGTGTCTATCAAATTTTTAGGCAGGCTATAGTGAGGAAAAAGTCATCCTGCAATACAGGAGAGTTAGAGTATATTTCGGATGTGTCAGTGCAGCTTAGTGTTGTGGCAGCGAAAGGCTATATGGCAACTGTCAATACTGTTCTTTCTGTTAGGTTGGATGTCGATGAGAATGTGTTCACGCTTCCTTTTTCAGGGGAGGAGGTTGTAGGCAATATTAAAACTTCATTTTCTTTTTCCGAGTTGGATTTTTCTAAGTTTTCAAGAGTCCGTGAGTCAGTCGTCAAGTATATTAGTCAATTGCCAAGTATGCCGGTGATGGATATTTGTATCCCTTCGCCCACAGTAATTTCTGCTGGTTGAATTATTGTGGGTGTTCAAAAGGCTGGGCTCACGCAAGGAATGTATCATGCGTCAAAAAATTACAGCAGTGGAAATGGCGCTGGCCTCTTTTGGTAAGGCGATAGACGATCAAGTTCGGCAAGATGTCATGGATTTGATGTTGTATGCTGATATTTCTGCTAGCGAGAAATATGATAAAAATCAGCAGGCCAGCAGATGGATGAATTACTACCAGAATCGGATTATAAAATTTGGTTGTACGTTAGAGGCTTTCATTGTTCCCGACATGGTAATAGTGTCGGATTTACAAGGCTTTAACGAGATAGATTTTAAGATGCAGGGCGGTACAGGCTCGGCCGAGCTGGTTGAACTTGCGAATAACTCTTTTTCTAAGCTTCAGATCAACAAAAGAGCAATCGATTTTTTTCGAGGCTATTCGGGCAGTGAACGAACAGTTATGGTGAATATTACATCGTGTGAGCTTACCAAGCAGGGACGGTTACTGTTGTTGTTTTGCGGGGTCATACTGTCGTCTTCAATTGAAGTTAAGCAGTTCTTTTTTGACAGTGAAACATTCTATGATTTGACAGTGCAGCCAAATGGAGGCGCTTTTTTATTCGATCAAGCTAAATATGCCCTCCATCGTGAAGATATTATAAGAAAGTTGGATGAGGCAGCGAGTGATGCTTGGACCCGTTAATTGTCCCGTCTTTCAACTGCTTAAGAGGCATTCAAGGCACCATATACCCTCGCACACCGGTAAATATAATTTGTGCAGCAAGTGCGCACACAAATAACCCCATCAAGCGACTCACGATTTGTAAGCCCTGTTCGCCCAAAATACGTTCAATTCGGTTCGATAAATAAAGCACCACACCAACTGTCAGGCTGGCCAGAGCGATACTTGAAATCGCCATGAGCTTGTCGTCCCAATGCGGTTGGCTGATGCCCATGACCAGTAATGCACCAATGGTGCCTGGGCCAACGGTCAGAGGGATGGTCAGCGGAACGATGGTGACGTCTTGCTGCACGCTGTCGGTTTGCACCACAGACTTGCCCTGCGCCATGCCCAAGGCCGAGATAAACAGCACGCTGCCCGCGCCGATACGAAAGGCATCTACGGTGATGCCGAACACATTAAAAATAACCCGCCCAAACAGGTACAGCAGCACACTGGAGATCAGTGTCGCGAGGGCAACCTTCCAAGCCAGATGGCGGCGCTCTTTTTTCGAGTAACCCCGTGTCAGGCTGATAAAGCACGACAGCACGAAGAACGGGCTGTAAAGCACCAGCATCTTCAAGTACACACTGAACAAAACATGCAGCATGGTCTGAACTCACATCACAGGAGGGCGACGGAAGTCTATCAGGCCATTTGCAGTCTGTCGGCCCGCGTCTATGAAGGTTGTGCCTGAGATTGACGCAGCTCACGTTGCGCGACCCAGTACTCGACCAGTTCGCGCAATTGGGAGAGTTCGACTGGTTTGGCCATGTGACCGTCCATGCCCGCCTGACGCGCCCGGTCTTTGTGCTCGGCCAGAATATGGGCGGTCAAGGCAACCACGGGTGTGCGCACGCGCTGGTTGCTGACTTCCCAGGCACGTAGCTGCTCAGTCGCCGAGAAGCCGTCTAGCACTGGCATTTCACAGTCCATCAACACCAGGTCGTAATGCTGGGACTTCATGGCTTTGAGCGCTTCTTCGCCATTGCAGGCGGTGTCGGGCTGCAAGTTGAGCTTGCCCAACATGCCACGAATCACTTTGGTCGAAATGTTGTTGTCTTCCGCCACCAGAATGCGGAAGTCGCCGGGCACTGAAATGGGAGCTGTCGGAGTGCTGTTGGCGACTATTTGTGCGGCTGTGTGGCCTTTGTTGCGCTGGGTCAGTTCATCGGCCAGCGTGGTTTTGAGGGTATAACCCGCCACGGGTTTGGCCAAAATGCGCTTGATGCCGCAATTGCGCGCAATGATCTTGCTGGGCGCGTTACTGATGCCCGTTAGCATCACCAGCAAAATGTCGTGGTTCAGGCTCGGGTCTTCTTTGATTTTGGCGGCCAACTGCATGCCGGTCATGCCGGGCATGTTCTGGTCCAGCAGCACAATGTCGAAGTAATCACGCAAGTGGGCCTTAGTACGCAACAAGGCCAAGGCCTCTTTGCCCGAGGCTGCCGCGCTCACGTTCAGCCCCCAGGCGGTGCACTGCTGCACCAGCACTTTGCGGCAGGTGTCGTTGTCATCAACCACAAGCACGCGTGCCCCCTTGAGCGGGCTGTCCAGGTCAGACGTTGGGTGCTCAAGCAGTTGTGGGTCCAGCGGAAGGGTCAGCCAGAAATTGGTGCCTTTGGTTTGCCCGGTTTTAATCCCGAACTCTCCGCCCATCAACATGATCAACTGGCGAGCAATCACCAAGCCTAAATGGCCGCCGAGGCGGGTCGCGGCGAGGAAGTTTTTGCTGTGCAGTTCGGCATGCAGCAAAGCGTCCCGCTCTAGCTCGTCTATTGGCTGGCCCGAATCCTGAACGGCAATGCGCAGGCGTGGCGAGTCGCCGCGTTCTTCGAGGGCGACGACGATCAGGATTTCGCCTTCGTCTGTTTTCTTCAGGGCACTTTCGAGCAGGCTCAGTAGCGTCTGGCGCAGGCGCGTGGGGTCGCCACTGATGACGCGTGGCACCTGTGGCTGTATGAAGCTGATCAGCTCGACGTTTTGCTGTTCGGCCTTGGTGCGGAAAATACTCAGGCAGTCGTCGATCAGTGCGTTGAGGTCGAACTGTACGTCGTCGAGTTCGATCTGCCCTGATTCGAGTTTGGAGATATCAAGGATTTCATTAATCAGTGTGAGCAGTTCGTTGCCCGCACTGTGGATGGTTTGCACGTAGTCACGCTGCTTGACCGATAACGGCGTGCCGAGCAGCAACTCGGTCATCCCCAATACCCCGTTCATGGGGGTGCGAATTTCGTGGCTGATTTTGGCCAGGAATTCGGCTTTGGCATTCACTTCGGCGTTACTGGCGGCCAACTCGCGGCTGATGCTGAATTCGTCTTCGGTGATGCTGCGGCTGCGTTCGCTTAACGCAATGCTCATCAAAAAGCCGCTGATACAAATCAGTATCATCAGCGCCAGTACCAGTTCTTGCGGTGCAATCAGGGTTAAGCCCAGCAGCGCAGGCAGAACAATCAGGGTGCCGATATTGAACATCACCATTGCGGCAACGAAGAAACGGGCCGGACCATAACCCTTTTGCCAGTGGTAAACCGACACCAGCAGGATGCTCAGGCTCGCAAGGCCCACAAACCCGTAAGTCATCAAGTTCAGCGGCAAGGTATCGATAAACAACAGCAGCAAGCCCCCGACGCCGATGATCACGATGTCGGCCAGCAGCAACCGGTGCAGTGGAATCGGGCCTCGGGTTGAGAAAAAGCTGTAAGTGAACATAAGCGCACAAGGTGCGCTCAGCAGCAGCGCCAGATACGCGCCGGGAGTTTGCGCGCCGTGCCACTCGGGGAACCAAGGGCCCAGCAGGTTAAGAAACAGCGCTGAACTGGTCAGCAACAAGGCTTCACAGATCGCGAGCCACAAGCAACTGATGGTACGGGTGTAAACAAAGCGCGCCAGGTTGTGCAGCACCAACATCGCCAAGCAGCCAAGCAACAGCCCGTAAAGCAAGGGTTTACCTTGATTGGCCGCCGTCATGATGGCGGTATCAAGGGTGATGTGCGGGCGCAATTGATGTTCTGAAACCAGACGCAGGTAGACGTCCAGCGTGTGATTACTTTGGGGTAACGGCAGCAGGAAGTCGCTGCTGGGCAGCGGTTTATCTGCTTGGGACAGGGCGTTGCCTGTAGTGACTTCATTGATCAGTTTTTGATCATCCAGAACGTAGAGATCCAGACGTGAGAGGTCGGGCGCAAACACACGCAGAACCTGCTCGTGTTTGTCCGGTACCAATTGAAATCTTAGCCACAGCGCTTCATTGGGCTGCGCAGCCTGAAGCCGTGATAGTTCGATAGGGCTGAATTGATTGGACATCCGTGCAGAGCGGACATCGCTCAATTGCAGGTCGCCTCGGGGGTCAGAAAGTACGGACCAATTGCTGCCTTGCGCAGCGTGTACTGGCAGCAAGCAGAGCAGAGTGGTCAGCAAACTGACGGTTAAACCAATGGCGATCCTGAGCCAGCGCACGGCGAAATCCCTTCGTAAATTGATGCCTTGTAATAACTATGCGCGGCGCTGGAATAGTTAGGCAAGGTTTGAGGGCCTTGCCTAACTGCATGGATTGCTTATTCCGAAACGTCGCCGCGTTCACGAGCAATGGCTCGGTAACCAATATCGTTGCGGTAGAAACAGCCGTCCCACTCAATGGCAGCCGCCAGTGCGTAGGCTTGCTTTTGCGCCGCTTCGACCGTATTGCCCAGTGCGGTGGCACAGAGTACACGCCCCCCGGCAGTGACCACTTCACCAGCCTCGTTCAAGGCAGTGCCTGCGTGGAATACCTTGCCTTCCAGCTTGGCAGCAGCGTCCAGACCGTGGATCACCGTCCCTTTAGCGTAGTCGCCAGGATAGCCGCCTGCTGCCAAAACAATACCCAAGCTTGGGCGCGGGTCCCATTGCGCTTCAACCTTGTCCAGCGCTTGGGCCAATGCGGCTTCAATCAGCAGCACCAGGCTCGATTGCAGGCGCAGCATCACCGGCTGGGTTTCTGGGTCGCCGAAGCGGCAGTTGAACTCGATGACTTTCGGGTTACCGGCTTTGTCGATCATCAGGCCTGCATACAGGAAGCCCGTGTAGACGTTGCCTTCTTCGGCCATACCGCGAACGGTAGGCCAAATGACCAGATCCATCACGCGTTGGTGAACGTCAGCGGTGACCACAGGGGCAGGGGAGTAAGCGCCCATGCCGCCAGTGTTCGGGCCGGTGTCAGCGTCGCCAACACGTTTGTGGTCTTGGCTGGTTGCCATTGGCAATACGTTTTTGCCATCGACCATGACGATGAAGCTGGCTTCTTCGCCATCGAGGAACTCTTCGATGACAACACGCGAACCGGCTTCGCCAAAAGCGTTGCCCGCCAGCATGTCGCGCACGGCGTCTTCGGCTTCGGTCAGGGTCATGGCGACGATCACGCCTTTACCCGCTGCCAGGCCGTCGGCCTTGA
This sequence comes from Pseudomonas sp. E315, assembly GCF_055406205.1. NCBI lineage: Bacteria > Pseudomonadati > Pseudomonadota > Gammaproteobacteria > Pseudomonadales > Pseudomonadaceae > Pseudomonas > Pseudomonas sp. E315. The sequence continues at coordinate 73,556 of NZ_JBUZPJ010000013.1, read as the reverse complement.
TCACGATTGGCGCGCCGACTTTTTGCAGGTAAGCCAGTGCCGGTTCGATTTCAGTGAAGTTCTGGTAATCGGCGGTCGGGATCTTGTGGCGTGCCAAGAAGTCTTTGGTGAACGCTTTGGAGCCTTCCAGCTGAGCGGCGCCAGCGGTTGGGCCGAAGCAGTCCAGACCACGGGAACGGAACAGATCAACCACGCCGGCCACCAGCGGTACTTCTGGGCCAACAATGGTCAGGGAAACATTCTTCTCGGCGAAGTCAGCCAATTGCTCAAGGGCCAGGACGTCGATCTCGACGTTTTCGCACTTGGCTTCAATGGCGGTGCCGGCGTTGCCTGGTGCAACGAACACTTTAGTGATGCGCGGGTCTTGGGCTACTTTCCAAGCCAGTGCGTGTTCACGGCCACCGCTGCCAATGATCAAAACATTCATTTCAAAAACCTCAAAAATCTGTGGGAGGCGCTGCAAGCCTCTGTAGGAGCTGCGGAGTTCAACGAGGCTGCGATTCTTTTGATCTTAAAAGATCGCAGCCTGCGGCAGCTCCTACAGGGGGAGCGGTGTATCAGTGACGGAAGTGACGCATGCCCGTGAATACCATCGCGATACCGGCTTCATCCGCGGCGGCAATCACTTCGTTGTCACGCATTGAGCCGCCCGGCTGGATCACGGCTGTGATACCGGCCTTGGCTGCGTTGTCGATGCCATCACGGAACGGGAAGAACGCGTCCGATGCCATAACCGCGCCTTGAACCTGCAAACCAGCGTGTTCAGCTTTGATCGCGGCAATGCGTGCCGAGTTTACGCGGCTCATCTGGCCTGCGCCGACACCGATGGTCTGACGGCCCTTGGCGTAGACGATGGCGTTGGATTTCACGTACTTGGCCACTTTCCAGGCGAAGATCAGATCGTTGATCTCTTGCTCGGTTGGCGCGCGCTTGGTCACGACGGTCAGGTCTTGGCTGCCGATCATCTGAATGTCACGGCTCTGTACCAGCAAGCCGCCATTGACGCGTTTGAAGTCCCACGCCGGCACGCGCTCGGCGCTCCACTCGCCGCAGGCCAGCAGGCGCACGTTGGCTTTGGCCGCCACGATGGCACGAGCTTCTTCGCTGACCGATGGCGCGATGATCACTTCAACGAATTGGCGCTCAACGATGGCTTTAGCGGTTTCGGCGTCCAGCTCACGGTTGAAGGCGATGATGCCGCCAAAAGCCGACTCGGTGTCAGTGGCGTAGGCCAGCTCGTAAGCCTGGCGAATGCCGCCTTCTGCGTCGGGGCTAACCGCAACGCCACACGGGTTGGCGTGCTTGACGATTACGCAGGCTGGTTTAACGAAGCTTTTTACGCATTCCAGTGCCGCGTCGGTGTCGGCTACGTTGTTGAACGACAGCTCCTTGCCTTGCAGCTGGGTGGCCGTAGCGATGCTGACTTCAGCTGGCTTGGCTTCAACATAGAACGCCGCACTTTGATGCGGGTTCTCGCCGTAGCGCATTTCTTGAGCCTTGATGAACTGGCTGTTGAAAGTGCGCGGGAACTGGCTACGGCCTTCTGTGCTCAGGGTTGGAGCCGCTTGATTCACGGTGCCCATGTAGTTAGCGATCATGCCGTCGTAGGCGGCAGTGTGTTCAAACGCCTTGAGCATCAGGTCGAAACGCTGTGCGTAGGTCAGGCCGCCCGCCTTGAGGTTTTCCAGTACGTTGGCGTAATCGCTGGCATTGACCACGATCGCCACGTCTTTATGGTTTTTAGCGGCTGAACGAACCATAGTCGGGCCGCCGATATCGATGTTCTCGATGGCCGTTGGCAGGTCGCAGCCTGGCTTGTTGATGGTGGCTTCAAACGGGTAGAGGTTGACCGCTACCAAGTCGATCGGCTTGATGCCGTGCTCGTTCATGATGTCGTCGTCGATACCGCGACGGCCCAGAATGCCGCCGTGGATTTTCGGGTGCAGGGTTTTAACCCGCCCGTCCATCATTTCAGCGAAACCAGTGTAATCAGCCACTTCAACAGCGGCTACGCCGTTGTCTTGCAGCAGCTTGAACGTACCGCCGGTGGAGAGGATCTCGACGCCGAGGGCTTCCAGTTCACGGGCGAAATCAAGGATTCCGGTTTTGTCGGAAACGCTGATTAGAGCGCGGCGGATCGGCAGGCGGGTAGTCTGATCGGTCATCTCGATTTCCATCAAAAGCAAAGGAGTCAGCAAAAAAGGCGGCCCGTTTTACGAGGACGCCTTTCTGGTTTGATTGAATGCTTACAGCAGATCGTACTGTTTGAGTTTTTTGCGCAAGGTGCCGCGATTGAGGCCCAGTAACTCAGAGGCTTTGGTTTGGTTGCCCTTAACGTAGTTCATGACGCATTCGAGCAAAGGGGCTTCGACTTCGGAAAGCACCAGGTTGTACACGTCCGTGACTTCTGCGCCCTCCAGGTGGGCGAAATAATTGTGCAGCGCCTTTTCGACACTGCCACGAAGGGTCTGACCTTCTTCGCTCGGTGTATTGAGGTGCTGTTTCAGGTTGACGTTGTCGCTCACGGGCGTTGTTCCACTCACTAATGTCTCGGTCATCATCGTCATGCGGCCACCCATCCTTCGTCCCCTGTCCCCAGGCTCTTGTGTCGTTCGGCGAAAAACGCCTGAACGTTGGCGCATTGTGCTTCCGTATCTTCTAAACGATTGAAGTGGGCGCGGAACTCCTTGGCGCCCGGCAAGGTTGCGAGATACCAACCAACATGCTTGCGGGCAATACGTACCCCCAATACCTCCCCATAGAAGGTGTGCAATGCGGCCAGATGCTCTAGCAGAATACGTTCCACTTCGCTCATTTCCGGTGCTGGCAACAGATGGCCGGTACTCAGAAAGTGATCAATTTCGCGGAAAATCCAGGGCCGCCCTTGAGCCGCCCTGCCAATCAATAGTCCGTCAGCGCCAGTCGCTTGCAGCACGTGCTGGGCCTTGCGGGGTGAATCTATATCGCCGTTGGCAAACACCGGAATCGACACGGCCTGCTTGATGGCGGCAATGGTGTCGTACTCGGCTTCGCCGGTGTACAGGTCGGCACGGGTTCTGCCATGCACAGCCAGTGCTGTGATCCCGGCTTGTTCGGCAATTTTTGCTACCGTGAGGCCGTTTTTGTTGTCCCGGTCCCAACCGGTGCGGATCTTCAAGGTGACCGGCACATCAACCGCAGCCACAACGGCTTGCAGGATCTCGTTCACCAATGCTTCGTCTTTCAATAACGCGGAGCCCGCGGCCTTGTTGCAGACCTTTTTTGCCGGGCAACCCATGTTGATGTCAATAATCTGTGCGCCCAGTTCCACGTTGGCCCTGGCGGCGTCTGCCAGCATTTGCGCATCACCGCCAGCGATCTGTACCGAGCGAGGCTCGGGATCACCGTCGTGGATCATACGCAGGCGCGATTTGCGACTGTTCCATAGGCTCATGTCGCTGGTGACCATTTCCGAAACAACCAAGCCCGCACCCATGCGTCGGCAAAGCTGACGAAAGGGCTGGTCGGTGACGCCTGCCATCGGGGCAAGAATCAAACCGTTGTGCAATGTATATGGACCGATGCGTACCGCCGACATAGGACTTCCCTGTTGTGGGGCCGGATCTGGAGAGTTCGAAAAAGGGTTGGCATGATACCCGCTCTCGATGACCGGATAAAGGCTGAATTGGATAAAAATTGAACAGCAGGCGGCAAGTTTTGAGCTATAAGCCGCACGTTTTGGGCGAACGGGTGTCGCTTGAGACGTGCAGCTCAGACTTGCGGGGCGCGTTCGCTCACTCGGGCGAGTGAAAGCTCAGGCTGTAGTTCACGGCTTTGGGGCCCGGATCAAGAATGTCCAACGCAATGTGGATGGGGGTTTGCGGGGGCATTTCAGCTTTGCCGAGCAAGTCGCCGCTCAAGTATTCGCCGGGCTTAAAACGACGGCTGGCGATCATTTTGCCGTTGAGGTCAGCAAAGCGCAGTTCCAGCAGCGGAAAGGGCTGAGAAAACGGTGCTCGGTTGTAAAGAATGGCGTCTACCACCAATGCTCCGGCAAAATCCGGGTGGCTTCGCACTACCAGATTGCTGCTTTTAATTCGGTCAATGTCGACCTTGGAGGGCACCTCGCAGCCAATTTTTGGGCATAGCTGCTGAAAATAAGGTCGAAACTGGTCTTGTCGGGCCAACTCTTCGAAGTGATACGCGATGTACTGCCCTGCGAGCGCGGCGGCGGCCAGTAGCACCAATATCCCCCACAGCAAACGCTTGCCCCACGGCGTGCGGCGCTTTTGCCAGTCCAGATGCAGCGGGTCGTCTACCAAGTCGAGCAGCACTTCGTCGCGCACGCCCGGTTCGCTGCGTTTGCGTTTGGCTTTAGGGGCAGGCGTTGGGGCCAATGGCTCATCGTCTTCGTCATCATCGGTCGCAGACAGCCGCTCACCCATTAATGGCGGCTCAATCTCGTCATTAATTGACAGATCCAGCGGTGGCGTTTGGTCGGGCTCGTCCAGATCCAATGACAAGGAAGGCTCTGTGCGCCCTTGTTTGGAGGGCTCAGCCGGGTTGTCTTGGGTATTCGATGATTCGGCGCGCTCGGCGGCTGATTCGCTGAACAAGCTGTCAGACCATTGGTCTTCTTCAGTTTCGTCACGTTCGCGACGAGCGCTCAGCGTCTCTTGCTTGGCTTTGGGCGCTTGGCCGAAGCTCTTGCTGGGCTGGATTTCCAGCTCCTCAAGCTTGGCCAGCTCTTCGTCCAGATCCAGATGTTCGAGGTCAAGCTCCGTCGCTTTCCATTGGGCCTGGCTGATGGCCTTGGCTTTGGCGGGCGCCTCCTCGATTGGCGGCTGCTCGACAGCAGGCGTGGCCACGGGGGTGGGCTGCGCTTTTTCAGTGCTCTTGTTGAGCAGTTGCTGTGCAGCGTTGAACACTTGCAGGCAAGCGCCACAGCGAACCACGCCGCGCGCCATGCTCAATTGGCCATGGTTAACGCGGAAGCTGGTTTGGCAATGTGGGCACTGTGTAACGAAGCTGTCGCTCATGCGGCCATCCGGATTAGGCAGGCGTGCATTCTAGCGCCGACGACCACTGATGCGCACCCAGCCATCGCGATTGGCGATTGGGTCCAGATCAAAGTCTTGAGCGTAAGCGGCTGCGACTTCTTCGCCTTGTTCGGCGAGGATGCCCGATAGCGCCAGACGGCCACCCGGTTTGACCAGGCTCGACAGCTGGGGCGCCAAGGCGACCAGCGGGCCAGCCAGAATGTTGGCAACCAGCACGTCGGCTTGAACCTGTGGCAGGTCTTGCGGCAGGTACAGCGGGAAGAGTGCTTCGGCGATGTTGTTCCGCCCGGCGTTGTCGCGCGAAGCTTCCAGCGCTTGCACGTCGATATCGGTGCCGACGGCTTCTTTGGCGCCCAGCAACAGGGCCGCGATGGCCAAAATCCCCGAGCCGCAACCGAAGTCCAGCACGTTGCAGTCTTTAAGCACTTGACCGTCCAGCCACTCAAGGCACAGCGCGGTGGTCGGGTGGGTGCCGGTGCCAAAAGCCAGGCCCGGATCGAGCAGCAAGTTCACGGCGTCAGGCTCTGGGGCGGCATGCCAGCTTGGCACGATCCACAGGCGTTGACCGAAACGCATCGGCTGGAAGTTGTCCATCCAGCTGCGTTCCCAGTCTTGATCTTCAATGACTTCGGCGTGATGTTCAGGCAGCGGTGCGCCGGTCAGCAGTTCCAGATGGGACAGCACGAGTTCGGTTTCGGTGCCGCCTTCGAACAGTGCCAGCAAGTGGGTGTGCGACCACAGTGGGGTAGTGTTGAGCTCGGGTTCGAAGATTGGCTGATCTTCGGCATCCATAAACGTTACCGAAACAGCGCCGACTTCGAGGAACGCGTCTTCGTAGGTTTCGGCTTGTTCTGGGCTGATGGCGAGGCGTACTTGCAGCCAAGGCATGGCGGGCACCTTTGAAAAATAGGAGTGTGCAGCCGATGGGCTGCGAGAAGCGCGCCAGTTTACGCGAGCGTGACCGTGGCGGGTAATCAAAAAGCGATGAAAAGTTGTGCTCAGGCGCGTATCAGAAACAACAAAGCCGCTCGAAAGCGGCTTTGTTGATCAGGAAACAAACTTACTGGTTAGCCAGTTTGTGTTCCAGGTAGTGAATGTTGACGCCGCCTTTGCAGAAGCCTTCGTCATTCACCAGGTCGCGGTGCAACGGGATGTTGGTTTTGATCCCGTCTACCACGATTTCGTCCAGTGCATTGCGCATGCGGGCCATGGCTTCGTCACGGGTCGAGCCCCAGGTGATCAGCTTGCCGATCAGGGAGTCGTAGTTGGACGGAACCTTGTAGCCGCTGTACAGATGCGAATCGACGCGAACGCCGTTGCCACCCGGAGCGTGGAAGTGCTTGACCATGCCTGGGCTCGGCATGAACGTTGCCGGGTCTTCAGCGTTGATGCGGCACTCCAGAGAATGGCCGTGAATGTTCACGTCATTCTGGGTGAAGGACAGCGTGTTGCCTGCCGCAATGCTCAACATCTCTTTGAGAATGTCGATGCCGGTGACCATTTCGGACACCGGGTGCTCTACTTGCACGCGAGTGTTCATCTCGATGAAGTAGAAACGGCCATTTTCGTACAGGAACTCGAACGTGCCCGCACCACGGTAGTTGATGTCCACGCACGCCTGAACGCAGCGCGCCAGAACCTCTTTGCGTGCTTGTTCATCAATGCCCGGTGCTGGCGCTTCTTCCAGAACCTTTTGGTGACGACGCTGCAGCGAGCAGTCGCGGTCGCCCAAGTGGATCGCGTTACCCTGGCCGTCGGAAAGCACCTGAACTTCCACGTGACGTGGGTTGGTCAGGTATTTTTCGAGGTAGACCATCGGGTTGCTGAACCAGGCCGCCGCTTCTTCGCGGGTCTGCTTGGCAGCTTCGATCAGGTCTTCTTCGCGGTGTACAACGCGCATGCCACGACCACCGCCGCCGCCAGCGGCTTTGATGATCACCGGGTAGCCGACTTCACGGCCAATGCGCAGTGCGGTTTCTTCGTCTTCAGGCAGTGGGCCGTCAGAGCCCGGCACCGTTGGTACGCCCGCTGCGATCATGGCGTGCTTGGCCGAAACCTTGTCGCCCATCAGGCGAATGGTGTCGGCTTTAGGGCCTATGAACGCAAAACCGGATTTTTCGACCTGCTCGGCGAAATCGGCGTTTTCAGCCAAAAAGCCGTAGCCGGGGTGAATCGCCGTGGCGCCAGTGACTTCGGCTGCCGCGATGATGGCCGGAATGTGCAGGTAAGACAGGTTGGCTGGTGCCGGACCGATGCAAACGGTTTCGTCTGCCAGGCCCAGGTGCATCAGTTCCTTGTCAGCAGTGGAGTACACCGCGACGGTCTTGATGCCCAGTTCCTTGCATGCCCGCAGGATGCGCAAGGCGATCTCACCGCGGTTAGCGATTAGAACTTTTTCCAGCTTCTGAGGCTTCAGCATCGTTGGCTCCCCGTGGTTCAAACGATGGTGAACAGCGGTTGGTCGAATTCAACCGGCTGACCGTTTTCTACCAGGATGGATTCGATAACACCGGCTTTTTCGGCCGTGATGTGGTTCATCATTTTCATCGCTTCAACGATGCAGATGGTGTCGCCGACTTTAACGCTCTGGCCCACTTCAACGAAGGCTGGGGAGGTTGGAGCCGGGGTGCGGTAGAACGTACCGACCATTGGCGACTTGACCACAAAACCGTTCAGTTTTGGTGCAGCAGGCGCTTCGGTTACGGTGGCAACAGGCGCAACGGCTACTGGAGCAGCGGCCGGTGCTTGTTGCATTGGCGCTGGTGCGTAGAACTGTTGAGCGGGAGTTTTGCTGTGACGGCTGATGCGTACGGACTCTTCGCCTTCTTTAATTTCCAGCTCGTCGATGCCGGACTCTTCCAGCAGTTCGATCAGTTTCTTAACTTTACGGATATCCATGAATCGTCAACTCCCAATGGGTCGGTCAGGGGCGTTTAGCTTGTAGTTCAAGCTGTTCCAGGGCGGCCTCCAAGGCCAGTCGATAACCGCTGGCGCCAAGGCCGCAGATCACGCCTACCGCAACGTCGGAGAAGTAGGAGTGATGGCGGAAAGGTTCGCGTTTGTGCACGTTAGACAAATGCACTTCGATGAATGGGATGCTCACTGCCAGCAATGCGTCACGTAATGCCACGCTGGTGTGAGTAAAAGCCGCCGGGTTGATCAGAATAAAATCCACGCCTTCATCGCGGGCAGCGTGAATGCGCTCGATCAGTTCGTACTCGGCGTTGCTTTGCAGGTAGAGCAAATGGTGACCGGCGTCGCGGGCTCGCTGTTCCAGATCCTGATTGATTTGCGCCAAGGTGGTAGCGCCATAGACGCCCGGCTCGCGGGTGCCGAGCAGGTTCAGGTTGGGGCCGTGCAGAACCAAAAAGGTCGCCATCTGCTGTTCCTTGTTATGTGGGTGCAGTTGTCAGTGCCGGGCGACTATGCCGAAAACCTGAATCAGTGTCCAGTTGTCTGCAATAGCCAGCACGATGACCGATGTTCGCGAAAAGTTTGTGACCAAGGCTCTAGATCTGGTCATTCGCGTTCGCAACACGTTCGGCGAAGTCAGCGGCGTTGATCTCGCCAATGACCCGTTGGTCACTTTTTTCGATGCCGTTTTTACCGAACAACATCAATGCGGGTGGGCCGAATAATTGGTAGCGATCCAGCAGCGCACGTTGTTCGGCATTGCTGGCGGTCATGTCAAAGCGCACCAGCCGATAACCTTTGAGTTGTTCTACCACTTGCGGGTTATTCAGCACTTCGTGCTCGATCACTTTGCAACTGATGCACCAGTCGGCGTACCAGTCCAGCAGCAACGGTTGGCCTTGCGCTTTGGCTTGAGCCAGCGCGTTGTCCAGCTCGCTTGATGTGGTGATTGTTTGCCAGTCGTCCGTGGTTTGCGCTTGACCAGACACTGCACTGGTGGTGGCGAGTGCGCGGCCAATAGGGTTGAACGGGTCGCTTTGACCGCTGAGTGCGCCAAACCAGCAGGCCAGCGCGTAGACCAGCAAAAACAGGCCGAGCAATTGGGTCAAGCGTTGGCGAGGCGCTTTATAGACGAACTCCAGCGTGCCCAAAAACAAGCTCACGCCAGCGGCCAGTAAGCCGATCAACAGCAATGTGACTGGGCCGGGCAGCACTCGGCTCAACAGGCCAATGGCCAGCCCGAGCAACAGCACGCCGATGGCATTTTTGACGCTCACCAGCCACGGGCCACTTTTTGGCAGCCAAGCTGCACCGCCAGTGGCGACCAACAGCAGCGGAGCGCCCATGCCCAAGCCCAGCGCGAATAATTTCAGCCCCCCACCTAGCGCATCGCCACTGGCGCTGATGTACAGCAATGCCCCGGCCAAGGGGGCGGACACGCAAGGTGAAACCAGCAAACTGGACACCACGCCCAGTACCGCGGCGCCCCACAACGAGCCGCCTTGGGTGCGATTGGCTACGCGATCCAGCCGGTTGCTGATGGCTTGCGGCAGTTTGAGCTCGAACACCCCAAACATGGCCAACGCAAAAATCGCGAAAAACAACGCAAAGGGCACCAGTACCCACACCGATTGCAGGCGCGCTTGCAAGTTGAGTTGCGCCCCGAACATGCCCATTAATGCCCCCAGTAGGGCAAAGCAGGCTGCCATCGGCAAAACATACGCCAGTGACAGGCTAAAACCCCGCAACCCGCCCACTTGGCCGCGCAACACCACGCCCGAGAGGATGGGCAGCATGGGTAGCACACACGGGGTAAAGGTCAGGCCAAGACCCGCCAGAAAGAACAAGGCCAGCTCACGCCAGCTCCAACTGTTGGGTACGGCGGCTGTGCGATCGCTGGCGCTTTGTGTGGCGGGCGTGCCGCCGATGTTCAAACGTTCGGTTTCAGGCGGGTAACACAAGCCCTTGTCGGCACAGCCTTGATAGGTGACGACCAGTGTGAACGGGCGCTGGTCGTTGGCGGGGCGTGGAATATCGACATCGACAATGCCGTGATAAACCTCAACGTCGCCGAAATACTCATCATGCTTTGCTTCGCCGGGCGGCAGTTGCACGTTACCCAGCGCGATATCGGCAGGCTCGGCTTTGAACGCAAACCGGTGCCGGTACAGGTAATAACCTTCGGTCGGAACAAAACGTAACTTGATGTTTTCAGGTGTGCTCTGGATCAGGTTCAGCTTGAACGCATCACGCACCGGCAAGAAGTCACTGCTGTTATTGATGGCGCCCAGTGTCGCGCTGGGGCGGTTGTCCAGCAGGCCCGCGCCCATAGCGGGCACGGCGAAGAGTAAACACAAGAGCAAAAACAAACGGCGCATGGGAATCTCGCAAAGCAAACGTGCGGCCATCATAACGGAGTGAGTTGTTCAGTGCAGGCCACACCCCCGTATGGGCGCTACGGGTGAGGTTACACCCTGAATGCCGATACAGCGGTGTTCAACGCTGAGCCGAGGTCAAGCAATTGCTGGCTTTGATTGCGGGCGATGCCTATGCGTTGCAGGTTGTCGTCACCTAATTGATGAATACGCTCACTGTGATCGCGGATTTCGCTGACAGCTCCACTTTGTTGGGCGGTGACGTCGGCAATGCGTATTGCTGTGTCGGAAATCGTCGTAATAGCGCTGACGATTTCATCCAGTGCGCCGTCGGCCGATTGAGCTTGCTGGGCGGTGGCTTGCGCGTGTACCACTTGGGCGCGCATGCCTTCGACGGATTGATGCGCCGCCAGTTGCAGCCCAGCGATCAGGGTTTGGATCTCGCTGGTGGCGCCCGCTGTTCGTTGCGCCAATGAGCGCACCTCTTCGGCGACCACTGCAAACCCTCGGCCCATTTCGCCAGCGCGCGCCGCTTCAATGGCCGCGTTAAGCGCCAGCAGGTTGGTTTGGTCAGCAATGGAGCGAATCACAGTCAACACGCCGCCGATGGTGGCCGACTCTTCGGCCAAGTGTTCGATCAACTGCGCGTTGCTCTGTACCTCGCCGACCAGCGAATGCAGCCCGGTCAGGCTTTGACCAATCACGCGCTGACCCTGCGCCACGGCCAGCCCGGCGCTGCGGCTAGCGTCGGCGGCGTGGCTGGCATCGCCTGCAACTTGCGAGATGGTGGCTTCCAGCTCACCCAGCGCATCGCGGATTTGCCCCGTGTCACCCGCCTGACGCTCGGCACCTGCGTGCAGGTCTGTGCTCAGTTGCGCCAAGGTTTGACTACTGCCTGCCACTTGTTCGGCGTTGAGACGGATAGTGCCCACCAGCTTGACCAAATAGGCGCGCAGCCGATTGAGTGAGGCTTCAATGTCATGCAGTTCGCGATTGGTTTTGCCGATGTGTATGTCCTGACTGAAATCGCCTTCTGCCCACGTGGACAGCCGTGGCGCCAAATACGTCAATACCCGTGCCAGCCTGCGTTGCAGCGTGTCGATCAGTAATGCGATGAGCAATATCAGGCCGATCATCAGGCCTTGAATCAGCCGCACTTCGTTTTGGATCTGGCCATGTTCTGCACGCACCACCGGCTCCAGTGCGGCAAGTGCCTGTTGAACGGCGTCGAGTTGATGTTGGGTGGCCGTGCCGAGCTGGGTGCGCTGTTCGATTTGGGACTGGGTGCGTTTCAGCTCTGCGGGATAGCGATTCAACAAGCTGTTCAAGTCGCGTTTAAGGCTGATGCCCGCGTCTTCGGTTTGCTGGGTCTGTTCAGACGCCAGCCCCATCATCGCGGCAAAGTCGTCGGTATTGGACGCGTTTTTGGCGCTGACCCCAAGCAGTTGCAGGCCTTCAATGCGTTGTGCCTGGGTTTGGACAGCGGCCAGCTCACGCTCAACTTCAGAGGCCAACTCGCTGCGCCCGCTGCTCACCAGCTTGTCGCGTGCTAACGAAAGGCTGGCCAGATGCAGCGATGCAGTCAACAGCGGGGGCAGATAAGCCTGAGCGGCAGGGGAGGTGGCGTCGCTGGCGTATTGGTGAAGCTGATCCAGATTGGCTCCCAGCTCTCGCTCGGCTTGCAGCAGCAAGGCTTGCGGGTCGCCAGCTAACTTACCAGCCGCCAGCAGCTCGTTATTGCTGAAGGTGCTGAGGTTTTCAAGGCTTGGCTGTAGCGCATCGGCCAAGGTTGGGGGGAGTGAGCTGAGCTGGTGTTTGAGGGTGTCGAGTGCGCTGTTGGCGTCGCTCAGGCGTAAGGCATCGCCGCTGGCGAGGTAGCTGTCGATATTGCGAGCCACTTGGTTCTGGAAATATTGCGACAGGCTGAGGTAGCGCTCCATCAGCAAAAACGGACGCTCAAGCGCCTGTTGCGACCACCATAACGTGGTGCCCAACGCGAGGCACACGGCGAGCAACAACAGAGTATTGAGGTTGGTTAACAGCTTCAGGCGCATGTCGGATATTGCCTACGTCGCAATGATAAGTGCCTGAATTTATTGCGTTTGGATGACAGCTATGTGACAGCGTCGGTCTCTTTTGAAGAAATAGTGGCAATTGGCCTTGCCGGGTGAAAGCGCTGCACCTGATTGCGCCCGTTATTTTTGGCCTGGTACAGCGCTTCATCGGCCTGCGAGGCCATGATCAAACTGTCGGTGTCGTCATTGAGTTCTACAACCCCAGCACTGAACGTACACCACAGGTCTGTGGGCTGTGCCGGGTAGTGAATTTCGGCAAAGCGCTGACGAATCAAATTGAGGGCTTTGTGCGCTGATTCCTGATCGGTGTCAGGCATCACAATTGCAAACTCTTCGCCGCCGTAACGGCCAATGAAATCGGTTTTGCGCAGGCGTTGCTTGAGAAACAGCGCCAGACTTTTGATCACGCGGTCGCCCATCGGGTGGCCATATGAATCGTTGACCCGTTTGAAGTGGTCGATGTCGATCATGGCAAAGCTCAGCGGACGCTTTTCGCGGCGAGCGCGGAAGGTGCAGTCTTCGAGTAATTGCAGAATATGGGTGTGGTTGTAGAGGCCAGTCAGGCTGTCGCGCACCATGCGCGCTTTTAAGTGCCGTGCACGGGCAGCGCGGTTGCGCACGGTGGTGATCAGATGGCGCGGCTTGATCGGCTTGGTCAAAAAGTCATCGCCGCCTTCGCTCATGGCGTCGAGCTGCTTGTCTAGGTCGTCCTCGGCGGACAAGTAGATGATCGGCACGCTGACGTAGCGATCGTTGTGGCGAATCACCTTGGCCAGCTCTGTGCCCGTACAGGCGGGCATGTACATGTCGAGGATGATCAAATCGGGCTGAAAGTCGGCTAGCTCAGCCATCGCCTGAATCGGCTCGATCAAGGTGCGGGTCACAATCCCGGCACTGTTGAGCAAGCGCTCGGTATGCAGCGCTTGGGCTTTGGAGTCGTCAATGATCAGTACTTTGTAGGGCTCGTACTGGGCGACACAGGTTAGCACCTCGATTTTTTCCATCAGGCTTGAGGCTTCGAGGGTGCCGGTCAAAAACTCCTGACCGCCTGCGCGCACGGCGGCAAGGCGGGTTGGGGTGTCGGTTTCATGCAGGCTGAAAAACAGCAGCGGCAGTTTTTGCTCCAGCCCGATCTGAGTCTCAGCTGCCAGCTCTAGCCCTTTGCCGGCGCTGCCGAAATCCACGTCCATCACAATTGCGGCTGGGTGGCGCTCGGCCATTGCACGGCGGAAGGTGCCCACGCTGTCCAGTGCTCGCGCGCTCAGGCCGAAAAATTCCAACTGTTTAGCCAGTCGGTCAGCGCGGTCCAGGTCTTGCAAAAGGATGTAGACGGGTTTGCGCAACGGCGGCAGAAAGGTTTGTTCCAGTTGATCGCCCTGACGCAGGCCAGTGCGTGACAGGCGCTGCATCAAACGATTGAGTTCGGTGATCATCGGGCTGCTTAAGCGGCCCCGATTGGCGTTGACGCTTTGCAGTGCCTCATTGATAGCGCGAGCCAGCAGAGCGTGTTCGGGCTGATCAAAGCGTTCGGCAAAACGCAGCAGACGCAAATTGGCGTCGCACAGCTCTGTCAGGTCGGGAGACGACCATTCTTGCCCCTGCAAACGTTGCCAGATCTCAAGAATTTGACGTGCCTGATGGATGACCCGTTGGGCAAAGTGGTTCTTGAGACGCTCGCGGCTAGGGTCTTCGTGCTCGGTCATATCCTGACTGCTTAAGGTAAGGGGGCATGCTGAGGTCGACTGGTGGCTCTATGCTAGCACCTCTTTTCAAATGCACGAGTCCCGGCTTGAAATTAAGTCACATTCAGCCACATTTAGCGGTTGAGTGTCGACGTAGGCGCTGTAGCAAGCATGCTCTATAGTGCCGCACTCAGGCTGCCCCAGCTTTGTTGCAGATCAGCGTCATCGTGATTTAAAAGCGTATAGATGAGGCACGATGGAGTAGGGTTGTGGTCGAACCGTTGAATTCAGTAATTGAAAGGACATAGCCATGCTGGACTGGAAAAAACGTGAGGGCAGCGCCCGCGAATCGGTCAAAGAGACCAGGACACAGCCGCGTGGCTATTTCAAAAGCATTCTCATGAGCCGCTCAATCATGGCGCTGATCGGCATTTATGTCGTGGTGTGCCTGGGTGTGGGCTGGTACTGGAGCCAAGAGCCAGACTTGTTCCCGGTACAGCAAAACGCGCAGCAGGCGGCTGACCGCGACGGCAAGCAAATGGTGCCGGGTTTCACCACGGTAGAAACCCTTAAAACAGTGGCCGGGACGCTGCTCAATAAGCCGGGCGGTTATTTGTCCAACGATCGTTTTCCACCGGGTGTGCTGCTCGACAACATCCCGAGCTGGGAATACGGCGTGCTGGTGCAGGTACGTGACCTGACCCGCGCACTGCGTAAAGACTTTGCCCGTTCGCAGTCGCAATCGGCTGAAGACGCTGATCTGGCCAAGGCCGAGCCGCGTTTTAACTTTGATAACAAAAGCTGGATGCTGCCTTCCAGCGAGTCTGAATATCAGGAAGGCATTAACTCCCTGAGCCGTTATCAGGCGCGTTTGTCCGATCCGAACCAAAAGAACGCTCTGTTCTACGCCCGCGCCGATAACCTCAACAACTGGTTGGGCGATGTGGGTACGCGTTTGGGTTCGTTGTCGCAGCGCCTGTCGGCCAGTGTGGGTCGGGTCAAACTCAACAGCGCACTGAAAACCGAAAGTCTGCAACCGGGCCAAGTGCCTGTGGTTGATGAAGAAGTAGTCGAAACCCCGTGGATGCAAATCGACAACGTGTTCTACGAGGCTCGTGGCCAAGCGTGGGCGTTGTCGCACTTGCTGCGGGCTATCGAAGTTGACTTCGCAGACGTGCTGGCTAAAAAGAATGCAACGGTCAGCGTGCGTCAGATCATTCGCGAGCTGGAGGCGGCACAAGAGCCTGTCTGGAGCCCGATGATTCTCAATGGCAGCGGTTATGGCGTATTGGCTAACCACTCGTTGGTCATGGCCAACTACATCTCCCGTGCCAACGCGGCGGTCATGGACCTTCGTCAACTGCTCTCACAAGGATAAGTGATGGCCATTTCAGCTTCGGAGGCTGCGCATCGTGCGGCCTCTGATGTCGAGCTAGTCGCCTGGGTCGATCGCGACGACCGCCTCTTGGGCGGTTTGCCGCGCAAAGAGCTGCGCGAGCGCGGGCTCATTGGGCGTGGCACCTTCATTTTGCTGTTCAACTCTGCCGGCGAGCTGTGCGTGCATCAACGCACCTTGAGCAAGGCGTTGTATCCCGGTTTTTGGGATGTGGCGGCCGGAGGGATGGTGGGTGTGCACGAGGCCTACGCTGAGTCTGCTGCCCGCGAGTTGCAAGAGGAGTTGGGTGTCAGTGGTGTGCCGTTGACCGCCCATGAGCGCTTTTACTTTGAAGGTGATCAAAACCATCTGTGGTGCGCGGTGTTCTCTGCCGTGTGGGATGGCCCGCTGCAGGTGCAGCCCGAAGAAGTCCAGAGCGCCAGTTTTATCCCGGTGGCCGAGGCGCTGCGCTTGGCCGAGCAACAGCCTTATTGCCCGGATTCACTGGCTGCGCTCAAGCGTTATCTGGCCCAGACCCAGGCTGTTTAGCCGCTGGGGCAGGTTGTGAAAAGGCTTGTGGGGGGCAGAAAAACCGAGCTTACAACCCACGCCATCGCAGCCTTGGGCGGCGACTGTAGGTGTTACGTTATTTTTTGCGCCGATTGGCTCTTGGGCAGCGGCGATTTTGTCGTTACACTGCGCGACCTTTTTCAGGCTCAGGCGGTTTTGCCGTCTGAGTTGCGCTGCCCCTGCCAGAGTGGGGCTTCGCGGTCGGTATTGCATGACGCTTAACGTCACTGCCGGCCAGTTTTTTGTCCTCCATATGAGGATTGCCGGTGGCCAAAAAAGCCGCATCCTTCGCCGCCCTTGGTGGCTTGGTATTTTCCACCGACGCAGGTCGTCACTGCCCAGACTGTCGTCAGCCAGTGGACGCCTGTACCTGCAAACAAACCCAGATCCCTGCCGGTGATGGCATTGCTCGCGTGCGTCGCGAAAGCAAAGGCCGTGGTGGCAAGACGGTTACGACGATAACCGGTGTGCCGTTGGCTGAAGACGCGCTTAAAGAGCTGGCCACGACGTTGAAAAAACGCTGTGGCACTGGCGGTGCGTTGAAAGACGGCATCATCGAGATCCAGGGCGATCACGTTGAGTTGCTGTTGGCCGAACTGATCAAACTCGGGTTTACAGCCAAGAAGTCCGGCGGCTAGCAGCCTCTGTGAAAACCACCGTTTAGCACTTCTGTTGCCCGATGCCGGGCTGACAGCTGCTGCTTGTCATGGTTTTCACAGAGCCTGTTATGACGGGTTTCTAAACTCCGCGCTGTTGCCGGGGTCTACCCAGCACAGACGAATCGTCACGTTCACGCCTTAGACTGCGCCAGCCTGCTTTCAGGTTTGGCTATTTGACTTATTTATAGGGGACTTCGATGTCCGTACGACGCACACGCAAAGACGATGGCAGCCAATGGACAGTTGCGGACAGCCGCAGCGTTTATGGGATTCGCCATTGGGGGGCCGGGTATTTCGCGATCAATGAAGCCGGTCGCGTAGAAGTCCGTCCGAACGGCCCGAACAGCTCGCCCATCGATTTGTACGAGCAAGTCGACAACCTGCGTAAAACGGGCCTGTCCTTGCCATTGCTGGTGCGTTTCCCAGACATTTTGCAAGACCGTGTACGTCAGTTGACCGGCGCGTTCGATGCCAATATTGAGCGTCTGGAATACCAGAGCAAATACACTGCGCTGTACCCGATCAAGGTGAACCAGCAAGAAGCGGTTATCGAGAACATCATCGCCACCAAAGACGTGTCGATTGGTCTTGAAGCAGGCTCCAAGCCTGAGCTGCTGGCAGTGCTGGCGCTGGCCCCAAAAGGCGGCACCATCGTTTGCAACGGTTACAAAGACCGCGAGTTCATTCGCTTGGCGCTGATGGGCCAGAAGCTGGGTCACAACGTTTTTATCGTGATCGAAAAAGAGTCCGAAGTTGATCTGGTGATCGAAGAAGCGGCCTCGCTCAAAGTCAAACCCCAGGTTGGTTTGCGCGTGCGCTTGTCGTCGCTGGCATCGAGCAAGTGGGCAGACACCGGTGGTGAAAAATCCAAGTTCGGCCTGTCGGCGGCACAGTTGTTGTCGGTGGTTGAGCGCTTCCGTGTTGCGGGTCTGGATCAAGGCATTCGCCTGTTGCACTTCCACATGGGTTCGCAGATCGCCAACTTGGCGGACTACCAGCACGGCTTCAAAGAAGCGATTCGCTACTACGGCGAGCTGCGCAACCTGGGCCTGCCGGTTGACCACATCGACGTGGGCGGTGGCTTGGGCGTGGATTACGACGGTACTCACTCGCGTAACGCCAGCTCCATCAACTACGACATGGACGATTACGCCGGTGTTGTGGTGGGCATGCTCAAAGAGTTCTGCGACGCGCAAAGCCTGCCACACCCGCACATTTTCTCTGAAAGTGGCCGCTCCCTGACGGCTCACCACGCCATGTTGGTGGTGCAGGTGACAGACGTCGAGAAGCACAACGACGATGTGCCGGTCATCGAAAACAAGGAAAGCCTGCCCGAAACCGTACAGTGGCTGGTTGACCTGCTGGGCCCGACCGACATTGAAATGGTCACCGAAACTTACTGGCGCGCCACTCACTACATGAGCGACGTGGCGGCTCAGTACGCGGATGGCAAAATCACGCTATCTGAAAAGGCGTTGGCCGAGCAGTGCTATTTCGCTGTTTGCCGTCGCCTGCATAACTCGTTGAAAGCCCGCCAGCGCTCGCACCGCCAAGTGCTGGACGAACTCAACGACAAGCTGGCTGATAAGTACATCTGCAACTTCTCGGTGTTTCAGAGCCTGCCCGACACCTGGGCCATTGGCCAGGTGCTGCCAATTCTGCCGCTGCATCGTCTCAACGAAGAGCCGCTGCGCCGCGCCGTACTGCAAGATTTGACCTGTGACTCTGACGGCAAGATCAAGCAATACGTAGACGAGCAGAGCATCGAAACCAGCTTGCCGGTTCATGGGCTGAACGAAGGCGAAGACTACCTGCTGGGTATCTTCTTGGTTGGCGCCTATCAGGAGATTTTGGGCGACATGCACAACCTGTTCGGTGACACCGACTCGGTGAACATCTACCAGAACGCTGATGGCAGTGTTTACCACGCCGGTATTGAGACCCACGACACCATCGAAGACATGCTGCGTTACGTGCACTTGTCGCCGGAGGAGTTGATGAACCACTACCGCGACAAAGTGGCCAGCGCCAACATCAGCGTGAAAGAGCGCACCCAGTATCTGGACGCTCTGCGTCTGGGCCTGACCCGCTCGTCTTACTTGTCTTCGTAATACGTTTGAAGCCTGAAAAAACGCCGTCCCGATGGGGCGGCGTTTTTGTGGCGCTTACCAACGCGGTAGTCGCTGCCAAAGGCTGCGATGGGCTGCCCCGGATTTCAAACGAAGCGTCTTCGGCCCTTATCGCAGCCTTTGGCAGCGACTACACGTTTAGGGTTTATGAGTTAAACCACTGATCCTTGCGCTGCATCCTCCAGGCATAAAGGCCGAGCGTCAGGCTGCGCAACACCATAAACAGCAGAAAACTTATCCACAGCCCGTGGTTGCCAAAACCGTGCAGTGCCCAGGCCACAGGCAAGGCAAGCATCACGCTGAACACCATCGCATTACGCATTTCTCTGGCCCGTGTGGCGCCAATAAACAGCCCGTCTAGCAAGTAACTCCATACCGCAATCAGCGGCAGCAGCGCCAAATATGGCAAGTATTCGAAGGCGGTTTCGCGCACGTTTGGAATGTCGGTTTGCAGCTCGATAAACAGGTGGCCGCCCAATAAAAACAGCAATGCAAATCCCAGGCTTGCCAGCAGCGACCAACCACAGGCCACCACCATCGAACGCCGCAGCGCGTTACGGTCTCGCGCGCCGATGGCGTGCCCGCACAAGGCCTCAACCGCATGGGCCAAACCATCCAGCGCGTGTGCTGCCAGCAGCAAACCATTGAGCAGCAGCGCATTGGCAGCTACTGTCGCATCGCCCAGACGGGCGCCTTGCAAGGTGATGGCAAAAAACACCGATTGCAGCATCAGGCTGCGAATGAAGATGTCTCGGTTAACCCCCAGCAGTGGCTTCCAGTTTTGCCACAAGCGCAGCGCGGCCCACATCACTTTGCCGGGGTACACGCGCAGCGCGCCGCGTGTCAGCCACAGGCCTAGCAAGGCGCCGCTCCACTCAGCGATGACCGAGGCCCGCGCCGAGCCGACAACGCCCCAGTCCAGCCCCAATACAAACCACAGGTTCAATGCGATGTTCACCACGTTAGTGGTGAGCAAAATGGCCAAGGGTGCCCGAGCGTTTTGGGTGCCCAAAAACCAGCCCACCAACGCATAGCTGGCCAGTGCGGCGGGCAAGCCGAACAGGCGGGTGTGGAAGAAGTCCAGGGTCAGAGCATGCAGCTCCACAGAAGGCTGCATCACACTTAACGCTACGCCGCTAAAAGGGATCGCAATAACCCCGAGCAACAGCGACAACAACCCGGCCAGCAATAGTCCTTGCAGCAGAATTTGGCGCAGTGCCGTGCCATCGCCACGCCCGGCGGCTTGGGCGGCGAAGCCCGTGGTGCCCATGCGCAAAAAGCCCATTGCCCAAGCCAAAAAGATGTACATGCTGGCCCCGACTGCCACGGCTCCCAGTTGATGGGCGTGGGGCAAGTGGCCAATGACCGTGCTGTCGACCAGTGCTACCAGCGGGACGGAAATGTTGGACAGGATCATTGGCGCGGCCAACGCCCACACCCGTCGATGGGTTGCACGGTCGCGCCAATCAGCAAGTAGGGAAGACATGTCGACTCCTTCAGGGAGCGGCATTGTAACGAGATCTGTTGCCTGCGAACCAAACCCTGTTTATCGGGTCAATCTGACCGACGCGCCTGCTGTTCAGGGCACGCTGTTATATAGTCGTCCCCCTCACTGCCACGTAAATGAGTACACCATGCTTAACAAAGGACTGTTCCTGGCCTGCGCGCTGGCGCTGCTGAGCGCTTGTGATTCTTCATCCTCCGCCAAGCCTGATGCCGCTTTAGCGCCTGCTGCCACAGCACAAGCCGCCAAGCCAGTGCAGGACGTCAAGGTGCTGGCCGAGCGTTATGCCGGGCGCGAATTAAGTGTGGTGGATGTGTCAGAAGTGCAGTTGGACGGCGCGAGCACCTTGTCGGTGAGTTTCTCGGTGCCGTTAGACCCCGAGCAGAACTTTGGCGACAAGCTGCACGTGGTCGATGCCAAGACAGGCAAGCTTGATGGCGCATGGGAGCTGTCAGATAACTTGATGGAACTGCACCTGCGCCACCTTGAGCCGCAGCGCAAATTGATCCTCACCGTTGACGCTGGTCTGCGTGGCGTCAACGACAGCCAACTGGCGGCCGAATACGTGAGCCGCCTTGAAACCCGAGACCTGCAACCCACGGTAGGCTTTGCCAGCCGTGGCAATTTATTGCCCACCCGTTTGGCCGAAGGGTTGCCCGTTATCGCGCTGAACGTGGACAAAGTTGATGTTGAGTTCTTTCGCGTCAAACCCGAATCGTTGCCTGCCTTTCTCAGCCAATGGGGTCGCAACAGCAGCCTGCAAAGCTATGAGGCCAAAGACCTGCTGAGCATGGCTGACTTGGTGTACGGCGGCCGTTTTGACCTGAACCCGGCACGCAACACGCGTGAAACGTTGATCTTGCCCACCTCGGGCATTAAGCCTTTACAGCAGGCGGGCGTGTACTTGGCGGTGATGAAGGCGTCGGGCAGTTACAGCTATTCAACGCCTGCCACGCTGTTCACCCTCAGTGATATCGGGCTTTCCGTACACCGTTATCAGAAGCGTCTGGATGTGTTCACCCAAGCGCTGGAAGGTGGCAGTGCGCTCAATGGCGTGGAGCTGGAGCTGCTCGACGGCAAAGGCAAAATGCTAGCCCAAGGCAAAACTGACAAAGCAGGCCACGCTGAACTGGCTTTGCCCCCCAAGGCTGAAGTGTTGGTGGCGCGTCAGGGCGATCAAACCAGTGTGTTGCGTTTGAACACGGCGGCGTTGGACTTGGCCGAATTCGACATCGGTGGCCCGCAAGCGCATCCGCTGCAATTTTTTGTGTTTGGCCCGCGTGATCTGTATCGCCCCGGCGAAACCGTGCTGCTCAATGCGCTGCTGCGTGACCGTGATGGCAACCCGGTCAAGCCGCAGCCAGTCAGCGTCGAAGTGCGTCGCCCAGACGAGCAAGTCAGCCGCAAATTTGTGTGGTCGCCCGATGCCTCGGGCTTCTATCAATACCCGCTGCAATTGGCCGCCGAAGCCCCGACCGGGCGCTGGCAGTTGGTGTTCGATTTGGGGGATGGTAAGCCTCAACTGTACGAGTTTTTGGTTGAAGACTTCCTGCCTGAGCGTTTGGCGTTGGAACTTAAAGGCAGCGACACCCCGTTGCGTCCGGATCAAACCGCAGAGATTCACGTCAATGGTCGCTATTTGTACGGCGCGCCAGCGGCGGGCAATCGCCTGAGTGGCCAAGTGTATGTGCGTCCTTTGCGTGAGGCAGTCAAAGCCTTGCCGGGGTATCAATTTGGCTCGGTGACCGAAGAAGAGCTGACTCAGGACTTGGAGTTGGACGAAAGCGTTCTAAACGCTCAGGGCGAAGAGACCATCAGCCTTGAAAGCAAGTGGAGCGATGCCAAGTCGCCCCTGCAACTGATCGTACAAGCCAGTTTGCAGGAGTCCGGCGGGCGCCCGATCACGCGTCGATTGGTGCAGCCGGTATGGCCCGCAGATCGCCTGCCGGGTATTCGCGGCTTGTTTGACGGCACTGAAACCGATGGCGATGGCCCGGCAGAGTTTGAACTGCTGGTGGCAGACAACCAAGGCAACAAGCTGGCCGCTGAAAACCTCAAGGTGCGATTGGTGCGCGAGCGCCGTGATTACTACTGGAACTACTCGGACAACGATGGCTGGAGCTATCACTACAACGAGAAGTTTTTGAACCTCAATGAAGAAACCGTCAACCTCAAGGCCGGAGCAACCGCCAAAGTTAGCTTCCCGGTGGAGTGGGGCCCCTATCGCGTTGAAGTAGAAGACCCTAAAACCGGGTTGATCAGTAGCCTGCGCTTCTGGGCTGGTTATCGCGCCCAAGACAACGCCGAAGGCGGCGCAGTGCGGCCCGATCAGGTCAAGCTGGCGCTGGACAAAGCTGCCTACGCCGATGGCGACACGGCCAAGGTGACCGTCACGCCGCCTGCTGCGGGCAAGGGTTACTTACTGGTCGAGGGCAGCGACGGCCCATTGTGGTGGCAAGAAATTGAAGTGCCCGCAGAAGGTAAAACCTTCGACATCAAACTTGACCCAAGCTGGGCGCGTCACGATTTGTACGTCAGCGCGCTGGTGATTCGCCCCGGTGAGCGCAAAACCAACATCACCCCTAAACGTGCGGTCGGCGTGCTGCACCTGCCGCTGGATCGCACTCAGCGCAAACTGGCGTTGACCTTGGACGCGCCTGAGAAAATGCGCCCCAAGCAACCGCTAAAGGTAAAAATCCACGCTAAAAACGCCGACGGCAGCGTGCCCAAACAGGCGCATGTACTGCTCGCCGCGGTAGACGTTGGCGTGCTGAATATCACGGATTACCCGACGCCTGATCCTTACGCGAGCCTGTTTGGGCGTAAGGCCTATGGTGCCGACCAGCTCGATATTTATGGGCAGTTGATCGAAGCCGGGCAGGGCCGCTTGGCCAGTTTGGCGTTTGGGGGTGATGCGGCGCTGGCCAAAGGCGGCAAGCGCCCAGCGACCAGCGTGACCATCGTTGCGCTGCAAAGCGCCCCCGTCACTCTTAACGAGCAGGGCGAGGGTGAGGTCAGCATCGACATCCCGGACTTTAACGGCGAGCTGCGTTTGATGGCGCAAGCCTGGACCGAGGATCGCTATGGCATGGCCCAAGCCAAAACAGTAGTGGCAGCGCCGCTGGTGGCAGAGTTAGCCGCGCCGCGCTTTATGGCCGGTGGCGATGAGACCCGGCTGGCGCTGGACTTGTCCAACCTGACCGACAAGCCGCAAACCCTGAATGTGAACCTGAGCACCGAAGGCCAGCTCGACCTGTTAAGCCCGCACACCCAGCAGGTCACGTTAAGCCCCGGCCAGCGCAGCACGTTGCAGATCCCGGTTAAAGCGCTCGGTGGTTACGGCACCGGTTTAGTCAAAGTGACCGTCAACGGCCTCGACCTGCCAGGTGAAACCCTTGCCCCGTTTACCCGCGAATGGACATTGGGGGTGCGCCCGGCGTACCCGGCGATGCTCAAGCATTACCGCGCCGTACTCAAAGATCAGCCGTGGAGCTTGCCTGAAGGGGAGTTGCAAGCGTTTGAACCGGCTGGGCGTGAAGCGTTGTTGAGTGTGTCGAGCCGCCCGCCGCTGAATCTGGGCGAACAAATTCGCGCGCTCAAAGCCTATCCGTATGGCTGCTCTGAACAAACCACCAGCGGTTTGTACCCAGCGCTTTACGCCGATGCCGCCTTGCTCAAACGCTTGGGCCTTGAAGGGGAATCTGACGCGGATCGTCAACGCAAAATCGAACTGGGAATCGAGCGCTTGCTGGGCATGCAGCGCTACAACGGCAGCTTTGGGCTGTGGGGCGCAGATGGTCAGGAAGAGTACTGGCTGAGTGCCTACGTGACTGACTTCTTGCTGCGTGCTCGCGATCAAGGCTACGCAGTGCCGCCCGAAGCACTGAAAAAAGCCAACGAGCGTCTGCTGCGTTATGTGCAGGAACGCAACCTGATCGAAGCC
The DNA here is from genome assembly GCF_055406205.1 of Pseudomonas sp. E315. Taxonomy (NCBI): domain Bacteria; kingdom Pseudomonadati; phylum Pseudomonadota; class Gammaproteobacteria; order Pseudomonadales; family Pseudomonadaceae; genus Pseudomonas; species Pseudomonas sp. E315. The sequence goes on along the minus strand of NZ_JBUZPJ010000013.1, from coordinate 49,292 downwards.
GACTACAGCGACAACCTTGAGCACACGCGTTTTGCAGTGCAAGCCTATGCCGCGTTGGTTTTGGCGCGCAGTCAGCAAGCGCCGTTGGGTGCGCTGCGCAGCATTTTTGAGCGTCGCAGCGATGCGCGTTCAGGTTTGCCGTTGGTGCAACTGTCGATTGCCCTGCAGAAAATGGGCGACCAGCCGCGTGCCGATCAGGCGCTGGTGGCAGGCTTGGCCGTTACCCGTAAAGCCAACGAATGGCTGGGTGACTACGGCAGCCCGCTGCGCGATCAAGCGCTGATTTTGGCACTGCTTGAAGAGAACAACTTGATGAGCGGCCAGCGCGAACAACGTGTGTTCGACTTGTCGGACCAACTGGCAGGCAGCCAGTGGTTGTCGACTCAGGAGCGTAATTCTCTATTCCTGGCGGGGCGTGATCTGCTGAGCAAACCCGAGGCCAACTGGAGCGCGCAACTTACCAGTGGCAGCCAAACCCGCGAGCTGAATAACAGCCAGCCGGGCCTCAAGCTTGAAGGGCTATTGCTGGCGTCGCCGCTCTCCTTGCGTAACGAGGGCAGCGAAGCGATTTATCAGCAACTGACCATTTCGGGTTATCCACAGCAGGCACCTGCGGCGGGTGGCGAGAACATGAGTATTCGTCGTGATTACTTGGGCATGAACGGCGAGCCGCTCAACATCAAAGCGCTCAAAAGTGGCGATCTGGTGTTGGTGCATGTGGCTGTGACGGCCAAGCAACAGGTGCCAGATGCGTTGGTGGTTGATTTGCTGCCAGCAGGGCTGGAGTTGGAAAACCAGAACCTGGGCCAAAGTGCTGCGAGCCTCGAAAATGCCAGCAGTCAGGTCAAGCAATGGCGTGAGTCGATGCAAAACGCCAGCGTGCAACATCAGGAATATCGTGATGACCGTTACGTGGCCGCGTTGAAACTGGACGGCTATGGCACCACGCACTTGCTGTACTTGGCTCGCGCTATCACTCCTGGCACGTATCGTGTGCCGCCGCCGCAAGTGGAGTCGATGTACCGCCCCAACTGGCAAGCCGTAGGTGAAGCGCCGGGCGAGATGGTCATTACGGGCCGATAAAAACTGAGTGCAGGCTGCGTTTTTCGCGTTGGAGATCGCAGCCTGCGCCAGGTCTACACAAGCGTGTGTTTTAGCTAATGATCCAGCTAAGCACCCACAGGCCCAACAGCAACCAAATTACCCCGCCAATGATTGAGGCCCTTAAAAAGGCCCGCACGGCGTTGTACAGAAACAGCAGCCCGACGACCAAAATGGCGATGCTGATGATTGAGGTGTCCATGCCCAACGTGCGTCCCAGCCCGTCGATAAAGTTGCCGCCCGCATGGCTCAGGCCATTGAAAATGCCACTTAACCCTTCAACGATAAAACGAATGATCGCCCCGAACATCTGCCCCAGGCTCTCGAAAAATCCTTCAACTTGCATGTGTGTGTCCCGATGAGTGAGGTGGCCACTGTGCCAGAGTTAAGCCTTTGGCTGCTATGTATGAAGCGTAGTTCCGTAAAGGGGCACGTTGCGTGGGTGTGACGTTTAAAAAAGTGCTGCGCTGGGCGGGCGCAACCGGGGTGTTGGTGTGCGCGTTGGTGTGGCTGGCCGACCAAATCTGGCCATTGCCTTTACCCAAGGACGACTTGGCCCGCGTAGTGCTGGCCGAAGACGGCACGCCGCTGTGGCGTTTTGCCGATGCCAACGGAGTGTGGCGCTATCCGGTGCAAACGAGTGAGGTGTCGCCTTATTACCTTGAAGCGTTGCTGACCTACGAAGACCGTTGGTTCTTTCAGCACCCCGGTGTTAACCCGTTGGCGCTGGGCCGTGCGGCGTGGCAAAACCTGAGTGGTGGGCGTGTGCTGTCGGGGGGCAGCACGTTGTCGATGCAGGTCGCACGCTTGCTCGACCCCCATGAGCGTACCTTGCCCGGCAAGTTGCGCCAGTTGTGGCGTACTGCGCAGTTGGAATGGCATTTGTCTAAGGACCAGATTCTCAATCTGTACCTCAATCGCGCGCCGTTTGGTGGCACGCTACAAGGCGTTGCGGCCGCCAGTTGGGCTTATTTGGGCAAGTCGCCGCAGCAATTGACCCGCTCCGAAGCGGCGTTGTTGGCGGTGTTGCCGCAAGCGCCGAGTCGCTTGCGGCCTGACCGCCACCCGCAGCGTGCGCAAGTGGCACGTAACAAGGTGCTGCGCCGCTTGGCTGAGTATCAGGTGTGGCCGCAATCCGTTGTCGATGAAGCCTTGGAAGAACCCTTACTGCTGGCGCCACGCTTGGAGCCCAGCCTTGCACCCTTGCTGGCGCGGCGCTTGAATCGCCCCCACAGCCCACCGCTGATTCGTACTACTTTGGATGCCAACTTGCAGCGCCGTCTTGAAGACTTGCTGCTGGGTTGGCGCGCTCGTCTGCCCGATCACACCTCGGCTGCGATTGTGGTGGTCGAAACTGAAAACATGGCTGTGCGCGCTTATTTGGGCTCGGTAGACATCAACGATGCGCGACGCTTTGGCCATGTGGACATGATCAGCGCCCTGCGTTCACCGGGCTCGACCCTCAAACCGTTTTTGTACGGCATGGCGATGGATGCCGGGCTGATTCACTCCGAATCCCTGTTGCAGGACGTGCCACGACGCTATGGCGATTACCGGCCGGGCAACTTCTCGATGGGCTTTAGCGGCCCGGTGTCGGCCAGCGCTGCGTTGGCCACATCGCTTAACTTGCCGGCCGTGCAATTGCTTGAAGCCTACGGGCCTAAACGCTTTGCTGCGGACATGCGTAACGGCGGCGTACCGCTTAGCTTGCCTGCCTTGGCCGAGCCTAATTTGGCGTTGATTTTGGGCGGCGCGGGCAGCCGCTTAGAGGACTTGGTCAGCGGCTACAGCGCCTTGGCCCGTGAGGGTAAAAGCGCCAGTTTGCGCTTGCAACCACAAGACCCATTGCATGAACGGCGCATGCTGTCGCCGGGATCGGCGTGGGTCATCCGGCGCATTTTGAGTGGGCAAGCGCGCCCGGATCGTGACCCGCGTGCCGAGTTGGTGCAGCGCCCGTTGCTGGCGTGGAAGACCGGCACCAGTTATGGCTTTCGGGATGCGTTGGCCATTGGGGTTGGCCCGCGTTATTTGATCGGCGTGTGGATTGGCCGCCCGGATGGCACGCCGGTGCCGGGGCAATTTGGCCTGGCGTCGGCTGCACCACTGATGCTGCAAGTGCATGACGTGTTGACCAACCGTGATGCTCAGCGCGGCATTGTTGCCCCGCTGCAGCCAGTACCGGGCAATGTTGGGGTGGCAGCTATTTGCTGGCCTTTGGGCCAGCCGTTAAACAAGAACGATCCTAATTGTCGCCGTCAGCGTTTTGCCTGGACGCTGGATCACACCACGCCGCCGACCTTGCTCGCGGCGGATCAACCGCTGGGGGTGGGTTTGCGAGAAAACATCTGGGTCAATGACCAAGGCCTGCGTGTAAGCCCGCAATGCCCTGACGCTCAGGCCCGTGAAGTGGCCTTATGGCCTGCACCGCTTGAACCTTGGTTGCCACGCATTGAGCGGCGTGACTCGCGGTTGCCTAAGGCCTCCACCCAGTGCCCGCCCCCGGCACTGCATTCGGTCACACCGCTGTCGATTGTTGGTGTGCGCGATGGTGATCAACTGCGCAGGCCAGCGGCAAGCCAAGCGTGGCTGCGACTTAAGCTGTCAGCCTTGGGTGGGGACGGTCGCCGCTGGTGGTTCCTCAATGGTGCGCCGCTGGGTGAAAGCGCGCAGCAGGATGGGCTCAGCACCCATCTTAAACAGGCTGGACGTTACGAAATCAGCGTGCTGGACGAAGGCGGACAAACCGCACGGGTTGAGTTCAGCGTGGTGGAGTGAAACTCGCCCGGCGTTCCTGTTGAATTGCGCTTTTAGGGTTTGCGAAGACTGAGCCGCCTTCATTCGCGGCTACAAATTGTGGTTATAACTTTCGTGGAGCGCGCGAACTTGCGAGTTGTTGATGCTGTGCTTAATCGATTCATGCCGTGTTTTAAAGCCGTGAACTTTATTAAGTATTAATCCGAATGAACAAGGCGTACGCGCTTATATAAGGGGTTAATACCAAGTTGTGAATTGTTCGCTTAGACCCTTGGGGTTGTTATGTCTGCAACGGATGGAAGTATCTCTGACGTCAGAGCCGAGAACTTTCGAACTCAGGTGTAACAGGTGCAAGGAATTAATCATGAACACTCAACTGTGGTTAAAAACCAGTACAGCTTTATTTCTAGTTCTGACTGTCAGCTTGTCGGGTTGCAGCAGTGGTGGTGGCGGATCGAAAAGCCATGTGTCCGCAAGCACGCCCGATGACGGCACAGGTGGCGGAACCGATGGTGGCACAGACGGCGGAACTGGCGGTGGCACAGGCGGTGGAACTGGCGGTGGCACAGGCGGTGGAACTGGCGGTGGAACTGGCGGTGGCACAGGCGGTGGAACTGGCGGTGGCACAGGCGGTGGAACCGATGGCGGAACTGGTGGTGGCACAGGCGGCGGAACTGGCGGTGGCACAGGCGGCGGAACTGGTGGTGGCACAGGCGGCGGAACTGGTGGTGGCACAGGCGGCGGAACTGGCGGTGGCACAGGCGGCGGAACCGGTGGTGGCACAGGCGGCGGAACTGGCGGTGGCACAGGCGGTGGAACCGGTGGTGGCACAGGCGGCGGAACTGGCGGTGGCACAGGCGGTGGAACCGGTGGCGGAACCGGTGGCGGAACTGACGGTGGAACCGGCGCGGGCGTGACGCCATTAGTGACAGGTCAAGTCGTCGGGCAAATAGGCACTGCGTTGGGGGGTGTTGGCAGCACAGTCAGCGGTTTGGGTGACACCTTGAGCACGGTTCCCGTGGTTGGCGTGGCAGGTGGTTTGGTGACCAATACTGGCAACGCCGTTTCGTCTGTCACAACAGGCGTAACCGAAGGGCTGGGTTCGCTGGGCACCAATAAAGACTCATTAGGCATCACCGTGGCAGGTGTAACCAACGCCGTGAGTGATGTGGGTAAAGGCGTATCGTCGTTGGGTACGGGTGTCACGACTGTCCTCGACAGTACCCCGATCAGCCAAATTCCGATCGTGGGCGGCGTAACGGGCAAAGTAACGGACGTAGCAGGCGGGCTCGTGGACAAGGTGGGCACTACCGTGACCATGCTCGGCAACACGCTGACTGCGTCTACAACCACAGGGCCTTTGAGCAAAGTCACGGGCGGTGTGAATGACAAAGTGCTGGTACCAGTCATCTCATTGGTCGAAAACGTGACTGGCAAAGTGGGCACCACAACCGGTTTGGGCGCACCAGTGGACGGTGTTTTGAACAAGGTCGGCAGCGTCGTGGGAGGGCTGGGTGACAAAGTGGCAGCAACTGGCAACGGCAACCCCGTTACCAGCTTAGTGGGCGGTGTACTTAACGGCGTGGCCGGTGTGACTGACAAAGCGGGTGGTTATGTGAACCCGGCGCCTACCACCGGTGGTGGGACAGGCGGTACAGGTGGCAGCGGTGGCTTGCCAGGTATTGGCGGTGCGGGCTTGCTTGAAACCGTCGGTGGCGTGGTTAACGGCATCAGCACAGGTTTGGCAGCCGGGAGCACCAGCGCAGTGGTAGACGCGGCAGGTGCCAATGGCAATGCCATCGGTAATACCGTGGCATCCATCGGCGGCGCGCTGGGTGGCACGGGTGTAGCAAATAATGCGGCGGGCGCACCGCTGGCGGCCGTGACGACCACTGTAGGTGCGGCGTTGAACCCGGTCACCAGCGCGGTCACCACAGTCACACAAAACGTGGGCGCTGCCACAGGCCTTGGGGCTCCTGTAAGTGGACTGCTCAATCAAGTGGGCAGCGCGGTGAGCAGCGTCGGGGTAAAAGTTGATGCAGGCAGCGCTAATCCAGTGGTCAGCGCAGTCGGCCAAACCGTCAACACCGTGGGGGCAACGGTCGGTGCAGTGGGCGGTTTGTTGAACGGTGGCACTTCGGCAGGCAGCACCACTGGCGGTACTACTACGGGGGGCTTGGGTGGTTTGGGCGGGGTATTGGGTGGCCTGGGCAATCTGGGCAAGAAAAACTAACGAATTGCACCTGGCCAGTTCGACGGCCTCACCTACAGCGCCTACGCTTGGTTGAGACGAGAGATTCCGCTGAATCTCTCGTCTTTTTTTATGTGCAGGATGTAGGGCATTCACCCGGGTAGCCTCACTCAAAGATGACGCGCCCACCTCGTGACATTGCTGTTGTGGACCATGGAGCGTCATATGCGTACTTACGTACCTTTGTTGTGCTTAGTTTTAACCCCTTATGTCAGTGCCGAACCCCTTCCGCGTTACCTCAACAGCAACGACACCATGCAAACCTTGCCCACGCCTAACTTGCCGGTAGACGCCTATCGCCCGCAAAAATCTGCGTTGCAATTACCCAAGCCGGGCACTGCCCAGCCCCAGCCGTTGGAGATGGGAACCAAGCTGACGATTCGTAAGTTGCAGATAGAAGGCGGCACGATCTACCCGCTTAAAGAACTGGGCGAGGCCTATCAACCGCTGTTGGGGCATGAAATCACCTTGAGCCAGTTGATTGAGGCCACGCGCAGCATCACCCAGCGCTATCAGGCTGACGGCTACCTGTTGTCGTATGCCTTTTTGCCGCCACAAGACTTTGACCAAGGTTTGGTGCGCGTGGTGCTGGTTGAAGGGTACATCCGTGATTACCACGTGGATGGCGATGTGGGACGTGTAAAAGGTTTTATTGATGAGTTGGTCGACAAGCTCAAGGCCGAGCGCCCGCTGACCCGCAAAACCTTCGACCGCTACGCCACATTGATGGGCCGCTTGCCGGGTGTGACCTTACAAGCGCAAGTGCCACCGCCGGGCACCACCGACGGGGGTTCCACCATGCAAATTACTGCCAGCCGCAAACCTTTCACCACCAGCATGAGCCTGACCGAGGGCAGCCGCGACAGCACCCAGGCGCTGTTTGGTGTGAGCAGCAACTCGCAAACGGCAATGGCTGAACAGTTGAGCTTAAGCGGGTTGTTCCCGCCGGGTAACGACAAAGAGCATTACTACCGTATCGATTACAGCCAGTTCCTGAATGCGGAAGGCACGCAGTTGAGTTTGTACGGCGCACGTTATCGCAGTGATCCGGGCACCAACATTGCGACCAGTGACGGCTTTGAACTCAAGCCCCATCGCGAGAACGACCGGTTTTCGATTGGCGTCACGCATCCGTTGATTGCAGCGCCGAGCCAGTGGCTCAGCCTCGGCGCTCGGCTATATGGCGTTGATGACAACACGGACTACGAAGTGGTCGGCTACCCGCTGAGCATCACCGAAAAAACCAACGTGCGGGCACTGGCGTTTGAAGGCGACTGGCGCAAGTCCGACGCCAAGCAACTGCGCATTGTCAGCGCCGGGCTATACCAAGGTATCAACGGGCTGGGTGCTAAAAGCGAAACCAGCCTGACCAGCAACCATTACGACCTGGACTTCTTCCGGCTGCGTTTATCTGGCGTGCAGAGCGACACCTTTTTTGACAACTGGCAGGGCGTAGCGTCTGCCGCGTTGTACTGGAGTGACGACAGCCTGGCAGACAGTGAGCGTGCGGTTTTTGGCGGGCAAAACTTTGGCCGTGGCTACCCCGACGATCAAGCTTCCGGAGACAAAGGCTGGGGCGTGGCCTACGAAGTGAACTACAGCTTTAATCGTGACGGCGCATGGGTGAAATTGCTGCAACCTTACGTGGTGCTGGATCGGGCCAAAACCTGGTTCAACGAATTACCCTTGAGGGGATCGGACATGTCCTCGGCAGCAATGGGGCTGCGTTTTGGTGACAAGCGTTATTACAACATCGCCCTTGAAGTGGCCAAGCCCATGTCTGATATGGCACTGGACAGCTTCAATCGCCGACCGCGTTATACGCTGAGTTTTAGTTATCAGCTTTAGGTGGATCAATCTGCTGTTATTTGGCCTGCTTTGCAGGCCATCGCAGCCTTTGGCAGCTCGGATAGGCGTTAAGGCCCAACCAGCTGCAATCTAGGCTTTGGGAAGAGGTTGTTCAGGGTGTCGAGCAGGCGCACGTGGTAGATGGGTTTGCGAAACAAGTCCAGCACCTGCAAGCGCAGCAGGTCGCTGACGTCGTCCATGTCGGCGTGCCCCGAAATGACGATTACAGGCAGGTGTTGACGTAAGGTGTGTTCACGCAGGCGTTTGATCAGCGAGATGCCGCTTTCTTCTGGCATGCGCAGGTCAGTGATCACCAAGGCCACATCCGGATGTTTGGTGAGTTGTTGCAGGGCGACTTTGACTGAGGTCGCCGTGAAGCAACAAAAGCCTTCGCCCTCCAGCAGCTCGGCCAATTCCAGAAGTGCGTCCTCTTCGTCATCCACCAAAAGAAGCTGTTGCCGGGACGAAGAGGGGCTCATTTGAATGTCCTGTTACGCAAAAAATAGAGGTGTGGTTCTTTTTACGCTGTATGCGAGCACCTTCCTCTAGGATGCCGGTGCTGTTGCTGCGGTGCCCAAGCCCGTGGCAATTTTGTCGAACATGCTTTTGACCACGACCGAAAGAGGCGTCATAAACGTAACGATTACCACGGCACACATGCCCACGATAATTGCGTACTCAATGCCTGAGGCGCCTTCGGTGCGCTTTATAAACTGCTTGACCTGATGTGCGCAAAACACTTGGGTCGGCACATACACTTTCAGAACAGTATTTAAAAACATCTGACTTCTCCTTAGTGCGCCGAGGCGGGCACTGTGTAACGTTGGTGCTACATAATTCCCTTCTGCCACCACAGCATTGTCAACAAAGTACCAACCAACAACTGTAAGAAAGGACTAATCACAAAGTAGTAGTCAAATACTGAAATCGAAAAAGCCAAATAAATCAAAGGCGCTCGAATTAACTCCCAGAAATATTCGAGCCAGTAATGGCATTTTGTCCTACCTGCGCTACCTTCAAATAGCGAAATGGTTGCAACACCGCCAAGCGTTCATAGCTACCTGATTGCGAATGATTTTTTGTCTGCGGTACGCAGTGGGAAAGGATTGCTTTTATGAACAATCGACGCAGTTTTATTTTGGCCGCAGTCCTGTTTTTGGGAGCGATTGCTGCCGGTTATTGGGGGCTAGTGGTCACCCGGCAACAGCCGGTTGCAGCGGTGCCGGTGACCCAAGTGGTGGAGCAAAGTGTGGCCACTGTTGAGGATCAAACCCGCAAGCCCGTGGTGGTTTTAACCCGTGATGTTGCCCCTCATGTGGCCCTGACTGCCGAAGATTTGGCGCTGGAAAAATTACGCACAGTGCCTGCTGGCAGCCTTACCTCTATCGATCAAGCAGTAGGACGCACGCCGTGGCGTGCTTTAAATGCAGGTACTTGGCTCAACCAACAAAGCTTTGAAATCGGTGGCCCGCTGGCGCGCATGATTCGCCCTGACGAGCGAGCGTTGGCGGTGGCCATCGATGAAGTGACAGGCGCTGGCGGGCAACTGACCCCCGGCGATTACGTCGATATTTTGCTGTTTTTGCGCCAGGAAGCAGCCAACCCTGAGCAATCGGCTCAGGTGATATTGCCCGCTGTGCGCGTATTGAGCGTGGGGGATGAGCTGGGTTTGACCAGCGACGGCCAGCCGGTGAGCCCGCCGTTGAATGCTGAACAGGCGTTGCAGCAGACGCAGCGTCGGGCCAGCGCCCGCACGGCAGTGCTGGCGGTACCAGAGCCGCTGCTGAATCAATTGATGCTGGCAACCAATGCCGGCACTTTGCGTCTGGCTGTACGCAGTGCTCAAGAGCAGCGCTTGAGCAAATACTGGGCGGGCGAAGACGCGGCTTCGAGCAACCTCCAAACAGCCAAGCGCAGCCTGTATCAGTTCAACCAATTAGCAATGGCCGGCCCGATAAGAGCGCCTGTCAGTAGCAACCCTGGCGGTGCCCCTCGTGTGCGTGGCATTGAGATCATTCGGGGTAATCAAGCGGCGCCACAGCCGACCCAATAAAAATCCTGATCTGCAAGGAAGCCCAGCATGAGTCATCGTTGCGTGCCGCTGTTTAAACGAGCTGTCTGGACTCTGATGTTGAGCGGTTTACCTCTGGAAATGGCCTTCGCTGCGCCTGCCAATTGCGCGGCCCTTGGTCAATTGCCTGCGGTACTGGAAGTCGCCCAAGGGGCGCAGCAAGCCCTTGATTCGCCCGTCAGCATTACCCGCATTGCAGTGGGCGACCCGGCTATTGCGGATGTACACGCCAATGGCGACAGCGCTTTTCTACTCACCGGCATGGCGCCCGGCACCACCAGTTTGACGGTATGGACAGCGTGCTCGAAATCGCCACGTCAAAGCATGGTGTTTGTCAGAGGCAAGGCCACGGCCGGGTTCACTAGCACCTCATTAGCACCCTCTGAAGACCCAGAGTTGCCCAGCCAGGTACAAACCGATATTCGTTTTGTGGAAGTCAGCCGCACCAAACTTCAGGAGGCCAGCACCTCTATTTTTGGGGCCGGCAGTAACTTCTTGTTCGGGGGGCCGGGCACCATCATCAGCAATGCGGCGGGTGTGATCACCGGCGGCCTGCCAGCCGACAACAAAACCTTCAACATTGCCTTCGGAGGCGGGCGGGTCAAAGCCATGATCAACGCGCTGGAAGGCAGTGGTTTTGCCTATACCTTAGCGCGGCCTAGCCTGGTGGCACTGAGCGGGCAGAGTGCAAGCTTTTTGGCCGGCGGCGAAGTGCCGATTCCTGTGCCTAGCAGCGGCAGCGATAACGTGTCCATTGAGTACAAAGAGTTTGGTATTCGCCTCACGTTGACGCCGACCGTGGTGGGGCGAGATCGCATCTTGCTCAAGGTGGCGCCTGAAGTCAGTGAGCTGGACTACAACAGAGCGGTGACGATTGCCGGAACACAAGTGCCGGGTCTGACGGTTCGCCGTACCGATACCAGCATCTCGTTGGCCGATGGCGAGAGCTTTGTGATCAGTGGTCTGATCAGTACCACCAACAGTTCGCAGGTGGATAAGTTTCCAGGCTTGGGTGACATTCCGATTCTGGGGGCGTTTTTTCGCTCATCCAGCATCAGTCGCGAAGAGCGCGAACTGCTGATGATCGTGACCCCGCACTTGATTCAACCTTTGGCCGCCAATGCGCAATTGCCTTCGTTACCCGGCGAAAAACTGCGTAACTACGAGCCCAATTGGTATCGCCAGTACTTTCTCGAAAACGGCAACTTCAACCGCCGTAGCGGGTTATCGCAATGAGCCAGAACCTAAGTCAAACCTTCCTCGCGCTCACGCGTAACAACACTGACCTTGAGTGGTTGCAAGGTGCACTCGCGCCCTTGGGGCAAGTGGTGGGCGCGGGTAATAGCACGCTGGACGAGTTGCTGGCGCTGGTGGATGTGACCTTCGCCGGGCTGGTGTTTGTAGGGCTGGACCGCGAGAAGGTGGTGGCCCAGTGCGCATTGATCGAGGGCGCGCTAGAAGCCAAGCCGATGCTGGCGGTTGTGGCATTGGGTGATGGCATGGATAACCAGTTGGTGCTCAATGCAATGCGCGCCGGTGCCCGGGATTTTGTCGCCTACGGTTCGCGCTCCAGCGAGGTGGCGGGGCTGGTCAGGCGCTTAAGCAAACGTTTGCCAGCCGCCACGCCCAATGCTCAGTTGGGTGGTCTGACGGTGTTGTTTGGCGCGCAGTGCAACGCCGATGGCGCCTTGCTTGCCAGTCATTTAGGGCTGGTGGTGCAAAAAAGTGATCAACAAACCTTGCTGCTGGACTTGGGGTTGCCCCGTGGCGATAGCTTGGCGATGTTGGGCCTTGAAAGTTCGTTCTACTTTGGCGATGCCTTGCGCCATTTGCGGCGCCTCGACAGCACCTTGATCGACAGTGCATTCACCACGGCACCCGGCGGCTTGCGCATTTTGTCGTACAGCGACAGTGATGAGCCCCTTGAACAAACCAGTGCAGCCGAGTTGTACATGTTGCTCAGTTCTTTACGTCAGCACTTTCAACACATTGTGGTGAACCTCACGGGGCAGGCCGATAGCGAAGCCTTGCGCACGTTTGTCAGCCATTGCGACAAGTTGCTGTGGTACGCCGACCAAAGCGTGCTCGATTGTCAGCGCAACCTGACCATCCTCAATGCGTGGCGGGCCAAGGGCATGAAGCTTGAACATGCGCGCTTGCTGGTTGATCGCTACCTGCGCGGCGTGGCACCCGATGCCGATGCGCTGGCCAAGAGTTTTGGGCTTGAGGTGCTGACAACCTTCCCGTTGAGCGCCGAGTTACGGATGAATGCCAAAAATCAGGCCACCACCTTGTTCGAGCTGGCCCCGCGTGAACCGTTGAGCCAAGGCCTTAAAACCTTGGGCGAGCGACTGGCCAAGCGTTCGCAAGGGCTTGAGAAACCAAGCACAACCTGGTTAACACGCCTATTGGGGGCCAAATGAGCAGCGAAAAACTCTTTGGCTCGGGCCTGCAAGGTAAAGACGGCCCCGCCGGTCATGACGGCCTGAAACTGGTGCTGCATCGCTACATCATCGATGCCATCGAGGAAACAGGGCAAAACCTGCTGGAAGACTCACGCCACGCGTTGGCGCAATTTGTCACCGACAAAGTGGCGGAGTACGTGTCGCGTCTTCACTTGGCCATCTCACGCTATGAGATGGAGCGGCTGGCCGAAGAAATCGTCGATGAACTCACCGGTTTCGGCCCGCTTGAAGTGCTGCTGCGCGACCCGGCGGTGACAGAAATTCTGGTCAACGGCCCGCACCGGGTGTTTGTGGAGCGCGACGGCATCTTGCATCAAAGCGAGCTTCGTTTTATCGACGACCATCATGTTGAACGGGTTATGCAGCGCATTTTGGCGCCGTTGGGCCGACGCTTGGACGAGTCTTCGCCGATGGTCGATGCGCGGATGCCCGATGGCAGCCGAGTGAATGCCATCATCCCGCCGATTGCGCTGGATGGCCCGTGCCTGTCGATCCGAAAGTTTCGCAAGGACATGCTCAAAAGCACTGACTTGATGGCGATGCAAACCATCGATCAAGCGATCTTCGATTTTATTCAGGAGGCCGTGAGCAAGCGCTGCAACATATTGATCAGCGGCGGCACAGGCACGGGTAAAACCACGCTGCTCAATATCCTCAGCCAACTGATTAACCCTTACGAGCGGTTGGTCACCATCGAGGACGTGGCCGAGCTGCAACTGGGTCACCCGCACGTAGTGCGCCTGGAAACCCGGCCACCCAATGCCGAAGGGCACGGTGAAGTCAAAGCCAGCGACTTGATACGTAACGCCCTGCGGATGCGGCCCGACCGCATCATTCTTGGCGAAATTCGTGGCGTGGAAGTGCTCGACGTGTTGACGGCCATGAACACTGGTCACGACGGTTCAATGAGTACCGTGCACGCCAACAACGCGCAAGACGCCTTGCTGCGGCTGGAAACACTGGTGGGCCTCACAGGGCGCACGGTTGCTGAAAAGACCTTGCGCCAGATGATCTGCGCGGCGCTGGACGTGATCATTCAACTTACGCGTATGCCAGACGGGCGCCGATGCGTCAGTGAAGTGCTCGAAGTGGTCGGAGTACGGGACGATGTGTACGTCACCAACACCTTGTTTCGGTTAGATCGACGCAGCGGTTTTGGCTTTATGCGCGAAGCGCTCAACCCGGCAGGCGACAAGTTGCGTCGCGAGCCGATTGCCAATTCCTTCGGCTGAGGCGCCGCCCATGATCCCGGCCCTATTCCTGTTTTTGATCAGTGTGCTGATGTTGGGGCTGGCGTTGAGCATTATTTATCGAGCGTTGCGTGACCCGGCGAAGGGACGAGTCATGGATCGCTTAGCTCAGGGGCAGCCGCAACAAACCGGTAAAACAGCCGGGTTGGTTTGGCTCGATCGCGCGTTTTTGCAGGCGGGTTTGGGGCGGCCGTCGAAGCGTATTGGGCTGTGGCTGGGGTTGTGGTTGGTGGCGGTGGTCATGGGCGCGTTGCTCGGCGGGTGGTTGGCACTGTTGGCCTTGCTGGTATTGCCGCCGCTGTTGTTACGTCTGTTTGTGAGCTGGCGCTATTTGCGTCGAGTGAGGCGCATGGTCGAGCAACTGCCGCAGTTACTGGACCATTGTGTGCGCAGTCTTAAAGCCGGACGAACCTTGGCCGATGCGGTGCTGCACGCGATAGACGCGTCAAGCGACCCGCTTAAAACGGCCATCAGCCGGGTGTCACGCAATGTGCAGTTGGGCGTCAGTTTGCCCGAAGCGGTTCAGGACTTTGCCGAGCTGTATGAGCGTGATGAGTTTCGGTTGTTCGCCTTGGGTTTGAAGGTCAACCACCGCTATGGCGGCAATGCCAGCGAGCTGCTGGAAAACCTGATCGTGTTGATTCGAGAGCGCGAACAAGGTGCGCGCCAGCTCAAGGCCATGACCGGCGAAACGCGTATCACGGCGTTAGTGTTGGCGCTGTTGCCGTTGATTGTCGGTGGCTATTTTATGTTCACCAATCCTGCCTACCTGATCGGTGTGTGGAACGATAAGGGAGGCCAGCAATTGCTGCTGACGGCCTTTGCGATGCAGGTTGTTGGGTGCTTGGCCCTGTGGCGCATGGTTAGGAGCATCTGATGGCCTTAGTGATTTGTGTGTTTTTACTGCTGGGAGCGCTGGCGTTGGTGATTAACGCCGGGGTGCAGCGGCGGCTGCGTGAGCAACGGGTGGTGCAACGTCTGCAAGGTGAAAAAGCCGACTCACACAAGTTGCGCGGTTGGATGCGGGCTGTGGGTGACAGCAAATTTGGCCAGCGTTCGGTCAGCCTGGACACCGAAACCCAAACCCTGCTCAACCGTGTGGGGTGGCGCACGGCTAACCAGCGCTCGTTGTTTGCGGCGTTTCAAGTGGGCACGCCATTGGTGCTGGCGGGGTTGTCATTTTTGGGGCATGAGTTGTTTTTTCCGCACTCAGGCAATCTGCTCATTGTGTTGATATTTGCCTTAGCCATTGGCTACTTGTTGCCCAAACGTGTCTTGGCTTATGCCGCGAGCCAGCGCCAGACGCAGGTGGCGATTGAGGTGTCGACCTTTATTCCGTTGCTGCGCATTTTGTTTGAGTCAGGCATGGCGGTTGAGCAAGCGTTGCGCGTGCTGAGCCAGGATGCACGGCAATTGCTACCCATACTCACTGGCGAACTGCGTGTGCTGCTGGCTCGTGTGGACTCAGGGCTGGAGCTGACCCAAGAACTGAAAAAGACTGCGGCCTTGCTGGCGGTCGATGAATTCAATGACACCTGCGTGATTCTTCAACAACTGATTCAACAAGGTGGCGGTGCAATGAAGTCGTTGCAGGCGCTCAAAAACTTGCTCGATGACCGGCGCCTGACGCGCATGCAGGAATACATCTCAAAAATGTCGGCCAAAATGTCGGTAGTGATGATGTTGTTTTTGTTTCCTGCGTTATTGATTGTGTTGGCCGGGCCGAGTTTTATCGCGGTAGCACGAGCGTTTGACTTTTGATGGGGAGTATTTGCATGAAAGCTGTGATCGCCGCGTTTGGGCTGCTGATGCTGGGCGGCTGTGCAACAGGGGGCGCCAGTAACCCGCCGTGGTTGGCCCTGACTGACAACAGTTGCGCCAAGTTGAGTGGTGATCAGGAACTGTCGATGAACCTGGCAGACGACATGGCCAAAGAGGGCAAGCTGCACGCCAGTTTGGCCAACCTGCAAAGCCTGCCTCAGCGTTATGGCCAAGTGCAGTTGCGTAAGGCGCGGATCTATCGGCAACTAGGGCGCAGTGAGGCCGAGCCTTTGTATCGCGGTTTATTGGGCACATGCTTGGCCGCCGAAGGTGAGCATGGCTTGGGCCAACTGTCAGCGGGGCGTGGCGATAACGCGCAAGCGTTGGCGTACCTGGAGCGAGCCGCGCAAATGGCCCCCACCGATGACAAGATCCGCAACGATCTGGGCGTGGTGTACCTCAACTTGTTGCGCGTGGACGATGCTCGTTTTGAGTTCCTGACGGCGCTAGAGCTGAAGCAGGATGACTCATTGGCGGCGTTGAATTTGGTGACCTTGCTGATCTATCAAGACAACTGGAAGCAGGCCGCCGAACTGGTGTCACGTGCAGGGCTAACGCCTGAACAAGTGAGCGACGCTCAAGCGCGTGCTCACGCATTAAAAACCCCGGCCAAGGTGGCCAGCAATCAAGTGGCGGCGATCAAGTAATCGCGCGGGAGGCGGGTCATGAAACTCAAATTGCGTTGGAGCTTTTTGCTGTTGGTGTTGCCATTAAGTGCTTGGGCCATTGAGCCGGGGCCAGCCTCCAGATACCAACAAGAAACCGAAAACTGGCTACAGATTCAGGTCAGCGGCAAAGCCCGCTCGCCGGTGCCACAAGTGGCGACGTCTCAGGAGCGTGAGCAAAGTCTGCAACGTTGGTTAGACAGCTATAAGCACCCGATTCCGGAGTACTACAAACAGGACGAGGGCGGTAAAGCCAAGTCCAACTGAAGTGTTCACTGCCGGGTGGTGTAATGCTTAGGGCGGATGGTTTTTATGGCGTGTGTATATCCATTTCATGAGCCTCGGCTTTCTACGGGTTCCGCCCTGAGTTCGATCCCGCCCCGTGTGCACGCCGTGAAGGGAGACTTTTTGCTTACTTTTGAGGCGTTTGTCAAAAGTGAGCCGCCGTAAGGGTGGAACCCATAGAAAGCCGTGGCGTACCCAATGGATATGCCGTAAATCCAAAAGATCGCAGCCTGCGGCAGCTCCTACAGTCACCCTGCGCACAAGGGCTGGGCTTAATGCGCTCGGCCTTCCGAAGGGGCCTGTAGATCAAAAGCAAATTAAAAAATAACTGCTGCCACCCAATAGTCCAGACGACTCAAAAGCCCCTTGCCAGCCGGCCGAATGTAATCGTTGCGCAGTGGGAAGCCCGGCAGGAGCCGGGTTAGCGTTGTAGGGCATGGATGCCCGTACGACGCGGCCCACGGAGCGGCGATGGAATGAGGGAACCCGCAGCGCAGCAAGGGCCAATGGAGGGGCAAGGCTTTTTGCTTACTTTTGAGGCGTTTGTCAAAAGTGAGCCGCCGTAAGGGCGGAACTCGTAGAAAGCCTTGGCGCACCCAACGGATATGCCGTAAATCCAAAAGATCAAAAGATCGCAGCCTGCGGCAGCTCCTACAGTCATCCTGCGCACAAGGGCTGGGTTTAATGTGCTCGGCCTTCCGAAGGGGCCTGTAGATCAAAAGCAAATTAAAAATTAACGGCTGCCACCCAATAGTCCAGACGACTCAAAAGCCCCTTGCCAGCCGGCCGAATGTAATCGTTGCGCAGTGGGAAGCCCGGCAGGAGCCGGGTTAGCGTTGTAGGGCATGGATGCCCGTACGACGCGGCCCACGGAGCGGCGATGGAATGAGGGAACCCGCAGCGCAGCAAGGGCCAATGGAGGGGCAAGACTTTTTGCTTACTTTTGAGACGTTTGTCAAAAGTGAGCCGCCGTAAGGGCGGAACTCGTAGAAAGCCGTGGCGCACCCAACGGATATGCTGCAAATCCAAAAGATCAAAAGATCAAAAGATCAAAAGATCAAAAGATCAAAAGATCAAAAGATCGCAGCCTGCGGCAGCTCCTACAGTCATCCTTAATGCGCCGTCAGCCGATGCTGTTGAGCGCTGGCGCTGGGGGACAGCGCTAGCGCCAACTGCGTGCGGTTATTCATGTGGGTCAGGCGCAACACCTGTGACACATACAGCTTCACGGTGTTTTCAGTGATGCCCAGATCGCAGGCAATTTGGTAGTTGGTTTGACCTTTGCCCACCAGTCGCGCAACGGCCAGTTGGCGTGGCGAAAGCTGTTGAAAAATACCGGGCATCTTTGGGCACTGTTCGTCGTCCGCTGGCGCGCTGGCCGAGGTGTTGTCCGCGACTTGGGGCGGGCGTCGCACTAATTCCATGTCTTGATACAGCTCGTCGATAGACTCAGCCAAAAACTGTAGTTTTTGGTTCAGGTGGCCTAAGTGATCACTCTTTTGCCGCTCGCGCAAAATGGCTTCCTGACGTTGCAACCCTTCGAGCAGTTCATTCAGATCAACAGGCTTTTGGTAATAGTCAGCAATGCCGATGCGCAGCGCTTTGATCACGTCCTGTTTATCGGCTCGGCCTGTCAACAAGATGCATTCGAAGGCTCGTTGCTTGCCCGCGATTTTTTGCAACTGCTGGGCCAGCTCGATGCCATCCATTTCGGGCATGTGCAGATCGCACAGCACCAGGCCGATGAGTGGGTCTGCTGTAAATGACTCAATGGCCTGCCGGCTGGACTCACAAGGCACGCAACGGTAGCCACTGCTTTCCAGAAACTCACAGAGCTCTTCTACGATTAGCGGTTGGTCGTCAACCACGAGCACTTTTATTGGGGTGTTGGGCGTATTCACACGATTCTCCATCCTGAGTAACGCATCAGGAACAACGACCTCTCACTCATTTGAGGTGAGCCTGTTTAAACGTAGTCGTACTTTATGACTATGTACATGGCGTTAATCCTTTCTTCGGACTAGGTCAGGAGGAGCACGGTCAACGCAAAGCCACACAACAAAAAGGGTGCGAAGGGCAGTTTTTTTGACGGTTGATCGATATTGCCAAATGAATGGTGGCTAACTCGTTGATTGAACACGGGCGTTATTTTTGACGCGATCAGCATCCACATCACGGCGCACAACCCAGCGCCTATAAACGTGCCTAACACCATCAGACGATCGGTCGCCAGCGCGAGGGCGATCAGCAGTTTTACGTCACCTGCGCCCAGCTTGTTTAAGGCATAACCGGGCAAGGTTAAAACCAGCACAATCAACAAGGCCCAGCCCGCTTCAACGGCGCTGGCGCCGAGCCAGCTGTGACCGTTGAACACCAGATACAGCAACGCTAGAACGCTGCCACCTAAGGTCAACAGATTGGAGATCTGGCGTTGATAAAGGTCTTGCGCTGCACAAGCGGCAAACCAGATAAACAGGACAAGTAAATGCATCGCGTAATAAACGTCCCTTTTTGATGAATGATCCTATGCTGATACTACGTGTGGTTGTCAGGGTAGACGCAGTCATGAAAGTAGGCCTCCCTAGAAAGCAGAAAGGCGCCGCCGCGATTGAGTTCGCGCTGGTGTTCGTGATTTTTTTCGCGGTGCTGTACGGCGTGCTTAGCTACAGCTTGCCGATGTTGCTGATGCAGTCATTCAATCAGTCGACCGCAGAAGCCGTGCGCCGCAGTGTGGCGTTAGACCCAACGGTGTCGCCCAGCACTTACAAAGCCGATGTCGAGGCGCGTGCCCTTAGCGTGCTGACCGATCAACTGGCGTGGATGCCCAGTGCATTGAAATCCGGTGTGGTCAAAAAGGCCGTGTACGACGCCGGCGTATTGACCGTGACCGTGACCCTGCCCGCCACCGCGCTGGCAGCGATCACACCTGTGCTCTATTTGCCGGGTAATATCACGGTGCCACGTCTGCCCGCCACATTGTCGGCGCAGTCGAGCTTGCAGTTTTGATGTCGGGTGACGGTTTTTTGGGGCGCTTTCTAGGGCGGGCCAATCAGCCATTGGCGCCGCCTGAGAAGGCACAGTCTGCTTCGGGCGCATGCCTTCAGATACTGCTGAATCAACAAGGCGCGGTGCTGACTATCAGTGGCGCTAAAGGTTACGGCCTGGCAGTGGCCGTCAGCAATGAACAGCCGCGGCCTTTGCTTGATTACGTTGTGCCGGGCAGCACGCACGCGCTTGAAGGCGAGCCCGCCGATTGGGTGGGGCAAAGCCTTGATCTTGATTTCGTGTGCATTGGCCCGCGAGTGTTGCGCACCCGAGGCTGGATACAATTGCATCCCGATGGCTGGCTGTTGCAGGTGCTTGATATCAGCGATTTGCTGCATGAGCGTGAGTTGGGGCAGTACCGCGCGCAATGCCAGCAACTGACCCGGCGCGCCAGTGAGCAAATTCGTCAATGCAGCTCAACGCTGTTGCCTGAAGTGATGCGCGAGTCGTTACAGCAAATGGCCCAGCACTGGCAGGTGCCGTGTATGGCATTGGCGCTGGCGGATGAGTCGGCGTCGGGCTGGACACTCTACAACGCGTGGCATGCGCTCGATGCTCCCCAACTCTGGACGTGCGGCCAAACGCTGGGCAGTGGGCTGGGTAATCTCAGTGGGCATGTTCCTCATCGTCTGGTGCCCCAGTACCGCATAAATGACGCCACTGGGCTCAGCGGTTTGTTTGGTAATGCCGAAGGCTTTTTAGTGCCGTATAGCGATCAGCAAGGGCTATCGGCCTGGTTGTTGTTTGGTTTTTATTCGGCATCAGCGCGTGCGCCGTTAATGACCGACAGTGATTGGCTACAAGTCTGCGCTGCCTTGGCGCAGCCATTGCTGGCGCGTGCTCGGGCGCAGCGCCATGCCCAACAATGGGAGCGTATGGACGCCCTGCAAGGTCTGCTGGGCACGGGCTGGTGGGAATGGTTGCCCAGTAGTGAGCAACTGCAATTGGCCCCGCAATTGGCCCTCAGTTTGCTGCCCGATCATGAATCGCCCGTGCTCGCCCGTGAGTCTTGGCTGGCGCTGTTTCACCCGGCTGATCGTGATGAACTCAGTAGCCGTTTCAATGAACTGCTTGAACACGGCAAATCCCTGACGCTGTGTGTGCGCACGCTTGCAGTAGAAAACAGTACGCAGTGGTATCGGATTCAAGGCCAAGTCGTGGGCACGGGGGCGTCGCAGCGCATTGTGGGTTTTATGCTGGATGTCAGTGATATCAAAAACCAGCAGCTACAGGCGCAAGCGGCACATGCGCGGCTGGACAATTTGGTCGCCAGTTCACCTGCCGTGATTTACGTGCAGCGTTATGCAGAAGGGGCGTTACTGCCGACGTTTTTCAGTGACAGTTTGCAGCCCTTGCTGGGCTGGACGCTGGAGGCGTGCACCGGGCCTGCGCTGGTTGAGTGGATTCACCCCGATGACCGCGAGCATTATTTTGAGCGCACACGCCAACTGCTGCGTGTAGGTGCTGCGCGGGCGCGTTACCGCATGCGAGACCAGAAGGGCGATTACCACTGGTTGCTGGATGAGGCCAAGTTGTTGCGTGACAACCTAGGGCTGCCGGTCGAAGCCGTGGGGTTGTGGCTGGACGTTACCGAGGCGACGCAGGCGGCGCAGCGGATTAAACACAGCGAAGAGCGCTACCGCATTCTGGTCGAAGACTCCCCGGCCATGATTTGTCGTTACTTGCCCAACCTGACGCTGACCTTTGGCAACCAGCCGTTGGCCAATTACCTGGAGTGTTCGCCTGAGCAATTGCCCGGTATCAACTTGAGCAGTTGGCTGTCGGATGAGCAGCATCAAGCGTTTATGCAGCGCTTGGCCACATTGACCCCTGAGTTTCCTGTCAGCACGGCAGAAATCAGCCTGCAATTACCGGGGCGCGAGCATGCCTGGTGGGTGTGGTCGGACAGAGGTGTTTTTGATTCACAGGGCCACTTGCAGGAAGTGCAGGCCGTGGGGCGTGACAACACCGAAGTGCGCCGTGCCCAGCAGCAACTCACGCAAAGCGCCAAAATGGCCACCCTTGGCGAAATGGCCACGGGGCTGGCCCATGAGATCAACCAACCGCTGAACGTAATGCGCATGGCCATCGTCAACGTGCTCAAGCGCTTGAGCAATGGGGATGTGCAGATTGACTACCTGCAAGAAAAGCTCACTCGCATCGACGCTCAAGTTCAGCGTGCGGCAAAGGTGGTCGATCACATGCGAGTGTTTGGCCGTCGCTCTGAAATTGAACAGCAACTGTTCAACCCGGCCGAGGCACTGGAAGGCACCTTGTCTTTACTGAGTGAGGGCTTGCGCGGCAAAGGCGTAGACGTTCGTAGCCAAGGCATGGCCTGCAACGTTCATGTGCGTGGGCATGTTGATCAGCTGGAGCAAGTGTTGATCAACCTGCTGGTCAACGCCCGTGATGCACTGCTGAGCAAGCGTGAGGCTGATCGCGACCTGCAACCCTGGATCGAACTGAGTGCCCAAAGCGATGCAAATTGGGTACGACTGTGGGTGCAGGACAACGCAGGCGGCATCGACCCGCGTTTGCTGGAACGTATTTTTGAGCCCTTCTTTACCACCAAACCTGTGGGTGTCGGCACAGGCTTGGGGTTATCGGTCAGCTACGGAATTATCGACAACATGGGCGGGCGGCTCAGCGTCAGCAACACCGAGCACGGGGCCCGGTTTTGCGTGGAACTGCCAGTGGCCGCAGCAGCCGATCAAAGTACCAATTGAGCACGACCACCTTGATTGCAAGAGAGGTTGGCGCCGACTTCGGCGTTGCCCAAGCTAACCCCCAGAGCCGATAGCAAAGAGTTAAGTACGGGGTCGAGTAAAGGGGACAGCATGCCTTGTATGGCGGTGACTAAAAAACCTGAAATATCACTTAACAGGCCAACGACCCCCGCCAATGCGTCCGCCGCTATATTTCCGGTCTTTGGGTTGAACGCTGTTATCTGAACGCCATTGAGCGTGTTGCCAAGGCTGTAAAGGATGTCTTTTGTCGGCAGACTCTCGAAGTCAGTGGCCTCATTGATGTTGCGCAGTGCAGGTGCTTTATAAGGAATAACTCCAGAACGTGATCCGACTGAGGTTTGCACTTTTATGCTTAAGCTCCCTCCGCCTTCTATTTGCTCTGGCTTTAAAGGAAGACAGCCAAGTAGCAGTGAGCATTTGGGTGTGTCGATGCTTATTAGCTTAATGGGGTCTACATCAATGGTTGGCTTGGTGTTGTCATTGATGGAGGGCGCAGGTGTGCCAGCCGGGATCTTGCCGATACTGAGCTTGGCGAGTGATGTCGAAGCATTAACCGTGAGCGTTTTAGAGGCGTTGCTGGCGCAGCTGTAATCCGAGACATAGCTTTGCGCACTAGCGGCTTCCAGGTGAATGTCGAGGTCGGAGGCAATCCGCAGAGTGGTTTGATCGCAGTAAACGGCCAAGCACAACACGTCACTCAATACACCGAACAAGTTCAAGTGCAAAAGTTTGTTTACGACACTGGTGAGAGGGCTAAGTATATTTGAAAGCGCAGAGGTTATCTGAGACAAAGTCTTAAGCACGGGAATACTGATATTTACGTCAGTTCTAACTTGGGCGGTTCTGACAAATATTTTGTTAGGCCCCAGCGGGTCTTTCTTTGCCAGCGCAGGGTTGCCAACAACGGAGAGCTGAGGTGGCTCAATGACTTTTAGCTTTACACCAATAGTGGCTACAAACGGAATTGCGATGGTTGAGTCTACTGTCGCTGTGCTTTTGCCATTCGAAAGCTGAGCAAATGTTTGAAGCAGATCGTAAACCTTGAGTGTTGAATCCAATCCGGCACTGGGTGTTCCACTTTGGATATTCAAAATATCGCCTAGTTTAACGAGCTGAGTGTTACTGCTGATAAGGGCTATTTTTTTGAGACTGTTGACCGCAACGGTGGTTGCGCTTCCACCTTTTTCTAATACTGTGATGGCTGCATTGATGAGTTTAGTGGGCGTAACGTCAGCTTTTAGTAACTTGTCATAGTTACCAACATCAACACCTACATTGATTGCGAGTTGGTTGAGATAGCTAAGTAAATTGATATCAGTGCTTGCCAGCCCTTTCCACGAAGCAACATCAAGGTTTAGTGTTCCGCCCAATAGGCCACCAATAAGACCATTGAGAACGGTTGACTTGCTGCTATCGATGGTTCCCAGTGTGGTGCGGATTGTCAGCATCGCCAAGGGGGCACCGGCTGTAGCCCCCACTGCACTCGCGGTTAATTTCGTATTAAGGCCAAACCCGCCACCTGAGTACAAATTCCATATACCACCGGCGACGCTGGTAGGCACAACGGTGGTTGTAATCACCCGAATGGCTTCGGCTTTGTTGAGGTCGGCGCTGAAGGTGCGCAGTTTGTCGCTGCCGGTCACCAGCGTGCCGCAAGTGGTGCTCACCGTTTGGGTGCTACCGGGGGTGAAGGTATTACGGGTGGCGCTTTGGTTGGCATAACTGGCGGCGGTGGGCGTGCTGCCCAGGCATGTTCCCCCACGGCTGACAGCTTCCAGCGCTGCCATGTCGGCTACCCGTTGCAGCTTGCGCTGCTCCATATACAAACGGCCGCTGTCGACGACCAACAGCATAAATACCAGTACCAAACCCAACGTCAGGGCGGCCATTAAACCAATGGCCCCGCGTTGCTGGGTACGGCTGTTCAAGCGCATGCCACGCAGTTGGGGAGACATCGAGCACTCCTTTGCGGGCTACTGCCCAGCGCTAACTCTCCAAAGTTGAAATGGAGTGTAGTCAAGGGCCAAGGAGTGCGCTGGCGAGTTGCCAGCGCTGGCGACTGATGGCGTGGCGCAAGGTTATGTCTAACCGCTAGCGCGGATGTTTGACGTTACGGTGGCTGCGCCGCCGGACGTCGCCTCGTTCTACTCGGCAGCTGCTACGGAGTGCATTTTGTAGCAGCTGCCGAAGGCTACATCCGGTCGCGAGCACCCACACCAGCATGGCGCATCACTTCGGAGGGTAGGTGCTCAAGATCTTAGTCACGGCTTCGCGAATTACCGCGCTACGCTCAGCGGGCGTCGGGCTATTGTCGACGATCTTTTCAGCACTGCCGCGCCACACCAATTTGCCGCTTTTGGCATCCATCAAGTCGATTTGAAGGGTGCCCACCTGATACACGATATTGCGTGTTTCGTTGTACATCGGAGCGCCCCAATAGCCTTCCCACGGGCCACCCCAATAACCGCCACTCCAAGGTCCGCCCCACGGGCCTTGGTAGCCGTAGTTGGTCACCACTTGTTCTTGACGGTTGGCCACGATCAAGTAGGTTTGCACCAGCAAATCCGGCTTACTGCCCGCCGCGACCGGGCGCAGGCCGCGTTGATCCAGTTCACTGCTCACCGCCTGAAGAATTCGTTGTTCGGTCAGGTCACTTTTGAGCATTGGACTGTTGGGCCGGTATTGCAGAGCAGGGTCTTTGAAGGCCCAAGTTTTAAATGCGGCAAAATCAACAGCGGGGTTGTAATCGTGAGTGACCTGCATGGTTTCGCAGGCGCTGAGCAACAGGGCCAAGCCCAGTAATGCGATGCGACGTAGCATGATGAATTCTCCACTCCAACAATCTGTCTTAATGAGGAGGATAAGCCTGCGCTGCTTTGTTCAGTGATTCGCGCAAAGCGTCAGCGCGTTCACTCAGGCTGCCTTTGCTGCTGGTTTCTGCACTTGAACTCCACACCTGCTCACCGGTTTTGCCGTCATACAGATTGAGCCGCACCACCATCACTTCGACTTCATAGGTGCGCACGATCGGTACGGTGTTGTACATCCCGTAGCCGTTGCCATAACGCCCGTAACGGTCGCCATAGACACCTGCGTAAC
Organism: Pseudomonas sp. E315; assembly: GCF_055406205.1. Lineage (NCBI taxonomy): Bacteria > Pseudomonadati > Pseudomonadota > Gammaproteobacteria > Pseudomonadales > Pseudomonadaceae > Pseudomonas > Pseudomonas sp. E315. Next base: position 23,890 of record NZ_JBUZPJ010000013.1, on the reverse strand, counting down.
CGGCCCCATAACCATAGTCGTCCTGCACCTGTCGTAGACGTTTTTCTGTGTGTAAATCTGCACTCACCCACACATCAGGCGCACGGTTGGGTTGGGCAGGCCGCAAACCACGCTGATCCAGGGCGTTGCTCACCGCTTCGGCGATTTGTGCAGAGTCTGCCCAGCTCGACCCCACGGGCGTGCGGCCATTGAGCCAGCCCCAACTTTGGTAACGGCCATAATCGCGCGGCGGTGCCGGGTAGGCGCTCAAGTCCAGCGTATTGGCCGCTTGCGCCGGGGCCGCTGGCATCGGCATCGAGCTGGCGGTGTAAGGGTTGGGGCTTTGGCATGCCGCCAATCCGAGGCTTAAAACGACTAAAGCAATACGACCAGACATGGCGTGCTCCTCACGCGGGCGATTTAAATCGGGCGGCAGACCCAATGCAGATAACGCCCCAGCCCGGCAAAGGCGGGATGCCGACGATGAGCCAGCTCCATCTCAACCAGTGCGTCCAGTTCGGCGCGGGCCTGGAACTCAACCGGCATGTAGTCGTGAAACACCCGCACGCCACTTTGGGTATGGACGTGCCACATGCCTTCAAGCGCCGTCGCTAGCTCGCGAGGGTCCAGCGGTTGTTGCGGCGTGAGGCTTTGCTTTTCGCCTGCCATGTCGTTCTTGCGCATTTTGCGGAAGTGACCCTTAAGCAGGTTGCGATAAATCAAGGCGTCGCGGTTGTAAAACGCCAGCGACAGCCAGCCGTCCTTTGTGGTCAGTTGATGCAACACCGGCAAGATGGCGTGAGGCTCCGCGAGCCATTCGAGCACGGCGTGGCACAGCACCAGATCATAGGGTTCGGTTAATTGCCCCAGCAACTCTTGCCACGATGCTTGAATAAAGGTGCCGGTTTGGCCCGCATCGGCAAAGCGCTGGCGGGCGCCTTCGAGCATCGGTGCGGCGGGTTCGGCCAAGGTCACGTCATGCCCTTGCTCTGCCAGCCACAACGACATATGACCCAGCCCTGCGCCAATATCCAGCACGCGCAATGGGCGCTGCGGCAATGACTCTTTGAGGTCGGCTTGAAGCACTGCCAAACGAATGGCGCCTTTGGCTCCACCGTAAATTTTTTCGGCGAAACGAGTGGCCAGTTGATCGAAGTGACGGTCGCTCATGAGGTGAAACGCCTTTCGTTGTCGGCCAACTTGCTGCGCACCACTTCGTTCATGTCTAGCCCCAACTCGCTGCATAACAGCAGCAGGTACAGCACCACATCGCCAATTTCCTGGCCTGCGTGGGCCAGTTTGTCAGCGGGGAGTTGGCGGGATTGGTCTTCACTTAACCATTGGAAAATTTCGACCAGCTCGGCCATTTCGACACTGGCAGCCATCGCCAGGTTTTTGGGGCTGTGAAATTGTTTCCAGTCGTTATTATCGCGGATGCGATGCATGCGTTGTGTGAGTTCGTCGAGGTTCATCGGGGCTGTGCTCTCCAGAAGGGGCAAAGCTTGCGACTGAACGCCAATTGGCGCAAGTGAAACACAAACCTCTTCGCAGCCTTCGGCTACTCGCCAAGGGCGTCAGCTAATCGGTCGCCAATTTCCGCTCAAGTGAGTTAAGTCCCCATGCCCGTTGAGCTGGAAGTCACCACTGGAGCCTGCCGCGCTGCTGAGCAAAATCACTTCGCTGGGCAAACGGACTGGTTTTTTGAACGTGACACTGATTTCGATGTTAGCGGCGGGCAAGTGCGAATGGAGGGCCGCCAATGCGCGAGCCTTGAGCCACAACCCGTGGGCGATGGCCTTGGGCATGCCAAACAGCCTGGCGCTGGCCGCACTCAAATGGATCGGGTTGTAGTCTCCCGAGACCTTGGCGTATTGGCGGCCAATGTTTGCCGGGGCGAACCAGCGGGTCAGTTCGGTCAGTGCAACGGGGGGCACACTCAGGGGGGCAGGCACTTCGCCGGGCAGCTCAACACCTTTGCACAACAACGTACTTTCGGCCTCCCACAAAGGCCCGAGCAGATCATCGACTTGGGTGACGAGATCAAAAGTCGCCCCCTTGGCGTGTTTTTGCAGGTTGTGCGCATACACGCCGATACGCAGCTGATTAACGCTACCCATTGGGCGTAAAACGCGGACGCGATTCGTCAGATGAATCAGGCCCAAGAGAGGGAAGGGGAAGTCGTTGTCAGTCAGCAATTGCATTTGCAAGCCGAAGGCGAGCACATGTGGATAGGTTGGGGGCAGTAATGGGCTCGGCACCAACGCGCAGACTTCGCGAAAGGCTGCCAAGGGTTTGGCCTGAACATCGACCCAGCAGCGCAAGCCCTGTTCTGGCAAAACGTTGCCGGTGATTTTGCGTTTGGCAGCGGCATGGGCATACAGCGCAGGCAAATGCGGCGCAGTGTTGAGGTCGTGCCAACTTATGGTCATGTGCTATGCCCCCAAAATGCTTTGCCCACATACCCGCAGCGCTTGCCCACTGATAGCACCCGAACCCGGTTGGCCAAGCCAGGCCACAGCTTCGGCGACGTCTTGAGGTAAGCCACCTTGGCCGAGCGAACTCATGCGGCGTCCGGCTTCACGCAGGGTAAAGGGAATATGCGCAGTCATTTGCGTTTCGATAAAACCCGGTGCGACAGCGTTGATGCTAATCCCGCGTTCGCTCAACAGCCCAGCCCAAGCCTGAGCCAGGCCAATCAGCCCGGCCTTGCTGGCAGCGTAGTTGGTCTGACCGCGGTTCCCGGCGATCCCGCTGATGGAGGCCAGCAAGACCACGCGGGCGTTATCGCGTAGCGCGCCGCTGTCGAGCAAGGCCTTGGTCAGCACTTGGGGCGCATTGAGATTGACCGCAAGCACAGCGTCCCAAAACTCGGGCGTCATGTTGGCTAAGGTTTTGTCCCGGGTGATCCCTGCGTTGTGAACCACAATATCGACACCGTCCGGTAACTGCTCGATGAGTTGCGCGGGAGCGTCTGGGGCGCAAATGTCCAACGCAATGCTGCGTCCGCTCAAGCGAGCCGCCAGCGCGTCCAGATCATTTTTGGCGGACGGTACGTCGAGCAAAACAACCTCGACGCCATCTCTGGCCAGGGTTTCGGCAATCGAAGCCCCAATGCCCCGAGCAGCGCCGGTAACCAGCGCTTTGCGTCCCGCCAGTGGGCGAGTCCAGTCCTGAACCTGAGCGGCGCAGGGTTCAAGGCGCAGCACTTGGCCGCTGACAAAAGCACTTTTGGGCGACAAGAAAAACCGCAGCGCGCCTTCAAGTTGGGCCTCGGCGCCTTCGCCGACGTACAGCAGTTGCAAGGTGCTACCACTTCGTAGTTCTTTGGCCAGGGAACGGCTAAAACCCTCAAGGGCGCGTTGGACGCTGGCGGCAAATGGGTCGCGCTGAGTTTCAGGGGCGCGGCCCAGAATGACGAGATGCGCGCAGTGCTCAAGGCTGCGCAACAAGGGTTGAAAAAACTCGCGCAACTGTTTGAGCTGATCGGTGTGAATCAACTCGCTGGCGTCAAACACCACGGCTTTAAGTTTTGGGCCTTGGCCCGGAATCCACGGGTTAGCAACCAATGGTTCAGGGCCATAGCTGAACACAGCATCAGTCAACTTACTGGCGAACACGTTGACCTGAGCTGCCAGCGCCCCGCCCCCAAGTAGTAAAGCCCCTTCAACGGGACGTAGCCGGCCGGCTTGCCAGCGTTCCAGTCGCACCGGTGCCGGCAGACCCAATGCGCCGACCAGACGATGGCCGATGGATGAGTTGGCGAAGTCGATATAACGGTCTGACATGGAACACTCTCCGACAGATGGGGTTCAAAGGGTTGACCACAAACATGTCATGGTCGTTCGATATCAGCTACAAGGCCTACGCTGATAACGATCAATGGCCTTGAAAGAATAGGGAACATCTTATGAGTCTGCGGCGAGTAGCAATTATTGGCGGTAATCGGATTCCGTTTGCGCGGTCCAACAGCGCGTATGCAACCGCCAGCAATCAGGCAATGTTGACGGCGGCGCTGGAGGGGCTCATCGAGCGGTATAACCTGCATGGTCTGCGCATGGGGGAAGTGGTGGCAGGGGCAGTGCTGAAGGATTCGCGCGACTTCAGCCTGACCCGTGAATGCGTGTTGGGTTCGCGCTTATCGCCGCAAACACCTGCGTATGACTTGCAGCAAGCCTGCGGCACCGGCCTTGAAGCGGCGTTGTTGGTGGCCAATAAAATTGCGTTGGGGCAGATTGAATGTGGCATTGCCGGTGGTGTTGATACCACCTCGGATGCGCCGATTGGTCTGAATGACGGGCTGCGCAAATGGTTGTTGCAGTTCAACCGAACCAAGGCGCCACTCGACAAGCTCAAAGCCCTGTTGCAATTGCGGCCTCACTTCCTGAAGCCAGAGTTTCCGCGTAATGGCGAACCGCGCACCGGGCTGTCGATGGGGCAACACTGTGAATTGATGGCCCAGGCGTGGAACATCCCTCGCCAAGAGCAAGATGAGCTGGCGTTGCACAGCCATAAAGCGCTGGCTGCGGCCTACCATCAGGGCTGGGAAGACGACTTGCTCACGCCGTTTATGGGCTTGGTGCGTGACAACAATCTGCGCCCAGAACTGACGCTGGAAAAACTCGCCGCCTTGAAACCCGTGTTCGAGCGCAGCGCCAAGGGCACGCTGACAGCTGGCAACTCCACGCCGCTGACCGATGGGGCGTCGGTTGTATTGCTGGGCAGCGAAGCATGGGCCAAAGAGCGCGGGCTGCCGGTTTTGGCGTATCTGCGGGATGGGGAAACCGCCGCAGTAGACTTCGTTCACGGTGCAGAAGGTTTACTGATGGCTCCGGTGTATGCCGTCCCACGACTGTTAGCGCGTAATGGTCTGAGCTTGCAGGACTTTGACTACTACGAAATTCACGAAGCCTTTGCTGCGCAGGTGCTATGTACCTTGAAGGCTTGGGAAGACGCCGACTACTGCAAGAAAAGGCTTGGGCTGGATGCACCGCTGGGCTCAATTGATCGCAGCAAACTGAACGTTAAAGGCAGCTCACTGGCTGTAGGCCATCCGTTTGCCGCAACGGGTGGGCGGATTGTGACCAACATGTCCAAATTGCTCGCCACGGCCGGGCAGGGGCGAGGTCTGATCTCGATCTGCGCGGCGGGCGGTCAAGGCGTGACGGCGATTATTGAGCGTTAAGCGGACAAGCTCAAACCTGCGGCAGCGACTACGACATTCGCATTGGACTAACGGGCAGGTGCGGTGAGGGGGCTTTGCTCAGCGTTTTGTTGCCGATTGCGGTTGGCGTAGTGCTCGGCCATGACTGAGCACACGATCAGTTGCAGCGGGTGGTAGATCATGATCGGTAACAAAATGAGGCCCAGCCCAGGGTGAGCGCCAAAGATCAGCGCGGCCATAGGCGCGCCAGCGGCCAGTGATTTTTTGCTGGCGCAAAACACGGCAGCGATTTCATCGCGGGTGCTGAATTTCAAGGCGCGGGCGGTGCGAGTGGTCAGCCACAAAATCACAGCCAATAACACGGCACTGCCGATCAGGGCGCTGAAAATCACTGAAGTGCCCTGTTGTTGCCACATGCCTGAAACCATCGAATTGCAGAACGCCGCATACACCAGCAACAGAATCACCACTTTGTCGACGATGCTGGTGTAACGCTTGTGGCGGGCGAAAAAGCGCCCACACACCGGGCGCATCAATTGCCCCAGAACCAGCGGCAGCAACAGCATGGCGCACAGATCAAGCAGGGTTGAGCCCAAGTCGATACCGCCTGAGCCGCTGCCCATCACGAAACTTACCAGCAACGGTGTGAGAAAAATCCCCAGTACGCTGGAGAGACTTGCATTGAGAATGGCTGCCGGCACATTGCCGCCCGCGCTGGCGGTCAACGCCACTGACGAGGAAATGGTTGAAGGCAGCGCACACAGGTAGAAGAACCCCAGCATCAAGAGCGGCGGGATGTGCGTACTTAGCAGTGTGTTGGCGAGTACCCATATCAACGGGAACACGACAAAGGTGAACCCCTGCACCATCACGTGCAGGCGAATGTTCTTCAGACCATGACTGATTTGTTCGCTGGACAGGTTGACCCCGTGTAGGAAGAACACCAAAAACACACCAATGTTTATCACCCATTCTGCGTGCATAGCGCCGCCGGTACTGCCGAAGTGTGGAAACACATACGCCAGAAAAGTTGCCAGCAACATGCCGCACAGGAACCAGTCGGTGAACAGTCGTTTGAGGTGTTTGAGCACAGGCATCGCAGGCACCGGGATATTGTAAGAATTAGTAACTTAGCCTAACGTCGAGCCTCACTGACGTCTTGCGACATAAGGCCAACCAATGCCGTCAAACGGACAACGAGGGGCACCCCGCGAAATTCCTGCGCTCGATACCTTGCCGCGGCCGTTGTACGCCCGCGCAGAGAGTTTGGGGGCGGGCTCGTGGACGCCGCGCCATCGGCATGATTGGGTGCAGTTTTCGTACGCCATCAGTGGCGTGTTGGGTGTGCATACCGACGAAGGCAGTTTCTTCGCCCCGCCGCAGTGGGGGATTTGGATTCCTGCCGGGCTTGAGCATGAAGTCATCACTTCCATGCGCGCAGAAATGCGCAGCCTGTATGTGCGCCCAGATGTTTGCCCGTGGGCATCCGGGCATTGCCGTGTGCTGGAAGTCTCGCCGCTGGCCCGCGAGCTGATTAAAAGTTTTTGTGCATTGGCGGTTGAATATCCCGAAGGTGGCAGCCCTGAGCAGCGATTGGTTCAGGTGTTGCTTGATCAATTGGCAGGCTTGCCTCAGGTGGGCTTCTCGCTACCCTTGCCGCGTCATGTGCGCTTGCTGGCTTTATGCAATGAGTTGATCGAGCGACCTGACGCGCAAGTGACATTGAGCCAGTGGGCCGAGCGCTTGGGAACGTCAGAAAAAACCCTGATGCGTTTGTTCCCGCGGGAAACGGGCTTGAGCTTTCGCAGTTGGCGTCAGCGCATGCGATTACTGTCGTCGTTGCGTGTACTGGAGGAGGGTGGCAGTGTGACAACCGCTGCCCTGTCGTGTGGATATGACTCCACGTCTGCATTCATTGCAGCGTTTAAAAAAATGTTTGGTTTCACGCCCGGCGAGCTATTCAGACATTGATTCGCTCTTTTTGGGAGGCAGCCTACATAAATTGAGCTTGGCTCTAGTAGGGTGCACAGGTGCCCATGACTGGATTAGTCGATGCTTGAACGTTAGCGCTCGTCTATCATCCAAAACGTTTGACGCAGGACGCGGCTTTCGAGATTTATCGGCACATGGAGTTGTGTGCAAGCGACTCTGAACGCGGTCACCCTCTCCCCGAGATGAGCGGATTGCCGTATAACGAGTGACATTCGCGTGTTTGGTAATAAAGGACCCACAATAAAAGCTGATGAAGACTCCAAAACGCTTAGAACCCCTGATCGAAGACGGTCTGATCGACGAGGTGCTGCGCCCACTCATGAGTGGCAAAGAAGCAGCTGTATACGTAGTGCGCTGCGGCGAGGAGCTGCGATGCGCCAAGGTTTACAAGGAGGCTAACAAACGAAGTTTCCGTCAGGCTGCCGAATATCAGGAGGGTCGCAAGGTTCGCAACAGCCGTCAGGCCCGAGCGATGGCCAAGGGCTCGAAGTTCGGTCGTAAAGAAACCGAAGACGCTTGGCAGAACGCCGAAGTGGCAGCGTTGTTTCGTTTGGCGGGTGCCGGTGTTCGGGTTCCCAAGCCATTCGACTTCCTGGAGGGCGTGCTGTTAATGGAGTTGGTGGCGGACGAGTACGGCGATGCCGCGCCACGTCTGAATGACGTGGTGCTGGAGCCAGATCAAGCCCGTGAATACCACGCGTTCCTGATTCAGCAAATCGTGCTGATGCTCTGCACAGGCTTGGTGCATGGCGACTTGTCCGAGTTCAACGTGCTGCTGACGCCTACGGGCCCAGTGATTATCGACTTGCCTCAGGCAGTGGATGCGGCGGGCAACAACCACGCATTCAGCATGCTAGAACGTGATGTGGGCAACATGGCTTCTTACTTTGGGCGCTTTGCTCCAGAGCTTAAGACAACCAAATACGCCAAAGAAATGTGGGCGCTTTACGAGGCGGCTACGTTGCATCCGGGTAGCGTGTTGACGGGCGAGTTTGAAGAGCCCGAGGAGTTGGCAGATGTCGGCGGTGTAATCCGCGAGATCGAAGCTGCGCGTCTGGACGAGGAACGTCGTCAGGCGGTGCGTGCTGCTGATGACGCGCCACCCAGCAAAACCGAAGAGCCGCCTCCACCGTGGATGCAGTAATTCGATGAATAAAAAATCCGGCTCAGGCCGGATTTTTTATGTCAGTAGCAATCGGCCATTATTCTGAACGTTGGAGTTGTTAATGGAGCAATACGCAAAAAGAATCAATGGAGGGTGCCTAATTGGAGGCCCGCGTGAGCTGTCTGAAGGCGATGGTTTTTTGAGTTCAAGCATGGGCTGCGTCGAGTCATGTTGATTGTTTTATTAGGTGTGCTGGTAGGTTTGTTGCTGGGTTTGACGGGGGCGGGCGGAGGCATTTTGGCCATCCCGGCTTTGACGTTGGGCTTGGGTTGGACGTTGGTTGAGGCAACGCCCGTCGCCTTGTTGGCCGTAGGCGTCTCGGCGGCCGCGGGTACGCTTGATGGTCTGCGCAAAGGTTTGGTGCGTTACAAAGCAGCGGCTTTAATGGCCGCAGCCGGGTGGATTGCCTCCCCGCTGGGGCTCTATCTGGCCAAGTTGCTGCCTGGCACGGTGCTGATGGGGCTGTTTGGCTGCGTGATGATGTTCATTTCACGGCGAATGTTCAGACGGGCTCAAATGCCCTGCGCGCAGGACGAGGCCCAAAACGCGCGAGAAAAGAACTGTCAGGTTAATCCTTGTACCGGGCGTCTGGAGTGGAATAGGCGGTGTACGACGACGCTGGTGTCTATCGGCGCAACGTCTGGGCTGTTGACCGGATTGTTGGGGGTTGGCGGCGGGTTCTTGATTGTGCCCGCCTTCAGGAAGTTCAGTGATGTGCCCATGCACGGCATTGTGGCCACTTCGTTGATGGTGGTGGCGCTGGTGTCACTGGGTACTGTGGGCCACTTGCTTTATCAAGGCGTCAGCCTGTCGGGTGATGCGGCGTTTTTTATCGGCGCGACGCTGGCCGGCATGATTGCTGGGCGTTTGGTCGCGCCTAAGGTTTCAAGCCAATTGATGCAGCAAGGGTTCGCGGTGCTCTGTGGCGTTATCAGTGTATTGATGATTAGCCAAGTGCTTATCGGTTAGCTGTAGCGGGGGCATTACTTGCACAGCAGCTCCCCGCCGCCAAGTCCTTGAGGATTGGGCAGTCAGGGCGGTGATCGCCTTGGCAGTTCTCGACCAGGTTCTGCAAGGTGTCACGCAAGCTGGTCAGCTCATGGATTTTTTGATTCAGTTGATCAATGTGTTGGCGTGCCAGATTTTTCACATCGCTGCTGGCCCGCTGGCGGTCCTGCCAGAGGGTGAGCAGTTTGGCGACTTCGTCCAACGAAAACCCCAAGTCGCGGGCGCGTTTGATAAACGCCAACGTGTGCAGGTCGTCGTCGTTGTACAGGCGATAGCCGCTTTCGCTTCGATGGGCGGGTTTAAGCAGGCCAATGGATTCGTAGTAGCGAATCATCTTGGCGCTGAGCCCACTGTGCTTGGCGGCTTGGCCGATATTCATGACGCGGGCTCCTTACTCAAGGTCCTTGGGTTTCCAGAATTTAAGCAACAACGCATTGCTGACCACGCTAACGCTGGAGAAGGCCATCGCTGCACCTGCCAGCACCGGGTTCAGAAACCCAAAAGCGGCCAGCGGAATGCCCACGGCGTTGTAGATGAACGCCCAAAACAAGTTCTCGCGAATTTTAGCGTAGGTTTTACGGCTGATTTCCAACGCCGCAGGCACTAATCGTGGGTCGCCGCGCATCAGCGTAATGCCCGCTGCGTGCATCGCCACGTCAGTACCGCCGCCCATCGCGATGCCAATATCGGCAGCCGCCAGTGCGGGGGCATCGTTAATGCCATCACCGACCATTGCCACTACACCGGTCTTTTTAAGCTCAGCCACTGTGGCGGCTTTGTCGGCAGGCAGCACTTCGGCGTGTACGTCTGTAATACCCAGTGCTTGAGCCACTACCCGCGCACTGCCGCGATTGTCTCCCGTGAGCAAGTGGCTGCTGATGTGACGCTCGTTCAGTTGCTTAATGGCAGACAGAGCGCCCGTTTTGAGCGTGTCACCAAAGGCAAACAGCCCCAGCACTTGCGGCGTCGGGCTTTGTTCGATCAGCCACGACAGGGTGCGGCCTTCGGCCTCCCAGGCGGTGGCGGAGTCGGCAAGGGTGCCCGCACTCAAACCGGTTTCTTCCAGCAAGCGCCGATTGCCCAGCGCCAAACGACGGCCCTGCAGCGTGCCGGCAATACCGCGTCCAGTCAGCGATTGGCTGTCCGTGACATCGGGCACGTTCAGGTCACGAGCGGCGCAGGCGTCCAACACGGCTTTGGCCAGTGGGTGTTCGCTGCCGCGTTGCAACGCGCCTGCGGCTTGCAACAGTTGGGCTTCGTCACCGTCCAGCGCACTGAAGTGGGCGATTTGCGGGGTGCCAGAAGTGAGGGTGCCGGTTTTGTCGAAGACCACGGCGCTGACTTCATGGGCGCGCTCCAGCGCTTCGGCATCTTTGATCAAAATCCCGTGGCGGGCTGCAACCCCGGTGCCGGCCATGATCGCGGTGGGTGTTGCCAAACCCAGCGCACATGGGCAAGCAATAACCAAAACGGCGACAGCATTGATCAGTGCGGTTTCGATCGGAGCGCCATAAAACCACCAGCCCAATAAGGTGGCGAGAGCAATCAGCAGCACCACCGGGACGAAAATCTGGCTGACCTTGTCCACCAACTTTTGGATAGGCGCCTTGCCAGCCTGTGCGTCTTCAACCAAGCGGATGATGCGTGCCAATACTGTTTCTGTGCCCAGCGCCAAGGTTTTGATGATCAAACGGCCTTCGCCATTGATGGCGCCGCCTGTGACTTTATCCCCAGGCTGTTTGGGGACGGGCAGGCTTTCGCCGCTGATCAGGGCCTCGTCTGCATGGCTTTGGCCTTCGACCACTTCACCGTCTACCGGGAAACGTTCGCCGGGTTTAACCAATACCCAGTCGTTCAGACGCAGATCACTGATGGCTACGTCTTGCTCTTGCCCATCCACCACGCGCAAGGCGCGCTCGGGGCGCAGCGCTTCAAGGGCGCGAATGGCACTGGCAGTTTGGCGCTTGGCACGGCTTTCGAGGTATTTGCCCAGCAGCACCAAGGCAATCACCACAGCAGAGGCTTCAAAGTACAAATGCGGCGTGGTGCCGACAGGCGTGACGGCCCATTGATACAGGCTCAGGCCATAGCCAGCACTGGTGCCGAGGGCGACCAGCAAGTCCATATTGCCGGCACCGGCTTTGACGGCTTTCCAGGCGGCGACATAAAACCGGGCGCCGAGAATGAACTGCACAGGAGTGGCGAGCGCGAATTGTGCCCATGCGGGCAGCATCCAATGTGTGCCGAAGGGCATAAGTACCATCGGCAGCACCAATGGCAGCGCTAATACAATTGCCAGCACCAGTGCCCAGCGTTCGCGCTGCAAGCGCTTTTGCTGATCATCTTGAGTGGCTTGCTCGCTTTGTTTGAGGCTGGCGGAGTAGCCAGCTTGGCTGACAGCGTTTATCAACAGGGCCGGATCAACCTGCCCCAACAATTGGACATGGGCGCGTTCGCTGGCGAGGTTGACGCTGACGTGTTTGACGCCGGGTACTTTGGCCAATGCTTTTTCGACACGGCCAGCACATGAGGCGCAGGTCATGCCGCCGATGTTCAGTTCCACGCTGTGGCTTGGCACGCTGTAACCCGCTTGCTCCACGGCCTCAATCAAGGCTGGCAAACTGTCAGCCGGGGCTTGAACACGGGCTTGTTCAGTGGCCAGATTGACGCTCACGGAGGTGACCCCTGGCACTTTGGCCAAGGATTTTTCGACGCGTCCTGCGCAACTGGCACAGGTCATGCCAGCAATCGGTAGATCGAACTGGGTGGGCACGAGCATTGCTCCTTAAGAAGTTATCCGTCCATAGAATCGACCTTGACCCAGTGGCAAGGTCAAGGCTTCTTACCGTTGTGCTTGGCCCTGTCTTAGGCTTTGTACGAAATGTATCTGCGCTCGGTTATGCGGCGTTAAAAACAGGTTCGGAATGCTCATTTACAACCCGTAAATTCTGCTTTATCGCCTGTTTTAGTCTTGCCTAACCGTCGCTCGAAAACATGTCGTACAGGCTTTAGTACTCCAGTTTGGCGGGTTTGAGGTACATGCCGTCTTTGCCGAGCGCGATACGGTATTTGCGTACATCCCCGGCCTTTAGTGTGAATTGCTGCGCAGGCGGCACTAACATGCCAGGCAGACACCCCGGTGATTGCCCTGGCAGCAATTTCAGTCGAATGTCGACAGTGGCGGCGGGCAAGTTAAAAGATAGGGCTTGCTCCTGAAACAAGCGCCCGGCCAGTTGGTCATCTATATAGACGCCGACTTCACAACTGGTTGGCACCTCAAGACGCTCGCGGGAAATAATCAATACCCCGTAGTCCTGATCGGCGTTTGCCCACAGCGGTAAGCTGGCAAGACCTAAAAGGCTGACTAGGCTCAAAGCGGTCCAGCGCATGGCTAATATCCTGTTTTAAATCGTGAGGCGTGCAGCTTGGCCGAGCGCAAGACAGATTGCCAGTACGCTGACGCAACTCAAGGCTTGACCTTGCCACGATAGCAAGGTCAAAACTGTCGGCATCCCAACCAAGGAGGCGTGACCATGCAAACGTTCAAAGTAGAGGGTATGACCTGTGGTGGCTGTGCAAGCTCTGTGACTCGCGCAGTGCAACATGTGGATAAAGACGCAAAAGTAAAAGTGGATCTGGCCTCTAAAACGGTTGAGGTTGAGAGCACCTTGCCCTCATTGCAAATCATTGACGCGATTACCAATGCCGGGTTTGACGCGCGCACCGCTCACTAAGACTCGCCGTGCCCCCTTACAAAGGGGGCACGGGGTTATTTCATATACACCGCGAACTCAGGATCTACGATGGCTTTGCACTCGAACCCGGCCTTCGGCAACTGTTGCGGGTTCTGTTGCCTACTCCCAAGGCTCTATTAGCTAGCTCGCTATCTTTATGTTCAAGGTGTCTAAGCACGGCTAGACTACCGAGCTGCACTGACTGCAGTTCGACTGGGATACCCGATGAACTTTAGAACCATCCTGATTCTTGGCGCTTTGAGCGCTTTTGGTCCCTTGGCCATCGACTTTTACCTGCCGGGTTTTCCGGCAATGGCTCAAGCGTTTGCGACCGATGACAAACACATACAACTCACGCTTGCGGTGTATTTCCTGGGCTTGTCCATCGGGCAGTTGGTCTATGGGCCAATCGCTGACCGTTTTGGACGGCGCGTGCCGTTATTGGTGGGAGTGGTGTTGTTTACCACTGCATCCTTGGCCTGCGCGTTCGCTCCCACGCTGGAATGGTTGATCGGCGCACGCTTTGTGCAAGCGCTGGGCGGATGTGCGGGGATGGTGTTGTCCAGGGCGATTGTCAGTGATAAATGCGACGCCGTTGGCTCTGCCAAAGTCTTTTCGCAGCTGATGCTGGTGATGGGGCTAGCGCCGATTTTGGCGCCAATGCTCGGTGGCTTGCTGGTGAATCTGTATGGCTGGCAGTCGATTTTCTTCACGCTGACCGGTTTCAGTGCGCTGGCGGCTCTGGCTGTGGCGTTGGGTTTACCCGAGAGTTTGCCAGCCAATGTGCCGCGCCAACCGTTGTCGGGCGCACTGCGCCAATACGGTCGGTTGCTTATGGATCGCGAGTTCCTTGGGCACGCGCTGACTGGGGGGATTGCAATGGCCGGGATGTTTGCTTACATCGCGGGTTCACCTTTCGTATTTATCAAACTGTATGACGTCCCTGCTGAGCACTACGGCTGGCTGTTCGGCAGTAATGCCGCGGGCTTTATTTTGGTGGCTCAGATCAACGCTCGCATGCTGGCCAAGCGCGGCCCGGCATTTTTGCTGTCGCGCATGGTGTGGGTGTATCTGGCCGCAGGCTTGACGCTATTGGCTGTTAGCTCTTTGCACACTCAACAGCTGTGGCCGTTGCTGCTTCCGCTGTTTGTCTGCATTGCCAGTTTGGGCTGCATCATCCCTAACGCATCGGCTTGTGCCATGAGCGGGCAAGGTGCTCGTGCTGGCAGTGCTTCGGCCATGCTCGGGTGTTTGCAGTTCAGTGTGGCGGCAGCCGCCGCGTGGCTAGTGGGTGTATTGCACGATGGCAGTGCAATGCCAATGGCGATGGTCATCAGCCTGTGCGGGCTGGTGTCAGTGGCAATAGCCGTGGCAACCCGGCGGTTGTATACCGCACGGATCGCCGCTCAAGATTCGAACTGATCTAGCCAGCTAAGCGTTCAGGCAGTTTGTGCGGGGCTTGTAGGCGAGTTCGCAGCGTATCGACAAAGGCCCGGGCCTCAGATTCGCTGCGAAAGTTAACGGCTTGTTGGTCGAGTTGAACCTGCCACTGGCAGTCACGGGATCTTGCTAACGCCTTTATCAGGATTTTCATTTCTGGCCTCCTTAGGTTCGCAAAGGAGGCCAGTGTATGCCCGAAATCGCCGATAAATATGACGGGCATCAAGTCTCTGACTGACGGTTGAAAAATGGCCAGATCAGTCCCTCAGCCGCTGCTGTCAGAAACCTTCGAGCACAATCTTGCCTTTGGATTTGCCGCTTTCCAGCAGTGCATGGGCGCGGCGCAGGTTGGCCGCGTTGATGGTGCCAAAGTGCTCGCCTACGGTGGTGCGCAGCGTGCCCGCATCAATCAGTTCGGCGACGCGGTTCAGCAGGTGATGTTGCTCGATCATGTCCGGGGTTTCGAACAGCGAGCGGGTGTACATAAACTCCCAGTGCAACGACAGGCTCTTGCGCTTGAGCTTGATGATGTCGAGTGCTTTGGGATCGTCGATCAATGCCAACTTGCCTTGGGGGGCAAGGGCTTCGACCAGTTGATCTAAATGCTGATCAGTCTGGGTCAGGCTGGCCACGTGAGTGACAGCGTCGATGCCTTGGCGCTTGAGTTCTTCACTCAGTGGTTGGCTGTGATCGACGATCACGTCGGCGCCTAATTCACGAACCCATGTTTGGGTATCTGGGCGCGAGGCGCTGCCGATTACCTGTAGCGCCGTCAGTTGCTTGGCCAACTGAGTGAGGATAGAACCCACGCCCCCTGCGGCGCCAACGATCAACAGGCTTTGTTGCTTATCGGTGTTGCCTTGTTTGATACCCAAGCGTTCAAACAGCAACTCCCATGCCGTGATAGCGGTCAATGGCAGCGCGGCGGCTTCAGCGAAACCGAGGCTTTTGGGCATGTACCCGACAATTCGCTCATCGACAACGTGGCGCTCGCTGTTGGCACCGGCGCGTGCGATGGAACCAGCGTAGAACACCTTGTCCCCCACCTTGAACAGACTAACGTCGCTGCCCACTGCTTTGACCACGCCAGCCACATCCCACCCCAGCACTTTGGCGGAGCCAGCTTCTGGTTGCGCGTTTTGGCGTACTTTTGTGTCCACCGGGTTCACAGAAATGGCCTTGACCTCTACCAGCAAATCCCGCGGGCCAGCGAGCGGCTCGGGCAGCTCAATATCTTGCAGAGCCAGCGGGTCTTGAATCGGCAGTGAGTGATAGTAGGCGACAGCTTTCATGGGGCACGTCCTGAAGGTGGAAACAAAGTGGGCCGATGATTCGCTATTTCGCCCAATGATAAAACCGGCTAAAACAGCAGGCTCTTTCAATATTTTTTTGATAATCGACGGATTTATCCACAATGCTGCGTTTTGATGACCTGCAATTGTTTGTGCGCGCTGCTGACTTAGGCAGCTTGTCGGCGGCTGCGCGGGTAATGGATATGTCCCCCGCAGTAGCCAGTGCGTCACTTAAACGAATAGAAGCCCAGTTGGGAGCGCGCTTGTTGGCGCGCTCGACCCGCAGCTTGCGTTTAACGGCTGAAGGGCAAGGGTTTCTCGATTACGCCCGTGCGTCATTAAGCAGTCTGGATGAAGGGCGGCGCTTATTGGCCCGTGGGCAGGAGCAAGTCAGTGGGGTACTGCAGCTTTCTGCGCCGTCAGACTTCGGGCGTAATTTGCTGTTGCCGTGGTTGGACGAGTTTCAACGCGAGCACCCGCAACTGACGGTACGCCTGCTATTGGGCGATCGCATTGCGGATTTGTTTCGCCAGCCTGTGGATATTGCCTTGCGCTACGGAGAGCCAGAGGACTCCAGCTTGGTGGCGTTGCCGGTCGCTCGTGAAAACCGTCGAGTGTTGTGTGCCTCTCCAGCCTATCTGGCACGCAAGGGGGAGCCGCGTCAGCTTGAGCACCTGCTGCAACACAATTGCCTGTTGTTCATGCTGGGTTCTCGGATTCATGACCATTGGCAATTTCATGATGGGAGGCGTGAACTTGGGCTTACGGTGAGTGGTGATCGGTTCAGCGATGATGCGGATGTGGTGCGCTTATGGGCTGTGGCTGGCGCCGGGATCGCTTATAAGTCTTGGCTGGACGTGGCGGGGGATGTGCAGGCTGGGAGGCTGAAGGTGTTATTGCCCGAGCTTGAATGTGAGCGCGCGCCATTGAACATGCTGTGCGCACATCGTGCGCAGCTGAGCAAGCCGGTGAATTTGTTGCGCGATATGCTCAGTGAACGCTGTGCAACGTTATCTGAAGCGCGGAACTGATAGAGGTTGGCGAAGGCTGCGATCGGTTGAAGGTTATGATCGCAGCCAAGGGGTTCACACCATTTACGGCTTGATCAAACGCGCATCCAGGCTGTTTTGAGCCAAACGCTTGGCTTGATCCTGGGTCATGCCCAAGTGAGTGTGCAGTGCGTGGAAGTTCTCAGTCATGTAACCGCCGAAGTAGGCCGGGTCATCGGAGTTGACGGTGACTTTCACCCCACGCTCCAGCATGTCGAGAATGTTGTGCTGCGACATGTGGTCGAACACGCACAGCTTGGTGTTGGACAGCGGGCACACGGTCAGCGGGATCTGCTCGTCGATGATGCGCTGCATCAAGCGCTCGTCTTCAATTGCGCGTACGCCGTGGTCAATGCGCTGAATTTTTAGCAGGTCGAGGGCTTCCCAGATGTACTCAGGCGGGCCTTCTTCACCGGCATGGGCAACTGTCAGAAAACCTTCGTCACGGGCACGGTCGAACACGCGCTTAAACTTGCTCGGTGGGTGGCCCATTTCGGAGCTGTCCAGACCTACAGCGATAAACGCTTCACGAAACGGTAGCGCTTGGTCCAGTGTTTTTTCGGCTTCGTCTTCGCTCAAATGGCGCAAGAAACTCAGAATTAAACCGCTGGTGATACCCAGTTGTTGCTCGCCATCTTTGAGTGCGCTGGCGATGCCATTGAGCACCACTTCAAACGCAATGCCACGATCGGTGTGGGTTTGCGGGTCGAAGAAGGGCTCGGTGTGAATCACGTTTTGTTCTTTGCAGCGCAGCAGGTACGCCCAAGTCAGGTCGTAGAAATCCTGAGAGGTGCGCAATACATCAGCACCTTTGTAGTAAAGGTCGAGGAACTCTTGCAGGTTGTTGAAGGCATACGCTTTACGCAGGGTTTCGACGTCATCCCAAGGCAGTGCGATTTTGTTGCGCTCAGCCAGTGCGAACAGCAACTCAGGTTCCAGAGAGCCCTCAAGGTGCATGTGCAATTCAGCTTTTGGCAGGGCGTTTAGCCAGTCATACATAACAATTTTTCTCATCAAATCAGGTACAGATGGCGGTATTCTACAGGCGCTCGACGACGCAACTTGTAAAAAAACGCCCGCCATTTGTCGCGGGGCAGGGGCGGCGTTTTTACGCCGCCGTGCCTAACAGCTACCAAGCAATGGTCTGACCTTTGTAGTCGATGAAGTAATGGCCGCCTTTGCCGGCATAGGCATTCACTTGCTCGACCAGGCCGCGGGTGCTGGTTTGGACGTCAATCTCTGCACCTTCGCCTCCCATGTCAGTTTTTACCCAGCCCGGATGAAGCGTGAGCACTGTGGGCCGATCTTCTGCGAGCTGGCTGATAAAGGTGTTGGTCATGGAGTTGAGCGCAGCTTTGCTGGCTTTGTAGAGGGCTAGTTCTGGTGCGTCAGGGGCGGTGATGCTGCCAAGGCCTGAACTCATAAAGGCCAGAACCCCACTGTCTTTGCGGATTTTGCTCACGAACGCTTGAGCCACATTAATGGGCGCCACACTGTTGGTTAAGAACAGTTGGCCGATTTCAGTCAGGCTGGCGTTGCCAGAGGTTTGGTCTTCCGGGCCTTTGATGCCTGCGTTTATGAACACCAGATCAAAGACTTCAGTGTCTAATTTTTTGCTCAGGGCCTTAATAGCTTTCTGATCGTCTATGTCCAGCTGTTCAATTTGAACGAGTGTTAGAGCGCTTAGTTTTTCGGCTTTGCTTAGATCTCGGACAGTGGCGGTGACTTGCCAGCCATCGCTCACCAGTTCATTCACTAGGCCCAAGCCCAGCCCACGTGAAGCGCCAATGATGAGTGCTTTTTTTACTGTCATGAGTCGCGTCCTTTGAATGTTAAAAGGGAGTCACCGTAGAAGCTTTTACGCCTTCAATGGCCAGATGCCCAGTGCATGGGCTGGTTAAAAAACGTACAAAATCAAGCAGCCTTTACGGGGTGCGCATTCCCATTGGGTTTGCACGGGTTATCCACAGGTTGTTCCACAGGAACTGTGCGCAACCCTTTTGCTTGGGTATAAGCACCGAGCGGTTGGGTTCGAACCGTGATAACCGAGCATAAGACACTGTTTCAACTGCAATTTAGTTTGCATCAAGGCTTATTGATTAAAAAGCGTACAAATCTGTCCAGGGCATGCGGGCTGCGGGCTACAGCTGTGTGTGCTCAGGTTATCCACAGTTGGGTGCACAGTGGCTGTGGGCAACTCAATGAATGGGGTGAAGGATTAATTTTCGTCACTTTCAAGCGTTTTTCGTTGCAGTAAAATCCTGCCGCGACTGAGGTCGGCTAGCTGCTGTTGCAGCGTCAAAATGTGCTCTTCGCCTAATGCGAGCTGCAGCTCTACCCCGTTAGCAGTGAACGACTCGCCAACCAGCAAGCCATTTAGTTCGTTCAGGCGCAGCTTGACCAAGGCGAGTTCGCTGAAGCTGCAAGCGCAGTGCAGCGAGACGCGGCTTATGAGTGGGACTTTTTCGGCATTTTGCAGACATTTATTGGCACCGCCGCCATACGCCCGCGCGAGCCCGCCCGTGCCAAGCTGAATGCCGCCGTACCAGCGGATGACCACTACGGCGACTTGATCACAGTCCTGGGCTTCGATGGCGGACAAAATCGGGCGTCCAGCCGTGCCACCGGGCTCACCATCATCGCTGCTGCGGTATTGGGCGCCGAGCTTCCAGGCCCAGCAATTGTGAGAGGCGCTCAAATCGCTGTGCTGCTCAATAAAAGCCTGTGCTTCCTGGGCATTGGTAATGGGGGCTGCATAGGTGATGAAGCGGCTTTTGCGGATTTCTTCGTGAAACTCACACAGACGGGTCAGGGTTGAAGGCATAGGGATTCCAGATCATTCGGTGTAGGCGTCTGCAGTGTATTGGTGAGGCTTTTTCACGTTAGCGCGTGGCTTCTAGGCTCTCAAGAAAACTTTCCAGTACCAGATGTGGGCGCCGACCTTTACGGGTGACGGAGGCCAGGCTTAAGTCATAAAAACGGGTTTTTGGCTTTAGCGGCCGCAACCGGCCTTGTTGCACCCAAAGGCTGGCGTAATGATCAGGTAAGTAGCCGATGTAACGTCCCGTGAGGATCAAAAAAGCCATGCCTTCACGATCTGACGCGCTGGCGGTGCAGTTGAGTGCTAGATAGTGAGCCTGAATCTCAGAGGGCAGGCGAAAAGTGGGTGCTATCGCGTCCTGATCATTGAGTCGCTCATCGTCCAGTTGCCGATCATCTACATAGAAAAGCGGATGCCCTACCGCGCAATAGAGTAGGGAGCGCTCACTGTACAGTGGTTGATATTCGAGCCCTGAAAGCGCGCTGGCTTGTGGGACCACGCCGACGTGAAGGCGCCCGTCGAGCACCCCTTGTTCGACTTCGTTAGGGGAGATCATGCGAATCTGTATCTGTACGTCAGGGCCGCGTTCTTTAAGTTGGGCCAGTGCGTGGGTGATGCGCATGTGGGGGAGGGTGACGAGGTTATCGGTCAAGCCGATAGTCAGTTCACCCCGCAGATGTTGATGCAGGCCATTAACTTCGGTACGAAAGCTTTCCAGTGCACCCAATAACTGCAGCGATGACTGATACACCTCGCGGCCTTCTTCTGTCAGCGAAAACCCGGCCCGCCCACGTTGACACAGGCGTAAACCCAGGCGCTGTTCGAGGTCGCTCATTTGTTGACTGATAGCTGAGCGGCCAATACCCAATACGGTCTCTGCTGCTGAAAAGCCACCGCATTCCACCACGCTGCGAAAAATGCGCAGCAATCGAATATCAAAGTCGCTGACTTGGGCCAGTGCGTCGGGGCGGCGGCTGCTCATAGTTTAGTAATCGCCTAACTAAAGGTTAGAAGAGTTGGATTTCATAGACTTTATAGCCGTGGCAATTTAGCTGCAAGAACGCTTTTGATCCCACGCTGCTTTCTGCTTTGCGAGGTTTTGCCAATGAACATGCCCGAAAACGCCGAATTGAACGTGACCAGCCAGCTTAAGCTGGATGCTCACTGGATGCCTTACACCGCCAACCGTAACTTCCACCGTGACCCGCGCTTTATCGTTGGCGCGAAGGGCAGCTATCTGACTGATGATAAAGGTCGGCAAATTTACGATTCGTTGTCAGGCCTCTGGACCTGCGGCGCAGGGCATACTCGCACTGAAATTCAGGAGGCCGTGGCCAAGCAATTGGGCACTCTCGATTATTCGCCTGCGTTCCAGTACGGCCATCCGTTGTCATTCCAATTGGCAGAGAAAATTACCGAGCTGACGCCGGGGAATCTCAATCACGTGTTTTTCACGGACTCGGGTTCTGAGTGTGCGGATACGGCAGTAAAGATGGTTCGTGCTTATTGGCGCTTGAAAGGCCAATCGACCAAAACCAAGATGATTGGCCGGGCCCGTGGTTATCACGGTGTGAATATCGCGGGTACTAGTCTGGGCGGTGTAAACGGCAACCGTAAGATGTTTGGTCAAGCGATGATGGACGTTGATCATCTGCCGCACACATTGCTGGCGAGCAATGCGTTTTCTCGTGGGATTCCTGAGCTGGGCGGTATTGCTCTGGCGGATGAACTGCTCAAATTGATCGAGTTGCATGATGCTTCAAACATTGCAGCTGTTTTTGTGGAGCCGATGGCGGGCTCTGCCGGTGTGTTGGTGCCGCCGCAGGGGTATCTGAAACGTCTGCGTGAAATCTGCGATCAGCACAACATCCTGTTGGTGTTCGATGAGGTGATTACCGGGTTTGGTCGTACAGGCTCAATGTTCGGAGCCGACAGCTTTGGCGTCACACCGGATCTGATGTGTATCGCCAAGCAAGTGACTAACGGCGCAATCCCTATGGGGGCTGTTATTGCAACGAGCGAGATTTATCACACGTTCATGAATCAGCCTACGCCCGAGTACGCCGTTGAGTTTCCACATGGCTACACGTATTCGGCTCACCCGGTGGCATGTGCTGCGGGCATTGCGGCACTTGATCTGCTGCAAAAAGAAAACTTGGTACAAAGCGTGGCTGAAGTTGCCCCGCATTTTGAGAATGCGCTGCATGGTTTGAAGGGTGTTAAAAACGTCATTGATATTCGTAACTACGGTTTGGCGGGTGCGATTCAGATTGCGCCACGTGATGGCGATGCAATTGTCCGTCCGTTCGATGCGGCCATGAAGCTGTGGAAGGCTGGCTTCTATGTGCGCTTTGGTGGTGACACGCTGCAATTTGGGCCAACGTTTAATAGCAAACCTCAAGACTTGGATCGCCTGTTCGATGCGGTGGGTGAGGCGCTGAATCAGATTGACTGATCCCTTCTATATAGAAGAAACATTTTCGACTTTTGACAGGCGCTTAATGTTTGCGCCGTAGATACGTTATTTGGAGCCCCAATGAGCACGATTCAACATTTGATCAATGGCGAGATGGTGAGTGATGCTGGTCGCACTGCGGATGTATTTAACCCGTCGACTGGCAAGGTGATTCATCAAGTGCCGTTGGCCAGCCGCGAGACCATTCAGAAAGCTATTGATACAGCCAAGGCGGCATTCCCTGCGTGGCGTAATACGCCGCCAGCCAAGCGTGCTCAAGTCATGTTTCGCTTCAAGCAGCTACTGGAGCAGAACGAAGCACGCATCTCTCAGTTGATCAGCGAAGAGCATGGTAAGACGCTCGAAGATGCCGCCGGTGAGTTGAAGCGTGGGATCGAGAACGTGGAATACGCCTGTTCGGCTCCTGAAATCTTGAAGGGGGAGTACAGCCGCAACGTAGGGCCGAATATTGATGCGTGGTCGGATTTTCAACCAATAGGCGTTGTTGCGGGTATTACGCCTTTTAACTTCCCTGCAATGGTTCCGCTATGGATGTACCCGTTGGCCATTGTGTGCGGGAACTGCTTCATCCTTAAGCCGTCGGAGCGAGACCCAAGTTCGACCTTGTTGATCGCACAGTTGTTGCAAGAAGCGGGCTTACCTAAGGGTGTTTTGAGCGTGGTGCATGGCGACAAGGCGGCGGTGGATGCCTTGATCGAAGCGCCGGAAGTGAAGGCATTGAGTTTTGTGGGGTCGACTCCGATTGCTGAATACATCTACGCCGAAGGCACTAAGCGCGGCAAGCGCGTCCAGGCACTGGGTGGTGCGAAGAACCATGCGGTGTTGATGCCTGACGCAGATCTGGATAATGCGGTCAGTGCATTGATGGGCGCTGCTTATGGTTCATGCGGTGAGCGCTGCATGGCGATTTCGGTTGCTGTGTGTGTCGGTGATCAAGTCGCAGATGCACTTGTTGCTAAGTTGGTGCCACAGATTGAGGCTCTAAAAATTGGAGCAGGCACTTCGTGTGGTCTGGACATGGGGCCACTGGTTTCGGGGCAGGCGCGCGACAAGGTTAGCGGCTATGTTGCCGATGGCGTGGCGGCGGGTGCGGAGCTAGTAGTGGATGGCCGTGGATTGAGCGTTAAGGATCACGAAGAGGGGTTCTTCCTGGGCGGCTGCTTGTTTGATCACGTGACGCCTGAGATGCGCATCTATAAAGAAGAGATCTTTGGGCCGGTACTGTGCATTGTTCGGGTCAATAGCTTGGAAGCAGCGATGCAACTGATTAATGACCACGAGTACGGCAACGGTACGTGCATCTTTACCCGTGACGGAGAGGCCGCACGGTTGTTCTGCGATGAAATCGAAGTGGGAATGGTGGGAGTTAACGTACCGCTGCCGGTGCCGGTGGCCTATCACAGCTTTGGTGGATGGAAGCGCTCGCTGTTTGGTGACTTGCACGCTTATGGGCCGGACGGCGTGCGTTTCTATACGCGTCGCAAGGCAATTACTCAGCGCTGGCCACAGCGTGCGAGTCATGAGGCTTCGCAGTTTGCATTTCCAAGTTTGTAATGCAGGCTTGAACACTGTCTCTATATAGATAGTAGAACAGAGGCCAGTCGCAAGGCTGGCCTCTGTTTTTGGGGTTTTTAAAGCGATATGACAGAAATATGAAAACAGTGCTTGACCTAGAATTCTAACGGCCTATAATTCGCCCCACTTCCGGCGCAGTCGAAACGGAAAACTCCTTGAGTATCAATGAGTTGTACGGTTTTCGGCAGTATCAGCTTC
>NZ_JBUZPJ010000012.1:0-172807 GCF_055406205.1 Pseudomonas sp. E315 | reverse complement strand
CGCAGCAAAACGGTGCACCCGGCCGAGGGCCATGAAGGTCAGGCACCGGTGCTGCGCACTAGGTATCGTTATGTGGAACTGCCGCCACTGATCAATAGCTTGGATACAGGCGTGTTGCTGGTGGACAGTGAAGTGCTGTTGGACGTTCAGGGCAGTGCGGAAACAGAGCTGCATGAGAGGCGCTTTGATTATATCGACAGGCCCGCTGACGCCTTTGCCCACGGTCGAACCCTGCGACAATCCGAGCAGCGTAATGGCAACACCACGACCACGGAGTTTTCCTGCAGTAAAGTCATGGGGGAGCAGGGTGATGAGTCCGTGTTGCAGACGCTGGAAACCCTGACAGGCTTCGATCATGGTGAGCGGGACCGAAAGGGAAATGCCCGGCATGCGCAAAAAATCATCACCTTGCAGCACTCCTTGCTTCACGGTCAGGCGATGCTCAGCCGAGACGACAACGATGTAGCGATCCGCACCACCTACGATGCGCTTCAGCGGGTGACCAGTGAAACCGTGGCACCGACAACCGAATTTGAAGCCACGCGCCATTACGCCTATGTCCTGACCTCGATGGACGGTCAACAGGCGATTCAGCAGCTCACCGATGTCAAAGGTGTGCAGACCCGAAGCCTGGTCGATGGACTCAACCGGGTGATTCGTGAAGATCGCCAGGACGTGGATGGCGACCCAGCGGGTAGGGTGTGGCGAGAAATCTATGCAGCTCGGCATGATGCACTTGACAACCTGGTCGAAGAAACCGAGTTTGACTGGTTGGAAGCGCAATCACTACCGCTGGTCAGCGTCTACGAGTTCGATGACTGGGGGCAACCTCTCTGCGTGACGGGCCCGGACGGGGTCAAGGCATACGAGATGACCGATCCGATTGGTGACAAAACTCTCCCGATTACTCGCGCTTGGCGTCAAGGCTCCAGCGACAACCCACTGCGCACCGGGGTGGAGAAGACCTGGCTGGGTAAATTCGAAAAGCCAGTACGCGTCGAGCGTGTCGATCTGTCAGAGCAATTGATCAGTGTGCACCGCTATGACTATGACGGGTTGGGTCGTACGGTACGAGAGATCGATGCGCACGATGCCGTCACCGAGTATCGCTACGATGCCGACAACAGGATGACAGTGACCGTTCTGCCCGACACGGCGCAGGTGGTACGAGCCTATGCCGAACACAGCAGCGCGGATCTGCCGACGAAGATCAGTGTCGATGGCATTATGTTGGGTGAACAACATTTCGATGGGCTCGATCGTATGATCCTGTCAAATACCGGTGGCCGTATTCGTCACTCGGTGTACGAACCTGGCCAGACCCAGCCCATCTCCGTAACGACTGCGTCGGGCCAGGAAATTCTCTACGAATATCAACCGCAACTGGGTGAGGAACCGAAGCGGCGGCGCTTGCCGGGCAGCGATGCCAGCTATGTCTACGATAACCACAATGCTCGCTTGCTCACTTGCCAGGAGGGGGAGCAACAGCTGACTTGGGAGTATTTCAGCAACGGAGAGTTGAAAAGCGAAACACGCCGCGAGAATGACCAGCAATACCAAATGAGCTACGTCTACAGCTTTCGTGGCCGGCTGTTGCGCTATACCGACGTGCTAGGCCAGACCCAGAGCTATGACTATGACGACGCGGGCCGCCTGAAGTCGACCCAGCTCGGCACTACCCTGTCGCAATTCACTTACGATGAGCTGGGACAGACCCGCCTAATTGATACACAGGACAATGCGCTGCGACTGCGCATTATCATGGAGTATGACGCTTTCGGCCGCGAGACCCTGCGCACGTTTGACAGTGCAGGTCAGCAACAGGAATTACTGCAGGAGTACAATGCGGTGGATGCCTTGGAGCATCGGTGTTTGAGCGAAGGCACTACGATCCTGCGTGACGAAAAATATGAATATGATCTGCGGGGTCGTTTGACGAAGTACCTCTGCGCAGGCACCCAACCACCGGTCGATCCCTATGGCAAGGCGATCGAGCAGCAAACGTTCAGGTTTGACACATTGGATAACCTGACCCGTGTCCTCACTGATTTCCCGGGTGGTAGAAACGACGCCCGATACTTCTTCGAGGACGAAGACCCGGTGCAACTGAGCAGGGTGACCAACTCGCATGCTGACTATCCGCAGCAGATCCCACTTCAATACGACGCCGATGGCAATATGACGTGCGATGAGTGGGGGCGCACGCTGGATTATGACGCGTTAGGAAGAGTGGTTACGGTCAGCGCTGCACCTGGCGAGCGTCCCGTTGCCTAGTCGTACAGAGCCTGGCAGAACAGATAGGGGTTGAGCCGCGAAACGCAAAGTGCGTGACAGTGAATTCGATGCGAGCGTGCCGAAGAAGTGAGATCCGCATAAGTTGTTCAGTGCGGCGCAAGGTTGGTTTGAAAAACAAAAAAGGCCGACTTGATCAGGCTGTGTGAAACCTAGCAATCTGCTGGCAGGTTAAAGAAAATGCCCGTATCGCAAGATGCCGGCATTAATGAGATGGTCACCCCCACACCCTGCGAGGGCTACGTTTTCGCAGGGTGTTTTGTCTTCGGAGGCCATCATCATGAGCGATTCAGCACTGATCCGGATTGATCTCGGTAAACACAGTTTCCACCTGCACGGTCAGGACAAATCGGGCCGAGAAGTGTTTCACAAGAAGCTCTCGCGTCCTCAGATAATGCAGTTCTTCGGTAACCTGCCGGCCTGTACCGTGGTAATGGAAGCCTGTGCCGGCGCACATTTTGTCCCTCGTGAGCTGATCACCATGGGGCATCAGGCCAAACTGATTTCTCCTTGGGGGCATCGGTGGGGGCATCCTTTTTAAGACACCGAAATTTGCCCCCATGAGTCGTGGAATCCATTGGATTTAGACAGATGGCAATGGACTGAAATAGCGAATAAGTTGTTGTTATAAAACGGCGTTTTGGAATTTTATTACAGACTATCGGGGTCCCCGAAAAACATCTGAATCCTTGAGCGCAGCCAGCGTTCTCCCGGGTCGTTATCTTGCGCACCGCGCCAGGCCATGTGCAGTTCAAAACTTTGAACGTTGAGTGGCGGGTCTTCTGCCCGTACGCCGCCCGCGGCGGTTAGCGCTTCGGCGGTGTAGTCAGGGACTGTGGCAAGTATGTCGGTGCCCGCCAGCAATGTGCTCAGGCCGTTAAATTGAGGCACGGCCAACACCACGTGACGTTTGCGCCCGAGCTTTTCCAGTTCAGTGTCGATAAAACCACTCAAATCCCCAGCAAACGAAACCAATGCGTGGGGCCGCGCGCAGAAGTCATCCAAACTCAAGGCTCCCGGCATGCTGTCGGCGCGCAACAGCTTGGGTTTGCTGCGTCTTAGTAGCTTGCGCTTGGCATTGGCTGGCAGATCACTGGTGTAACTGACACCCACCGAAATCTCGCCTGACGCCAGCAACGGGGGCATCAGGATGTAGTTGACGCGACGTACCACCAATACGATGCCGGGCGCTTCGGCTCGCAAGCGTTTGAGTAACATCGGCAACAGGGCGAATTCGACGTCATCGGACAAGCCAATGCGAAACACCGACGTGCTGGTGGCAGGATCAAATTCAGAGGCACGACTTACCGCCGTGGAAATTGAATCCAGCGCCGGTGAGAGCAAGGCGAAGATCTCAATGGCCCGAGCGGAAGGCTCCATGCTGCGGCCGGTGCGAACGAACAGCGGGTCGTCAAACAAATTGCGCAGGCGTGAAAGTGCTGCACTGATAGCAGGCTGCCCGAGAAAAAGCTTTTCAGCGGCTCGGGTTACGCTGCGCTCATGCATCAAGGTTTCAAAGACGATTAACAAATTAAGATCGACGCGACGCAAGTCGTTACGGTTCATCTAGCTGGCTTCACAGACGGGGCAACAGGATTGAGGTAATCGATCTTACGGGCAAAACTCATGAATCGACACTGTGTAATCTGGCTTTCTTACTGAATGTGTCTTGCTTGCCTATGTTGTCGGCGTCTATTTTTTGGGGTATGCCGTGCGTTTCAGCCACTTTTATGGGCGTTGGCCGGGCGGTGAATCAATGTCAGGCATGTCGACTATTAATGCTGTCTGTTAGTCTTGCGCGCAAAGCCCGGATAAAGTCCCGTGGTATTAGCGATTAATTTGGCGAGGTTTGCGATGTCGCGCACGATCCGTTTACACAAGTTTGGCCCGGCCGAGGTGCTCAAGTGCGAAGAGCATCAAGCTGCTACGCCTGCGTCCGGCGAAGTGCAGGTGCGTGTTCAAGCCATTGGTATCAGCTGGTATGACGTGCTGTGGCGTCAAAACCTGGCCCCGTCCCGTGCTCGCCTGCCTGCTGGTATCGGCCACGAAATGGCCGGTGTTGTGACCAAAGTGGGAGAGGGTGTTACTGATTTGTCTGTGGGCGACAAAGTGGCCAGCTTCCCCGGCCAAAGCCCTAACGATTACCCAACCTATGGCGAGTTGATAGTCATGCCGCGCTCGGCGTTGACGCGCTATCCCGATGTGTTAACGCCCATTGAAGCCAGTGTGCATTACACCCCCTTGTTGATTGCTTATTTTGCGTATGTTGATCTGGCCAAGGTGAAACCGGGTCAAACCGTACTGATTACCGATGCCAGCCACTGTGCAGGCCCCTCGTTTGTGCAACTGGGTAAGGCGTTGGGGGTCAAAGTCATTGCGGCCACCAAGGACGCTGAAGAGCGTGATTGCTTGTTGGCATTGGGCGCCGACCACGTGATTGTTACCGAAGAGCAAGACCTGCTGATGCAGATCAACAAGCTCACCGACAGCCGAGGCGTAGATGTGGTGCTGGATGGGCTGGGCGGCCCGCAAATGTCGGTACTCGGTGATGTACTTGCGCCGCGTGGCAGCTTGGTGCTCTACGGCATGCAAGGCGGCAATCACACACCATTCCCTGCGTGTGCGGCCTTTCAGAAGAACATTCAATTTTATGTTCACTGCATTGGCAATTTCACGGGCAAACCTGAGTTAGGGATCGCCCAAGATGAAGAAGCCATGCAACGCGCCTTGCGTATGATTAATCAATTGACCGCCGATAAAGTGCTTTTGCCTTTGATCGTGCGCGTGTTTCCCTTTGAAGAGTTTGTAGAAGCACACCGCTATATGGATAGTTGTCCGTGCCGTGGACGCGTGGCGTTAGAACTGACGACAGCTTGAACCCGTTTTTTGTATTAAAGAGCGCCACTCATATTAAACGCCTCAATGAACATTATGTTTGTTGAGGCATTTTTTATTGGCTTGTTATTAAACAATGTATAAAAAATAGCAGCATGTCAGTGTTGATGAATAACAAACAGTCAATTATCGACCCTGAAGTCTATTCATAAAATTACGTTTTTGTTCTGGGTTGTATTTTTTTGAATGGTTTTTTTGTAGGTGTATTCCTGCGCGCACGTAAGCTGAGTCCGTTATGGATAAGAGGCTTAAGGTATAGGTGGGCGCTTCAGATCCGACTGTTGATAATGTTGCGACTGTTATCGAGCGGGAGGAAACAAGCCATGAATAACTTTCATGAGCAAGCCATGAGTTTTGTTTATCAACAGGTTCTGCATCGGCTTCTTGGCTTTTTTAATCGCCTGGAGCGGGTGGCTTTGCAGTTATTGATTCAACGATTATTGGTCGCGGCGGGTGGGCTGGAGCGTATCGGCAGCTACCGTATTTTGGTCATCCATGAAGGCGGCAAAGAATGTGCTTACACATTGGCCCTTTTAAGAGCCGCCCAATTAAGTATCGCGGGCCGATCACCTGCTACGTTCACGCTTAGGGTGGCGGTGCTGCGCCAGCCACGCATCACGGCTCAAGTGATGAAGCGAATCCATGTGCAATGCTCGGAGCTGTTTCTTTATGACGACTCGCGTGTAGAGCTGTTGCTGGTTGACGAGCAGGGTGTTCATGACCTGCATACCGTGCAAGACACCGAAGACGTGGCCTCAGCAATGGCTCGACAACAGGTGCTCATGTCTGGGCATTTGAGCCAAGGTGATGTGCGAGCAACGTTCTTTTATGGGGATTTTTTATCGCGGGCCAAACTGTATCACCGAGCCTGTTCGTGGGGAGGGGAAGTGGATGCCCTGATAGATCGACGTCCACCCACTCACCTTGATGAATATGCAGAATGGGTGCTGAAAGTTGCGGCGCAACATGGTTACTCCCTGAGTGATTTGCAAGGTGGCGAGTTTGAAACAGCCGTAAAAATGTGCTCAAAACTGGATGACGACTTCAAACATGCCTTGTGCTTGCCATTGGACAAGCAAGCCTCACCCGCCCCTCTGGGTATTACGATCATTAATGTGTTTGATTGCCTGTCTTGTGAGGTGGATGTACTCAACTCGCAAGTATTGATGTTTGTCGAAGGCGTGAGAGCATCCAAACTCTTGCATTTCGAAGAGCCTCAAGCAGCAGCAGTTTTACTGGCTGCTCACTTGCATGGTTTACGCAGTAGCTGCAAGTACGGCGTTGATTACGACCAAGGGGCAAGTGCCTATTTGCGCAAAGCGGCCAATGAAAATAAAGATAACCTTCGTTTTAAAGGTCAACTGGTCAAAGAACTCAATGCCCTGCTCAATACACCCAAAAAAATCGAAAAGTTGCGCGTGCTGGCCGAACAGTATCTTGAAGAACTTCACGGTGTCAGTGACGAGCAATTAAGGTGTTCTATTTGCTCACCGTTCGTTAATCAAGCACAAGGTTTGGAGCACTTTTTGCAGCAGGGTTACCCTGAAAAGTTGCACAAGATGAGTGATATCCGCCGTGTGCTTATAAATCCGGCGCATGCTTCTCAGGTTGACCTGTGTTGGCTCGAAGCCATCAGCGGGCTGTCTCTGGGGGCACTGCAAACGCTTTATCAGATGCCCCAAAGCGACGTTAATTTGATTGCTACGATGCGCGCTCATGACCCGAGCAGAGAGGCGCAAAGCCTATAACCCGCCTCTTTGAAGCCCGTGATGATGGCACCGCTCATCCAATAGGATTTGCCAGCGTCGCGGGCAGGCTTCAGTCTGTACGCATATCCAGTATCCACAGACGGCGGTTCGTTTAGTTCGTGATATCCAATCCTCTTGAAGATGTTTTTTATTACCTGAAAAACTTTCAGCATGTCCTTGGCTGGATCAGTACCCGCTACGACGATCTATTGAGTGTCGAAGAGCAGCAATTTATCGCTGACTTTTTCCAGTTGCCCAAAGCGTCCCAAGCACTGTGGGTGCGCTTGGTCATGCGTAAAGGCGCGCACTTCAGGGCAAGCAAACTCAAATATCCTGAAATTGGCAATACGCAGCGTGCTGTTGCCTCGCTGGTGGCTAAAGGGTGGGTTGATGATCAAGCGCACTTAACCCTGACTGAGGTGTTTGAGGTGTTACAAAAGGCTGAGCTTCACACCTGTTTTAAGGCGCATATCACTCAGCCCAAAGCGAAAAAGTCCGATTGGTACGAGGCTCTAATCGCGGATTTCCCCCACATACAAAACTTGGCCCAATGGCATCCGACACTCGACGATGCGCTCTACACCCTAAAAAACCGTGCACTGTGTGATCGGCTGCGGCTGATGTTTTTTGGCAATTTGAGCCAGAGTTGGTCTGATTTGGTGTTAGCGGATCTGGGGTTGTTTACGTACGAAAAAGTGGCATTAAGCGCTGACTCTCGTGCCTTGCAATGCCGAGGCGACATTGAGGGGTATTTGCATCTCTACGCCTGCCGCGAACAGTTTGAAGCAGGAGGTGAGGTTAACGATGTATTGGAGCAGGTGCTCAACTATCAAACCGACAATCGTTGGTTGCAGCGTCGGCGTGCGCGGCTGTTGTTTCAGGTTGGTCAGCATCTTGAGCGTGGCGCAGCGTTCAGTGCCGCGTTGCAGGTTTACCAAAGTAGCCAGCACCCGGAGGCGCGAGTCCGCAGGATACGGGTGCTTGAGCAGCTCGGTGATAATCAACAGGCGATGACCTTGGCGCTGGCTGCTGAACAGGCGCCATTGACTGACGCTGAGTATCAGCAGGTGGGGCGTATCATCGTGCGGCTACGGCGCAAATTAGGGATGCCCGCGCTCACTAAGAGCACGATAAAAGCGCCTGATCGCCTTGATCTGGCATTGGCACGTTGTAACGAAACGTCGGTGGAGTTCAGTGTTGCAACGCATCTGCATACAGATGAGGCGCCGGTTTATTACGTTGAGAACACCTTGATCAATGCGCTGTTTGGTCTGCTGTGTTGGCCAGCGATTTTTGCTCCGCTGCCAGGTGCTTTTTTTCACCCGTACCAGAGCGGCCCGGCCGACTTGTTGGAAGAGGACTTTTACCAGCGGCGCAGCGATTTGATTGAACAGTGCTTTGAACAACTGGACGACGAGCGTTACCTGCTCTCGATTCGTCAAACCTACGCCGCGAAGTTTGGGGTTCAATCACTTTTTATTGCCTGGAGCTACCTGAGCGAAACCTTGTTAGAGCATGCGCTTGTGTGCCTGCCGCCTGCGCATTTAAAACGCTGGTTCAGGCGTTTGTTGCAGGACATAAAGGCCAATCGCGCAGGCATGCCCGACCTTATCCAGTTTTGGCCGGCGCAAAAGCGTTATCGAATGATTGAAGTCAAAGGCCCGGGGGATCGCCTGCAAGACAACCAACTGCGCTGGCTGGCCTTTTGTGAGGCGCATCAAATGCCTGTAACGGTGTGTTACGTGCAGTGGCTGGAGTCAGACGCTTGAGCTATAGCGTTGCAGTGCGCGCCTTGTGTGAATTCACAGCCAAAACCGGGGACCTGGATTTACGCTTTACCCCTTCACCTACCGCGCAAGAAGGCATTGCCGGGCATCGCACCGTGGCGTCTCGACGCAGCGCTCAGTATCAGGCTGAAGTCAGCCTTGAAGGCCACTACTTGAACCTGAGCGTCAGGGGGAGGGCTGATGGCTATGACCCTGTCAATAATGTGCTGGAAGAGGTGAAAACCTACCGGGGCGACTTAAGTGCCATGCCTGCCAATCACCGGCAATTGCACTGGGCGCAAGCGCGGATTTACGGCTGGTTGTTGTGCAATCAACTGCAACTGCCGCACGTCAATGTGGCGTTGGTGTATTTCGACATCACCCACGAGCAAGAAACGCGGATTCAGCAAACGTGGACAGCTACCGACTTACAGCAGTTTTTCGAGCAGCAGTGCGCCATATTTCTTGCGTGGGCTGAACAGGAAATCACCCATCGTCAAGCCCGGGATGAAGCTGCCCGCAACCTGAAGTTCCCACATTCAGCCTTTCGCACGGGTCAAAGAACACTGGCTGAAGCCGTTTACAAAACGGCGCACTCTGGGCGTTGTTTGATGGCCCAAGCCCCTACGGGTATTGGCAAAACGATGGGCACCTTGTTCCCGATGCTCAAGGCCATGCCCGGCCAGCAACTGGACAAAGTGTTGTTTCTCACGGCCAAAACCCCAGGCCGAAAACTGGCCCTTGATGCGTTGCAAGTGCTCTACAACGGCGCGTCGAGCCAGCCTTTGCGTGTATTGGAGATGGTGGCGCGAGATAAGGCTTGTGAGTACCCGCAAAACGCGTGCAATGGCGATTCCTGCCCGCTGGCCAAAGGCTTTTATGATCGTTTGCCTGCGGCGCGGTTGGCGGCTGTTGAGCATGTGCAGTTGGATCAGCAAACCCTCAGAGCCGTCGCGTTGCGCCATGAAGTGTGTCCTTACTACCTGAGTCAGGAAATGGCGCGCTGGGCCGATGCAGTGATCGGCGATTACAACTATTACTTCGACTTCAGTGCCTTGCTTTTTGGCCTTGCACAGGCCAATCAATGGAAGGTCGCTACCTTGATCGATGAGGCGCATAACCTGGTGGAGCGCGCCCGCCAAATGTACAGCGCAAGTCTGGATCAACAGCGTTTTAATCGTGTGCGTCAATCTGTTCCAGTGCCGCTGGACAAAGCCTTCAAACGTTTAAATCGTGAGTGGAATGCCCTGCATAAAGAGCAGGTCGCAACCTATCAAGTCCATGATCAACTGCCGGGCAAATGGCTTAACGCTTTGGCGGCGTGCATCACGGCCATTGGCGAATACGTCAACGATCACCCCCAGCAACTAAGCGGTGATTTACAAACGTTTTACTTTGATGCGCTGCAATTCAACCGAGTGGCCGAGCTGTTTGATGCACATTTTTTGTTCGACGTTACGCTGCATGAACACGGTAAGCGTCGCTTCTCGCAGCTCAATGTGCGCAATGTCGTGCCTGCTGCACTGATTGGCCCGAGACTGGCCTGTGCGCAAAGCAATGTGCTGTTTTCGGCCACCCTCAGCCCGCGCGACTATTACGCCAATTTGCTGGGCTTGCCCGCGGACACGGTTTGGATTGATGTGGAGTCACCTTTTGAAGCGCATCAACTGGAGGTTCGCGTAGTCAGCCACATTTCCACCCGGTTTGTGCATCGCCAAGCATCGCTTGCACCGATTGCCGAACTGATTGCTCGCCAGTTTGTACAGCGGCCGGGTAACTATCTGGCGTTTTTCAGCAGTTTTGACTACTTGCAGCAGGTGGCTGAACGATTGGCTCAGAGTCACCCGTACATCAGCCAATGGCTACAGGCGCGGCGCATGGACGAAGCGGCACGTCAGGCTTTTCTGGATCAATTCACGCCCTCAAGCCAAGGCATTGGTTTTGCGGTGTTGGGCGGCGCGTTTGGCGAAGGTATCGACCTTCCGGGCGCACGTTTGATCGGCGCATTTGTCGCGACATTAGGGCTGGCGCAATTCAATCCGATTAACGAACACATCAAACAGCGCATGGCCACACTGTTTGGCGCGGGATATGACTACACCTATCTGTATCCGGGGGTGCAAAAAGTGGTGCAAGCGGCTGGGCGGGTTATCCGCACTCAACACGATGAAGGTGCGGTCTTTTTGATTGATGACCGTTTTGCCGAACGCAAAGTCAGGGATCTGCTGCCGCGCTGGTGGGATGTTCGCTAACCACTGTATTGAGTAGAAACGTTTCGACAGCCTATTACGGGTGATACCAACCCAATGCTGCCAGCGGTTAAACGCAGGCTTGGCAACGAGAAAGCCGTTAAGTACAGCGTATGGAAAAGGCAGTTGCTTGAGGGCCACAGGCTGCTTGGCAATTGTCGGTGTGGCACACTCGCTCCACGTTGGCGCATCGGTCGCCTGTTTTTTGTTGTGGAGTTTACTTATGAGCATCAAACGTTTCGGTACAGGCGCGGTGGGCGCTGGTGGTCAGCCATTGCCTTTTGCCCGCGCGGTGGAGGCAGACGGATGGCTGCATGTGTCAGGCCAGGTTGCCATGGAAAACGGCGAGATCATTAACGGCGGGATTGTGGAGCAAACCCACAAAACCATGCAAAACCTGATCGCGATTCTCGAAGAAGCTGGTTATGGCCTTGAGGACGTTGTACGAGCAGGTGTGTGGCTGCAAGACCCGCGAGACTTCTGGAGTTTTAACAAGGTGTTCGCTTCGTACTTCAAAAGCGAACACGCGCCGGCCCGTGCCTGCGTGCAGGCGATGATGATGGTGGACTGCAAGGTCGAAATCGACTGCATTGCCTATAAAGCCAAGGCTTAACCCCCCACGCCACTACCTGACAGGAGATCAATGTGTCGACCACAGTCAACAATGCACGCGTGCAAAAAGGCGCCGCCAATCTGGCAGACAGCCTGTTGCGTGATGTCAGCTTGCCCGCGCTGGTCATTCATCGCGCCGCGCTGGAACACAACATCCGTTGGATGCAGGACTTTGTGACTCGCAGTGGTGCAGTGTTGGCGCCGCATGGCAAAACCAGCATGGCCCCGGCATTGTTCAAACGTCAGATGGAGCAGGGGGCCTGGGGTATTACGCTGGGCACCGCAGTACAAGTGCGTACGGGCTATGAAGCGGGTATTCGGCGGATATTGATGGCCAACCAATTGGTGGGGCGCGCCAACATGGCCCTGATTGCCGATTTGCTGGCAGACCCTGCATTTGAGTTTTACTGCATGGTCGATCACCCCGATAACGTGGCAGCACTGGGCGCCTATTTTGCAGAGCGCGGCCAACGCTTGAACGTGATGATCGAATACGGCGTTGTCGGTGGGCGCTGTGGCTGTCGAACCGAGCAAGAGGTCATGGCGTTAGCTGCGGCTATCGCGGCTCAGCCTGCACTGGCGCTGACCGGGATTGAAGGTTACGAAGGGGTGATTCATGGCGATCAGGCCGTTGAGGGGATTCGTCAGTTTGCTGCGTCGCTGGTGCGATTGGCCCTTGAGTTACAACGCAACGGGGCGTTTGCACTGGATAAACCGATCATCACTGCATCGGGTTCGGCTTGGTATGACCTGATTGCCGAAGCCTTTGAAGCTGAGGCGGCCAGCGGGCGTTTTCTCAGTGTTTTGCGCCCCGGCAGTTATGTGGTTCACGATCATGGGATCTACAAGGATGCGCAATGCTGTGTACTTGAGCGCCGTGACGATTTGCACGAAGGCCTGCGCCCTGCGCTGGAGGTGTGGGCTCACGTGCAATCGTTGCCTGAACCGGGGCTGGCTGTTGTGGCGCTGGGTAAGCGTGATGTTGCTTATGATGCGGGTTTGCCGATGCCCTTGAAGTGTTATCGCGAAGGCGTCGTGCCTGCCGTTGGTGATGATGTCAGCGCTTGTAAAGTCACCAAAGTGATGGACCAACATGCGTTTATGGCCGTTGCACCGGGTTGCGAACTGCGAGTGGGCGACATCATCAGCTTTGGCACTTCGCACCCTTGTTTGACCTTCGACAAATGGCGAACGGGCTGTCTGGTCGATGAGCACTTCAACGTTGTTGAAAACGTGGACATTGTTTTCTAGGGCTCAAGCCCTTGCGGTTTTTGCCGCAAGGGCCGCAACAATCAGTCACGGTAGAACACTTGCACCAAGTGGTAACCAAACTTGCTTTTGACCGGGCCATGCACCACTCGCAATGGTTTTTTGAAAATAATCTGATCGATAATGCCAACCATCTGGCCGGGTCGAACCTCCCCCAAATCCCCGCCACGCTTGCCCGATGGGCAGGTTGAGAATTTTTTAGCCAGCACATCAAAGGCTTCACCTTTAGCGATGCGTTGCTTGAGTGATTCTGCCTCTTCGGCGGTTTTCACCAAAATATGGCGGGCTTGAGCTTTCATGGGGCAGTTACCTTGCAGCTGTAGGGCAATTTACGAGGGCGCGGATTATGCCTGAGTTTTCGGGTTGATCATGTCGCGGATCATGGTTGCCAGCGTTTCAATGGTGAATGGCTTGCCGATCATGTCCATTCCTTCGTCCAAAAAACCTTTGCGCTCGGCAGCGCTTTCGGCATAACCGGTCATAAACAATACGCTCAACCCAGGACGATGTTGGCGGGCTATTTCTGCCAGTTGTCGTCCATTCATGCCTGGCAAGCCTACGTCTGTCACCAGCAAATCAATGCGCAACGAAGACTCCAGCAGTGGCAGCGCAGTTTTTGCATCAGGGGCTTGATGCGCGGTGTAACCGAGCTCATCGAGCACGTTGAGCACCAGCATGCGCACCGCCGGGTCGTCCTCCACCAGCAATACGCACTCACCCGCGATCGCGCACGGCGCATCAGGGCTGTTGATCGGTTGGCGCGGTTGAGAGTCAAGGGTGTAGTGACGCGGCAAGTACACCCGAACACGAGTGCCAGTGCCGCTTTCGCTGCTAATGCTGACGTGGCCCCCAGACTGCTGGGCAAAACCATAAATCATCGACAACCCAAGGCCTGTGCCTTGGCCAATGGGCTTGGTGGTGAAGAAAGGGTCAAAGGCTTTAGCGAGGATTTGCGGGGTCATGCCGCTGCCGTTGTCACTGACTTCGAGCATGACATAATCACCGGCCTTGACTGGCTCCAGTGTGCTGATGTCAGTGCCGTCCAAGTAGCTGTTGGCCGTTTTAACCAGCAGCTTTCCGCCCTCAGGCATGGCATCGCGCGCGTTGATGATCAGGTTGAGCAGGGCGCTTTCGAGTTGCCCGGCGTCGGTGTTGACCGCCCAAATGTTTTTCCCTAGCTCGACCTGCACGTCGATATGCGAGCCGGTGGTTCGGCTGAACAGATCTTGCAATGAGGTCACCAGACTGTTGGGGTCCAGAGGTTTGCGATCCAGTGACTGGCGACGCGAAAACGCCAACAGGCGGTGGGTCAGTGCTGCTGCACGCTGTGCAGATGAAACAGCAGCCTCGGTAAAGCGACCCACTTCAGCACTGCGCCCTGCGGCGATGTAGCGTTTCATCAAGTCCAGGCTGCCGATAATGCCTGTCAGCATGTTGTTAAAGTCGTGTGCGATGCCGCCTGTGAGTTGGCCAACGGCTTCCATTTTTTGTGCGTGGCGCAGGGCCTCTTCGGCACGTCCCCGTTCAAGCATTTCAAGTTGCAACTGTTGGTTGGCTTCGGCGAGCGCTTGTGTGCGTTGCGCGACACGCTCTTCAAGGGTGTCGTTAAGGTCACGCAAGGCCTGTTCGGTTTTCTTGCGCTCGGTAATATCCAGTGCTGCCCCCATAAAACGTTGCGCCCGGCCTTGCTCACCCTTGAAGCAGCGCCCACGGGCGAAAATCCAGCGCACATTGTCGTCGGCATCCAGCAGCCGGTATTCCTCGGCATATTCACCGTTGTGGGTGATGCAGTCTTTGATCGATTGGGCCAGCGCGAGCCGATCATCCGGGTGTACCCCGTAGATATAAGCGCTGATGGGTAATTGACCACTCATTTGCGGCGCGATGCCGTGCATTTGAGCAAAGCGACTGTCGGTGACGAACAAGTCCTGATCAATGTTCCAGTCCCAGGTGCCCACCCCGTTAGTGGCGGTGAGGGCCAGTTGCAGGCGCTCTTCGGTGTCGTGTTGTGCCTTGCGACTGGCCAGCGTGCGTTGTCGCAGTTTGATCGCTGCGCGTCTGCGTTTTGAGGTTTTGACTGCCACCATCAATATGCCCGCCACGCACCCCTGTTCATCGCGAACGGGGCTGAACGTCAGGTCGAGCCACAGCTCGGTAGCGTGCAGGCGATCGGGAATCAAAAAATACTGATCAATAAAGCTGCGGCTTTCTCCAGCTAACACCGCTTCGATAATGGGCTGGCTGAACTCCGTGTATTGCGGCCAACTGGCCTGCACGGGAAGGCCTAGCGCCTCAGGGTGTTTATCGCCAGCCAATGCCGCAAAGCTGTCGTTATACAACTGCGTCAGTTGCTTGCCCCACAACAGCAACATGGGCATGGGCGAGTCCAGTACCAGCTGCGTGCAGGTACGCAAACTCTGGGGCCAGCTAGCCAAGTCGCCCAGTGGATTGCGTTTCTTGTTCATGCGCTCTGCCAGCGCCTCAAGCGTACTGACGGGGGATACGGCGCTCATGCAAGGGTCCTGAGTGTGAATTCAATGCGATTAGACGTTGTAATTGCTACGAAATTGGCATTTTGCCACTACGTGCGACTAAGGTCGAATGAGGTGCAAGCATAGCCTTTCGTATAATTGCGCCACCCCTTTGGATTGAATGTGCACGCTTGGGCTTGTGGCCGCAGGCGGCTGTGCATTTGTTTTTGTTGCGCGAATGATTCGCTGCTGGAGCTTGTTCATGGTTGTCCCTTTTCCTCTTTTGTCGCAGCGCCGGGTTGCATGCCTGACTGCGTTTGCAGTGTGTGCCGGAGTTACTGCACAGGCACAAGCTGGTGGTTTTATTGAAGACGCCAGCGCCAAGCTGGAAGCGCGCACTGTGTACTTCAATCGTGACTTCCGTGATGGCAGCAGCTCTAACCCGCAAGGGGCTTCCAAGCGTGATGAAACGGCGCAAGGTTTTATCCTCAACCTGCAATCGGGTTATACCGAAGGCACTGTTGGTTTTGGCCTTGATGCGCTGGGCATGATGGGATTCAAACTTGATTCCAGCCCGGCAGACAGCAACAGCGGCCTTTTGCCTTCGACCGGCAACGACCCGCGACGTTCCAAGGATCAATACGCAAAATTGGGGCTGACCGCAAAAATGCGTATCTCCGAAACAGTCTTCAAGTACGGCGCAATGTTGCCGGATTTGCCGCTGCTCAAGTACAACGACGGTCGACTGCTGCCCAACATGTTCAATGGCGCCATGTTGGTATCAGAAGAAATCAAAGACCTGAAGTTCATGGCCTCGCGTCTGAACCGCTACACCGCCCGCGACTCCAGTAACGCACAGGATCTGCGCCTCAACTGCAAAAACAAGCGTTATGCCTGCGACATCACGTCCGACCACTTCAACATGTACGGTTTGGACTACAAGGTTAACGAGCACTTGACCGCGCAGTACCACTACTCAGAACTCGAAGACATCTATCGCCAGCAATTTGTGGGGCTGCTGGCGTCTCACCCGGTAGGCCCGGGCGTGCTGTCGGCAGACGTGCGCTTGCTCAAAAGTGAGGATGCAGGCTCGGCCAAGGCCTCTAACATCGACAACCGTGCGTTGGGCGGGATGCTGACTTACTCGCTGGGCGGGCATAAATTCGGTGCAGGCTGGCAGCGCATGAACGGCGATACCTCCATGCCGTACCTCGATGGCAGTAACCCGTATTTGGTCAACTATGTGCAGGTAAACGACTTCGCCAACGCTCAAGAGCGTTCGTGGCAGCTGCGTTATGACTATGACTTCAAGGCGATTGGCATTAACGGCCTGTCGTTCTTGACCCGCTACGTCAATGGCGATCACATCAAAGTGGTGGGCAGCACAGAAGAAGGCAAAGAGTGGGAGCGCGACAGCGAGCTTAAATACATCGTGCAAAGCGGTACGTTCAAGGACGTCAGCCTGCGCTTTCGTAATGCCACCTATCGCACCAACTACTCGAAGTTTGCCCGCGATGTTGATGAAACCCGTCTGATCGTCAGTTACAACCTGTCGATCTGGTAAAGCCAACGCGCAGTTCAGCGTTTTGTCGTGTGACAGGGCCTAAACTCCCTGTCAGCCCCTGAGGATAAACACGATGAAAACACTGTTACTGATCGGCATTGGCGCAGGTGACCCCGAGCACTTGACTGTGCAGGCGATCAACGCGATGAACCGCGCCTCGGTGTTCTTTGTGCTGGACAAGGGCCAGCCCACTGAAGACCTGGTGCGGTTACGCCTTGAAATGTGTAAGCGTTACATCCGTGAGCCCAAATACCGGGTGGTACAAGCCTGCGACCCGCTGCGTGATAGCGCTTCACCGTCTTACACCCAAGGGGTTGAGAACTGGCACGAGCAGCGCGCAGAGCTGTTTGCCCATCTGATCGACAACGAAATGGCCGACGGTGAGTGCGGCGCTTTTTTGTTGTGGGGGGAGCCTGGGTTATATGACAGCACCTTGCGCATTCTTGATCGGGTGCAGGCCAATGGCTGTTCAGGTTTCGACTATCAGGTAATACCCGGTATCAGCAGTGCGCAGGCACTGGCGGCAAGGCATCGAATACCACTCAATGGCATTGGGCAGCCCATTCGCATCACCACAGGGCGACGTCTGGTGGCAGATGATTTGGACAATGTTGTCGTGATGCTCGACGCACAGTGTGCGTTTCAGGCATTCGTTGGTGAAGATCTCGATATTTACTGGGGCGCGTACATCGGCACTGAGGACGAGATTTTGATCGCAGGCAAATTGGCTGATGTGTGTGAGCAGATCAAGCTCGCACGCCAAGCGGCCCGTCAACGTAAAGGCTGGATCATGGACACGTATTTGCTGCGTCGACGTTTGGTGCCGTCTGCGGGTTAAGGCTGGTTTGGCTGAGTTTTATCGGCGGCCAGCCGTGCGCGAATGGGTTCAAACGCAGGTGTGGCTGTGCGGGGCAGTGGGTCGGGTTGCTGGCGCTCAATGGCCTGCCAATAGGCCCAAGGAACTTTGGCCGTGCCTAGCTCATAGTCCATGCCATCCCAGCTGTCTTCTCGAAAACTGTAAAAAGCCCAGTGAACTTGTGCCTTATCCAGCGTGCTCAGCACATCTTCAAGGTATTGCTGGCAACCCGCTAACCTGCGCATGCAGCCGAACTCACCCACCACTAAGCGATTGCGCGCAAGTTGTTGTCTGTTAGCCCATTGCAAGGGCTGTTGAAGGTAAGACGCCACTTGAGCCTTGTTCCATAAACGCTCTTGGCCTGCAAACGGCACCATGCCGGGGTAGCGATAAGGCTTTGCGCGTTTCATGTTGGGTGCGCTGGTCGCGGCATAGGGCTCGTACATATGCACGCTGTACAGCACCTTTGAATCATTGAGTCGCTTTGGCCAGTACTCAAACGCATCTGCCGCGCCATACCAGCCAGCATCCACCATGATCGGTGTGTTTGGGTCGACTTCACGAATGGCTTTAATCAACTGGTTATAAAAAGCCGGCAAGTCGCGGGCTGTTTGTGCGTGCTGGGCGTACCAGGCCTGCATGGCTTGTGCTGTGGCGTGTTCTGCCAATTGGCCTTGGCGCTCGGGGGCGGGCTCATTGATGAGGTTGTAAGCCGCTACGGCTGGATGATTTTTAAGCTCTGAGGCCAGATCTTGCCAAAACTGCGCGGCTTGCTCCCAGTAGGCTTTGTCTTGCCATAACCGATCATCAAACCGATTGTTGTTGTTTTGCGCCCAGCGCATGCCAGGCAGAGACAGAGGTGTAATGACCACCTTGAGCCCAGCAGCGTGCGCTCGGTCTAGTGTGGCGTTGAGTGTGGCTAAATCAGCGGGCATCAGTCCCGTGTAGCGATCAGCACTGCCCAGCAGAAAGTCCCGTTGCTGCGGCTGCCATTTGTCATACGACAAGCGCACCCATGTGGCGCCGTAACCTTTCAACGCCTTGAAGTAGCCCAGTGTCGGCGGCAGTCGATTAAAGCTGTTGCCCCCGTACTGCGGGCTGTCCCAGAAGCGAATGGGCACGCCCGCTAATGCGTCACAGACCAACAGCAGAAAAAAACACGTACAGGCCAGTAAGGTTTTGAGCATGTCATGCGTCCTGTGGAGCAGGGCCTTAAGTGGCCACACGATTCCAGAGGACGAACTTAATCGAACGGCAGCGGTACGGCTGTCAGCCACTTCCGAAATTTAAGGGTTGATGCTGGACATTAAACGTTACGGTTTTTCGCTTCGATCCACTGCGACATGTACTGCGTACTTTTGTGCTGGTGATGGCGCAGCATGGCGCCAGTGAAGTTGTTGCGCCGATGGTGCTCAAGTTCGGCGCGACAGGCTTCGATTCGCTCTATCAGCGCAGGGCCGTGTTGGCTTTGCAGGTAGCGCGCAGTGAGGAGGGCTTGCCCGTGCTGCTGAGCTTGATGCCACGCCTGCGAGTTTTGATACAACTGAACAGCGGCCGCCGCAATGGCACTGGCACTTTGCTCAATGGCACCGGCCCACGGCAGGTCGCCGTGCATGCCTTCGGCGCCAACAGGCGTGGTCACGTTCGGTGTGCCGCAGAGCATGGCGTCGGCAATTTTGCCTTTAATGCCCGCGCCAAAGCGCAACGGCGCCATGCAGACCCGAGCATTGCTCATCACGGCCAGCGCATCTTCAGCCCAGTTCAGCACATGAAAGCCTTGTGCCGGGTTGTGCAACGCCGTGGCTTTTGGCGGGGTGTAGGCACCATAGATATGCAGTTGTGCGCCGGGCAGTTGTTGACGAATCAATGGCCAGATATGGGTTTTCATCCACAACACCGCGTCCCAGTTAGGGGCGTGGCGAAAGTTACCGATGCTTAAAAAATGCTGGCGCTGCTCGTAGGGCACGAATGTGTCAGGCACGCGATCCACCATCAGGGGGCACCAGTGCAGCAGCGATTTTGGTACGTGGAACTGCTCAACCAACAAGTCGATTTCGTATTCAGAAATCATTAAGTTCAAATCACTGCGATAAATAGCCGCGATTTCCCGCTGCGCCAGATCGGTGCCAGCCATCTGTTCAAAGGTTTCGCGTGGGGCCGGGGCGAACAGGCTGCTGAAGTCGTCCTGTTCAGCGGTGTGTTTGAGCCGGGCTTTAAGTTGCTGCTGGCGAGCATCGCGCAGGCTTTGCAAGTCAGAAGTTTCCAAGATGCGCAGAGCGTGTGGGCAGTGCTTTTCGACGCGCCAGCCGAACTGCTCTTCCATCATGAAGCGGTCGAATAACACCACGTCCGGGGCCAGTTCACTGATAAAGGTGTCAAAACTGCTGTTATTAAGCTCAATGGTGACTTCATCAATGCCCAGTGAGGCCAAGTCGGCCTTGTGCTCGCCGATGCCAGCAGGGCTGCTGAAGGTGATCTGCCAGCCTTGCTGCAAAAAACTCTCGATGATTTGCATCATGTGCCCACCCGCCGCCGATGAGCGTGGCTCGGGCCACACGTAACCAATGATCAGAACGCGGGTTGGGCGAGGGGACGACATGGGGAGTTCCTTGGGACGTACTAAAAAGGCGGCAATTAAAGCACACACACCTGCACGCCTGACATTGACCTGCTACAACGCACTGCGTAGCCTTGCGCGTTCGAGGTTCTTCGCAACGCGAAGCTAAGAAGGGAACGCGGTATGCCGCGGCTGCCCCCGCAACTGTAAACGGTTCAATTGCCCTGCAATGCCACTGCCCATTCGGCGGGAAGGCGCCGGGCAGGGCTCAGCTTTTAGCTGACGCCCAGGCCGTAAGCCAGGAGACCTGCCTCGTAACAGATTTTTACTTCAACCGGGCGGGGTGATCCGGTGGCGAGATCTCGCGC
This sequence comes from Pseudomonas sp. E315, assembly GCF_055406205.1. Classification (NCBI taxonomy): domain Bacteria; kingdom Pseudomonadati; phylum Pseudomonadota; class Gammaproteobacteria; order Pseudomonadales; family Pseudomonadaceae; genus Pseudomonas; species Pseudomonas sp. E315. The sequence goes on along the minus strand of NZ_JBUZPJ010000012.1, from coordinate 152,160 downwards.
GCGAATGCCTGCGACAGTCGTCCCGTATGCCCGCCGCTTTGCCAAAGGGCATCCGATGAAAACACTGGCCAAAATCCCCGTCACTATCGTTACCGGCTTTCTCGGTTCGGGCAAAACCACCCTGCTGCGCCACATGCTGGACAACGCACAGGGCCGTCGCATTGCGGTCATCGTCAACGAGTTCGGCGAGCTGGGCATTGACGGCGAGATTCTCAAACAGTGTTCCATCGGCTGCACCGAAGAAGAAGCCAATGGTCGCGTCTATGAGCTGGCCAATGGCTGCTTGTGCTGCACCGTTCAGGAAGAATTCTTCCCGGTGATGCGTGAACTGGTTGCGCGCCGTGGCGATATCGACCACATCCTGATCGAAACCTCGGGTCTGGCCCTGCCAAAGCCGCTGGTTCAAGCGTTCCAGTGGCCAGAAATCCGCAGCGCATGCACTGTAGACGCAGTGATTACAGTGGTCGACAGCCCGGCTGTGGCCGCAGGCACCTTTGCAGCATTCCCGGATCAAGTGGATGCCCAGCGCAAACTTGACCCAAATCTGGATCATGAGTCGCCTCTGCATGAGTTGTTCGCTGATCAACTGTCCAGCGCTGACCTGGTCATTCTGAACAAGGCCGATCTGATCAGCCCTGATGATCTGGCCAAGGTACGTGCCGAAGTGGCCGAAGAGCTGCCGCCTGCGGTGAAAGTTATCGAGGCCAGCAGCGGTCGTTTGCCGCTGGACGTATTGCTGGGCCTGGGTGCCAGTTCTGAAGAACACATCGACAGCCGTCACAGCCACCACGACCATCACCACGATGGCGATGATGACCACGACGATCACGACCATGATGCGTTTGATTCGATTTCCATTGAGCTGCCTGAGGCGCAAGAGCAGCTATTGATGGACGCGTTGACTCAACTGGTGGTCAAGCACGGCATTCTGCGGGTCAAAGGCTTTGCTGCCATCCCGGGTAAACCGATGCGGTTGCTGATTCAAGGTGTGGGCACGCGTTTCGACAAGCACTTTGACCGCGCGTGGCGCGCAGAAGAGCCCCGCACCACGCGTTTGGTGCTGATCGGTCAGGATCTGGATGCGGCGCTGCTTGAGTCCACTCTGCGCACCGCGTTGAGCGCCTAAACCATGCACTTGCTCAGGACCCAGCCCGGTGGCTTTGTATCGGACGACAACATAGCCGACTTAGGCCAAACCCCCGCTGAGCTGGTGATCCTGTGCAGTGGTGATTCAAGCCTGGCACTGCTGGCTGAAGCAGCGCAGCAGTTGCCTGAAGATTATCCAAGCCTGCGTCTGGCCAACCCGATGCAGGTGCAAAACCATGCCTCGGTCGATTTGTATGTCGATCAGGTGTTGCAGCACGCCAAAGTGATTCTGTTGTCGTTGCACGGCGGCATTGGCTATTGGCGTTACGGCATTGAGCGTTTGGTGCAATTGGCAGAGCGCGGCGTGACGTTGATTCTGGTGCCCGGCGATGATCGCCCCGACCCGGAACTCAGCGCGCTGAGCACAGTGCCTGCTGAGCAGGCTGCACGGCTTTGGCATTTTTTGCGCCAAGGCGGGCGACACAATGCACTGCAACTGTATCGCTGTGTCGCGAGCCAATGGTTGGGGCGCGATTACCCGTGGGTTGAACCGCAGACATTGCCACGCACGGCGATTTATCACCCTCAGCACTCAAACCCTTCACTGCGGCACTGGCAAGCCGATTGGCAGGCTGGCCAACCGGTGGCGGCGCTGTTGTTTTATCGCTCGCACTTGCAGGCCGCCAATACTGCTTTTGTGGATGTGTTTTGCCAACGCTTGCAGGCCGCTGGCCTTAATCCACTGCCGATTGCGGTGGCCAGTCTTAAAGAGCCGGGTTGCCTGGCGATGGTTCAGGACGTGCTGGATGAAGTCGACGCCGGGGTCATTCTCAATACCACAGGCTTTGCCCAGTCCAGCCCAGAAGCACCACATTTGCGTCCGTTTCGACGCAATATTCCTGTCATTCAGGCCATTTGCGCCCAAGACAACGAAGCCGGCTGGCGTACGAGTGAGCAAGGCTTGGGGCCGCGAGATCTGGCGATGCACATTGCCTTGCCTGAGCTGGATGGGCGAATCATCAGCCGGCCGATCAGCTTCAAGGATCTGGCCTGGCGCAGTGAACGCAGCCAGTCGGACGTGGTGTGTTATCGCCCGCAACCCGAACGAATGGACTTTGTGGCCGAGCTGGCGCGGCGTTGGGTAGAGCTGGCCCGTGTGCCAAACCCACAAAAACGCATTGCATTGATTTTGGCCAATTACCCAACCCGCGATGGTCGTATTGGTAACGGAGTGGGGCTGGACACCCCAGCCGCCGCGCTGAATATTTTGCAGGCTTTACAGGGGCAAGGTTACCCCGTCGATGGCGAGTTACCTCAAAGCGGCACGGGATTGATTCAAGCGCTGTTGGGTGGTGTAACCAACGACCTTGAAAGCCTTGATTTACGCCCCTGTCAGCAAAGCCTGGCGCTGGATGACTATTGGCTGATGTTTAATCAATTGCCCCAAGCCAACCGTGACGCTGTGATTGAGCGTTGGGGCCTACCTGACGCTGACCCGATGTACCGCAGCGCCCGAATGATGATTGCGGGCCTGCGGTTTGGCCTGACCTTTGTGGGCATTCAGCCAGCACGGGGTTATCAAGTGGATGCCAGTGCGGTTTACCACGACCCGGATCTGGTGCCACCCCACGGGTATCTGGCGTTTTACTTTTGGCTGCGTCACACCTATGGCGCACACGCCCTGGTGCATGTGGGCAAACACGGCAATCTGGAATGGTTGCCTGGCAAAGGCGTGGGTCTGTCAGAGCAGTGCTGGCCTGACGCAATTTTGGGTCCGATGCCTAACGTTTATCCCTTCATCGTTAATGACCCGGGTGAGGGCGCTCAGGCTAAACGCCGGACTCAAGCAGTGATCATCGATCACTTGATGCCGCCGCTGACACGGGCCGAAACCTACGGCCCACTGCGTCATCTGGAGCTGCTGGCTGACGAGTATTACGAAGCACAGTTGCTTGATCCGCGTCGGGCCCGCGAGTTGCAACGCGACATTTTGCAATTGGTGCGTGAGACCCACATTGACCGCGAACTGCAACTCGACGAACAACTCGACAGCGATGCCGATGCGGCCATTTGGCTGCCACGGCTGGACACCTATTTGTGTGACCTCAAAGAGTCGCAAATCCGCGATGGGCTGCACATTTTTGGTGAATCGCCCGCTGGGCGTTTGCGAATCGACACCTTGCTGGCACTGTTGCGCATCCCTCGTGGTGACGGGCGCGGTGCGCAATCCAGTGTGCTGAGGGCGTTGGCCAAAGCCTTTGAGTTGGGTTTTGATCCGCTGGATTGTGCCTTGGCCGAGCCTTGGGTCGGGCCTCAACCTTCGCCCTTGCAGGCGGTGGATACAGCCTTATGGCGCACGGCTGGCGATACGCGCGAGCGTTTGGAGCTGTACGCCGCGCAGCTTATTGAGCAGGCGTTGGCTGGCAACCTGCAGTTGCCCGAGGGTGAGCAGTGGGCTGAGGTTCGGTCTATTTTTACCGCCTTGGTTGAACTTGTCGCGCCGCGTCTGGACGCCTGCGGCCCGGCAGAAATGCAAGGCTTGCTCGATGCGCTGAGCGGGCGGTTTGTACCTGCCGGGCCAAGTGGCGCACCCAGTCGCGGGCGTTTGGATGTATTACCGACCGGGCGCAACTTCTTTTCGGTGGACGTGCGCAACCTGCCGACCACCACGGCCTGGCGTATCGGGTTTCAGTCGGCCTCCCTGATTTTGGAACGCCATTTACAAGACCACGGCGATCACCTGCGCCAATTGGGCTTATCGGTCTGGGGCACGGCGACCATGCGTACCGGCGGCGATGACATTGCTCAGGCAATGGCATTGATGGGGGTACGCCCTGTGTGGGCGACTGGCAGTCAGCGGGTTGATGACTTTGAAATCCTGCCCATCAGTTTGCTCGACCGTCCGCGTGTTGATGTGACCTTGCGAGTTTCAGGGTTCTTTCGCGATGCCTTTGCCAACCTGATTCGCCTGTTCGATGCCGCAGTACAGGCCGTGGCCGCGCTGGACGAGCCCGACGACATGAACCCCTTGGCCGCCAAGGTTCGAAGCGAGCGCGAACAGCTAGAGCAGGAAGGCATGGCGGCCGAACAAGCGGCAAGACAGGCCGGTTGGCGTATTTTTGGTGCTAAACCGGGCGCTTATGGCGCGGGTGTGCAAAGCGCCATTGATGGACGCTTGTGGGAGAGCCGCGATGACTTGGCTCAGGTGTATTTGAACTGGGGCGGTTATGCCTACGGCGCGACGGATGAAGGCACCGCCGCCCGTGATCAGTTCGCTCAGCGCTTGAGTCAGGTGCAGGCGGTGGTGCACAACCAGGACAACCGCGAGCATGACGTGCTCGACTCCAACGACTATTACCAGTTTCAGGGGGGGATGCTTGCGGCCGTCGAAAGCCTGAGTGGCGAAAAGGCCGCCAGCTATCATGGCGATCATAGCCAGCCAGACTTACCGAAAATTCGCACCCTGAAAGAAGAGCTGAATCGGGTTATCCGTTCGCGCGCGGCAAACCCCAAGTGGATCGAGGGGGTCAAGCGCCATGGTTACAAAGGTGCGTTTGAAATGGCTGCAACCCTGGACAACCTGTTTGCCTTTGACGCCACCACTCATTTGATCGACGACCATCAGTACGCCTTGTTGGCGGATGCTTATTTACTGGACCCAGAGACCCGAGCATTTGTTCAACAGCACAACCCCCATGCGCTACGCGATATGACCGAGCGTTTGCTTGAAGCGCAACAACGCGGGTTATGGAGTGAACCGGGTCAATACCGTGAAGCATTGGAAAACCTGCTGCTGGACATAGAGGAAGACGCGTAATGTCAGTAGGCGCTGGCTTGTTCGCGCGGGGATTCGACATACCGCGTTGTATGAATCGTGAGTAAGCTCGCAGCCTACAGCTGCTTTGCATTTTTTAAATTTGTACTTTTGGAACCCAACACATGAATGACGCCCCGCATTTCCCGTTATCGGCGGTAGTTGGCGCAGACGCTTTGAAGCTGGCGCTGTGTTTGACTGCGATTGACCCGAAAATTGGCGGAGTGCTGATCGAGGGGCCGCGCGGCATGGCCAAATCTACGCTGGCTCGCGGCCTGGCGGATGTGCTCGCCAGCGGCCAGTTCGTCACGCTGCCGTTGGGTGCGACCGAAGAGCGACTGGTGGGCACCTTGGACCTGGACGCTGCGCTGGGGCAAGGCAAGGCCCAGTTTTCGCCGGGGGTATTGGCCAAGGCCGATGGCGGCGTGCTGTATGTCGATGAAGTGAATTTGTTGGCCGACCATCTAGTGGACTTGCTGCTGGACGTGGCCGCGAGCGGCACCAACGTGGTGGAGCGCGACGGGATTTCTCATCGCCATGCAGCGCGCTTTGTATTGATTGGCACCATGAACCCAGAGGAAGGGGAGCTACGCCCTCAGTTGCTCGATCGCTTTGGCCTTAACGTGGCCATGAGCGGCCAGCCGCAGCCCCTTGAACGCGCAGAAATTATCCGTCGCCGACTGGATTTTGACGCTGACCCGCAGGGGTTTTGTGCGCACTGGGCGCCAGAGCAAGCGGCTTTGCGTCTTCGTTGCCAGCAGGCCCGTGAATGGTTAAGCCGTATTGCGCTGGATGAGCATTCGTTGGCGCTGATTACTGAGCGTTGTTATGCGGCGGGCGTGGACGGCATGCGCGCCGACTTGGTGTGGCTGCGCGCTGCACGAGCCCATGCAGCATGGCGTGGTGCTACTGCTATCGACCTTGAAGACATTGAGGCCGTCGCTGACTTTGCTTTAAGGCATCGCCGTCGCGAGCAAGCGCCACGGGCTACACCTCCAGAGCCGTCGTCGCCATCTGCTACGGGCAGTGCCGCTCCCAACAGCGGCCAAGGGCAATGGGGGGAACTGCCCGCTCAGCCTCAGGCCGTAGGCGCTCGACGTGAAGTGCCGAACTGGCCAAAAAAGCCTTAGGCATTCGCCCTCGCTCAATGACGGGGGCGGATGCCAAGCCCCAGCCGGGTTTGCTCAATACGGGCAAACAAGGCGCAAGCCGCAGCGCTGGTAGCGGTGCAATCAACTGGATTGAAACCTTGCTTCGCGGCCGCCCGCGCCAGCGCGAGGATGTGGTGTATCGAACACGCAAAAGTGCGGCTCAAACCCTATGGCTGGTGGTGGTTGATGCTTCAGCCTCAACCCGCAGGCATCAGGCGTTGAGCGATGCTAAAGGGCTGTTGGCTCAGGTGTTCGAAGATGCCTATCGTCAGCGAGCACGAGTGGCGGTGATGACAGCCAGCGGTAGCACGCCTGAGTGGCAGGTCAGCGGTGCCAAAGCGTCAAAAGCGCTGGAGCAATGGTTGGCGACGCTGGGTGCAGGGGGCGGCACGCCCTTGCTGGCGGCACTGCAGGAAGCATCCAAGTGGCTCAGTGCTCGTGACAAGCAATGGCCAGAGGAGCAAAAACGCTTTTTGCTGCTCACCGACGGGCGTGTAAAGGAATGGCTTGGGTTGTCGCGAATTGAATGCCCGGGGGTGCTGATCGATATTGAGCGAGGCCCCATTCGCCTTGGCCGGGCTCAGCAACTAGCCTCAGCGCTTGAGGTCGACTACCTGCATATTGATCAGTTGCAGCAGAGCTAAGCTGCAATCAGACGTAGCGTTTGGCGACGGCTACGTCCGATTGCGTAACGCTCAGGCTATTAAGCCGGCATGACCCACGGTTGCAGGGCATAACCTTCGTTGCTCAGCTCGGCGCGGGCTTGGGCCAGCAGGCTTTCGAGTTGAGCCGCATCAGCGCAGGCGCTGCGTGGGATTTGTTTGCGACCAATGTGCGTGCTGGTGCGGTCAATAACGGTCAGGCTGAGTTCGCCGTGGCCATCATGTGCAGCCCAAGCAACGCATTCGAAAGGTTCAAAGGCATGGCCGGCAATCAAAAGTGCTTCGTTGAAACGGAGCGGGGCGTTCATAGGGGGTTCTCTCACATAGGCCCATCAAATGATTAACCGTCGGCTGGGCGTACCGTTCGGTTGGTTACTTGTACTGATGCCCGCACCCCCGGCTTGGGTCACACATAAATGTCATTTTTTTAAAAGTATTTTTATAAAGCTGACGTGAATCAATTTTTTTGCGGCGTAAAAGTGGCATTTCAGATTTATTTAAAAACGCCATCCCTGCGAATGAATAGGTTAATCGTGATTGGTTATTAGTCTTATTAAAAAACGGTACAAGAAACCGTCAAGTTGTTGCTACCGTTACAAGCAGCAACGGCAACTTACTGTTTCTAATACTTTTTTAAAATTTTGACGCCAAGGAACAGTCATGCACGAAATGTCCTTATCCCGACGTTTGTTAGTGGTTGATCCTTGTGATGATTGTCATCAGCTATTGCCAGGGCTTAGAACCATTGGCTGGGACGTGGACAGTTGTGATCTAGAGGCGGTCATTGATCGTTCATGCGATGTGGGCTTGCTTCGGCTCCAGCCTTTTCATCTGGAGCGCCCGGAAGCGGTTAAAGACATGATCAGCCGCAGTGGCACCGAGTGGATTGCCGTTTTGAGCCCTGAGGTCTTGAAGTTAAAGAATGTGGGGGATTTTGTGTGTGAATGGTTTTTCGACTTTCATACGCTGCCCTTTGATGTCTCGCGGGTACAAGTCACCCTCGGGAGGGCGTTTGGTATGGCGCGCCTGCGGGGGCAGGGCCTGGCGCACCATGATGAGTCTGAACACGAACTGCTCGGCGAAAGCCGAACTATTCGCGACCTGCGCAAGCTGTTGAGCAAATTGGCTCCGACCGAATCGCCGGTGTTGATTCGGGGCGAAAGCGGTACAGGCAAAGAGTTGGTTGCGCGAACTCTGCACCGCCAATCTCAGCGTCATGACAAACCTTTTGTCGCGATCAACTGCGGCGCCATACCGGAACATCTGATCCAGTCAGAACTGTTTGGTCACGAAAAGGGGGCGTTTACAGGCGCCCATCAACGCAAGATCGGGCGTATCGAAGCGGCCAATGGCGGCACATTGTTTTTGGACGAAATTGGCGACCTGCCACTGGAATTACAAGCGAACTTGCTGCGCTTTTTGCAGGAAAAGCACATAGAGCGCGTGGGGGGCAGTCAGCCTATTGATGTGGACGTTCGCGTGCTGGCAGCCACACACGTTGATCTTGAAGCGGCGATTATTAACGGGCGTTTTCGCGAAGATTTGTATTACCGGCTTAACGTACTGCAGGTTGTCACTGCGCCATTGCGTGAACGTCATGGCGATTTGGCCATGCTTGCCAATCACTTTTCGCGCTTTTATAGCCTGGAAACGGGCCGCCGCCCTCGTAGTTTCAGTGAAGAGGCGCTGGTTGCTATGGGTAACCATCATTGGCCGGGCAATGTGCGTGAGTTGGCCAACCGAGTGCGACGTGGGTTGGTGCTTGCAGAAGGCCGCCAGATCGAGTCCCGTGACTTGGGTCTTGAAACCCGCCAACCGGCGAGTGTGAGCATGGGGACGCTGGAGGACTACAAAGATCGAGCTGAGCGCCAGGCGTTATGCGATGTGCTACAGCGTCATAGCAACAACCTCAGCGTGGCAGCGCGTGTGTTGGGCGTGTCACGGCCTACTTTTTATCGTTTGCTGCATAAGCACCAAATCCGCTAGGGCGGCGCAAAAAGAAAAGGCCCGCAGCGTTCACCCGCTGCGGGCCTTTTCCATTGTGGCGGCTAGAAGTAGTACGGGAATTTCAGGCTAAAGGTGAAGTCCGGCGCGTCTTCCGTCAAACCAATCGACAGGTTGGGCACGACTGTCAGGTGATCGGTGGCAGCAATGGTCATGCCGACGTTGAAATACCCTGCGTTAGCATCGCTGGTGGTAGCTGACTGCCAGTCACCGCCATCATATTTGATCTTGCTTTTGCGCTGGATCAGATCAGACACCGAGAACGACATACTCATTTTTTCGTTAAGCGCAAAGGCCACGCCCAAGCCTAGCTGGAAGCTGTCGCCAAGCTTGACCTTGCCGGGATTCTTTTGCCCAACCGTTGAGCTGATGTCATCAAATGACTGCTCCATGTTGTAGGTGTACGACAGCGAACCAAATAGCACCGCGGGGTCGAAGGTTTTAACCAGCGAGACGCCGGGGGTGATCGACCACACGCCATTACCGGTCGGCAAACTTTCGGGGTAATTGATGTTGTTGTTATCGGTGGCCTGAACCAGTTTGATCCCGAACGGATCTTTACCCGTGGGCGCTTTGACGCGCACGGAGAAAACCGCATCAGGTGTGTTGGCCGACTCGTCCATAAACTTGTAGGCCACGCCTACGTTGACATCGCCCAAGGTCGGATCACGGGACACATCGGCTTCAGACGCTGCACCGGCATCACCGCCATTGGCACCACCTGACTGATACGTTGATTCGCGGTAGACCACAGGAACGTTGACGTCAAACTGCCAACGGTTGTTGAGGTTGTAACGCGCAGTAAGGTCAAGGGTCCAGTTATCGGCCTTGATACGGTCAAGGTTAAGGTTGCCCAGAAAGATAGAGTCTAGCGCAAGAAAACCATTGAGAGACAACTGGCGCGTGTCATAGCGCGAATAGGTGATGCCGGTTTCTACACTGAACTTTCCGCCCCCAAAGAACCCGCTGGCCTCGTCATAGAGGTTGGTGACACTCTGGGCCGGACTGGAGTCGTCTTTGAGTGATTCCCCATATGAACTGCCCCCGGCACCTCCACTGGATTGGGCCACTGTTTGGCCTTTTCTCAGGTCGGCAGGGGATTTGACCAAACGTTTGGGGGCCGGTGTTGCTGGCTGTTCTTCTACCTGACGGACTCGCTGCTCTAATACGGCGAGGGCTTTTTGCTGTTGATCGTAACGTTGACGCAGTTCCAGTAGTTCTTGTTTTAGTGTCTCTACATCGACATCCGAAGCTGCCTGAAGCAGGGCGGAAGGCAAGAGAGTGCTCATACATACAACTGCGCGAAAGGTAAACGATCGGTGCATGAATTAAGCCGTCCGCAAGTGTCAGTGAATAGTGGATCAGCCTAGTTCAATATCCGGCCGTGCGTAGACCTTTTAGTTGGCTCAAGTTGCAATCGAGCGCACCCGCACTTGGCAGGTTATTACGCAATACCACGTTTAACTGCGTCATGTTGTTGACGGCATTTCCGCCACCTAACAGCGTGGTGTTCTGTAATACCCCACCTTGAGCGATTTGCTGCAAAGAGTTGCCTTGATTGTTGTTGGCGGAAATAGCCAGTTGTACACCACCGCCGTTTGCCGACACACTGACGTTACCTGCGTTATTGGATAGTTTTACTGGGTTATTAGCACTCAATAAGGTGCCTTGCTGATTAACGATCGGTGCTTGGCCTGCTTCGGAGACATTAATATCTACCTGGTTTGAGGCGTTGTTGTTATCGCCTGCTGCACGCACACTTTGCGTGACCCCGTTAATTGTGGTTAACCCGGCCCCACCGATTACAGCGCCCGTTCCCACATTGGGCGTGCCCTGTTTGTTGTCGTTTTTAGAGGCGTAGGTTGAAACATAGAATTGGGGTTTCACCGAACTCTGAACCTGCATTGAGGTGCTGGCGCCAATTGAGTCGCCTTGGGCGTTTGTCCAGGTGCTGCTCATGACGATGCCAAAGCTGATAATTCGCCCCGGCATAACAAAACGTCCGCGCAGTTCAGACAGCTCCTGATCCTTGAGTTCAACGGGCTTGAAAACAGTGGCTGCGTGAGCCGGTAAACACGTTGCCAGGCAAGTTACTGCCAGCCAAAAGTAAGTGTTCATGTGCTTCTCCTGGGACGTCCTGCCCCCTGTTCAGTGTGCGCACCTAAAAGAAATCACTCTGAATAAACCCGAAGTCCAGCAACTCGGCATCTCTAACTGGGCTGAATGTATTGAGCTTGTTTTTGGCCGTGAGTGGTTCGGGGGGGGCACGCAAGGCGTTGGCCTTGTCGTAACCCGGGCCAATGACCGCGAGTATGATGCCGTTCCAACCCTTGATGAAGTCTGCGTGGGTATAGCGTTTATGACCCAAAACAGGATCGCCGATATACACCCAATTGTTGTGAGCCCGTTGCATGACCACAAAGTGTTTGTAGCCGCGGATATCGAGCAGTACCACGACAGGGACATTGATGCTTTCGAGGCTTTCTGGAGGGATTCGATAACCCCGTGCGCGCATGCCGATACTTTCGATATAGCGCTTCATATCGAGCATCGAAAAGCCTTGCGTACGAACCAATTCTTCATCGGCATTAACCAACATGCCTTTAATCACTTGATCTTCACTGACGTCTAGCCAATAGGCTTGGCGCAGTACGGTGGCCAATGCGGCAGCTCCACAACTGAAATCGGTTTTTTGTTCCACCAAATCACTGAAACGCCTTTCACGAATGCTCTGCACCGGTTTGTAAATCAGATTGCCGCCGGGCAGGGCGGCAATGGGCATTTGCGCAGCTTGGCTAATGCCAGCCAAACATAACAAAAGGGCGAGAGTGATCCTGAGCATGAGGGGCGTACCTTGGGTAAAGAAAAGGCCTCTTTGCAGAGGCCTTTCATCCCATCGTGTTACATGCAGACTTTGCAGCCAGCAGCGATGGACAGCGAGTTGCTTTGTTGGTTACCCACACCGGCGGCTACGTTTGCACCAACGTTACCGGACACGCCTTTGATCGAGTCATTGAGGCTGGCGTTGTTGCTAACAGGGGTGTTGTTGCTGTTAGACGAGCCTTGGAACATTGGAGAGTAGGTACTGACGGTACTCAGGAATGACGGACCTGCCTCGTTAGTGACCGTCAGGTTTTTCGAGGTCTGGGTAGCACCGGCACCGGCTGTTGCGACACGGCCATTAGATACAGCAATGGCTAGGTTGTTTTTCTGTTGGTTGAGATCCCCAGCCGCAACGTTTACACCAATGTTGCCCGAGGTGCCTTTAATCGAGTCATTGATCGTTGCACCATTTTGCGTGCCGAAGTTTTGTACTTTGTTCTCGCTACTGGTTTGGCTGGCGCTGGTCAGAGCAAGGGCGGTGCCCATCACAAAGCTTTCATCAGAAGTCGCAATGGCAACGGCATTGTCTTGCTGGTTGCCTGCACCCGCTGCGGAGTTGACACCTACGTTACCGTTGGTGCCTTTGATCGAGTCGTTGACCCCAGCTTTATTCAGTGCGGCTTTATTGGTCACATTGTTTCTGTCACTGACTTGCACGTCTGCTACGACGGCGGTGGCAGCAGCGGTAGGGTCAAGGGTGTAAGCAGGTGGGGTGATGACTGGAGGAGTCTCGACGGGTTTACCCGCATGAGCAGCTACAGCCAAAAGTGCAGTGAGGGCGAAAACCAGAGGTTTGAGAGCCATTGTAGGTTTCATGGTGTTTCTCCGTGCTTCATTAGTTAATTAAGTGTTGGATTTTTTCTAATTGCACTGCGCACTACGCGGGTCAGTCTGCGACCCGTAAATTCAGGGTGTTAGCCATGCGGTTCCCCACCCCTGCACTCTGGTTTAACTGGACCACCCCGCGACTTCCTGTGAAGGCCTGATCGCCGGTAACGACCTGGCGGCTGCCACTGATGGGTGTTCCTGCTTCCGAGTTTGGTAATAACGCCACGGTTTGTTTGGACAAGGCGTTATCGTCAATGCTCTGCGGTACGGCACTGATGCCGATGCGCACAACGTTGACCATTTGGTTGTTGGCCCCGGCCGACTGGTTGATACCCAGCAGGCCATTGCCATGACTGAAAGAGTTACCGCCGATACTGGCCTTGGCATTGACCCCGGGGGCCGCCTGGGCACTGAGATGCTGGGTGATCCCGGCATTGGTTTGCACAGCTGTGCCGATGGCGATGGCCCGGCTGTTGATTTGTTGCTGTTGGTTGCCCGCGGCTTGGTTCACCGTCAGGTTGCCGGTGTAATCCGTGCCAGAGTTATTGATCTGTGCCTGGCTGGTGTCTGCCAGCGCATTGGCAGAGGCAAGTAATGCCAGTATCAACACCGAAGGCTTCATGCTATTGCCCCTTGCCAAAAGAGGTCAGTGGGCGCATGCCTTGCTCAATGCTGCGATTGATCTGCCCGCCAATGTTGTTGGCAACACCGCCACTGCTGCCGCCGGCCCGTCCGTTGGTTAAGCCGGGCATGCCATTGCTGGTATTTACACCGGGCAAGTGGTTGGTGTTGGCGGTAATAGCGCGGCTCACGCCTGCGCCGGTGGTGACGCGGGCAAAGTCGCCATCGCCCAATTCGCTGTTTTGAGTCGCGCTGTTGATTTGAGCACTGGGGTTGGCGCTAACCGTCGTTGGGTTAGGGTCAGGCCGTGGCGCCGGGTTGCCCACTGCAAAGGGCTGAACTTTGCGAATGACCACAATGTCACCGTTGTCAGTGGCTTGAGCGATTGTGCTGACCAGCACAGCGCCAAGGCTGCAAACCATCAGTAGATGGCGGGTGATGTGGCTTCCCCAATGTCCCATGACAGCACTCCTTCCTGTATGCGCCGGCCCTGTTCAGCGCTGCGAAGGTAGAGAGCAGAAGGCATGCCACTTTTAGAATTGTTTTTTAAATCAATAGTTTGTGATGTTTTGACAGGCAGAGCGACTCAAGGCTGTCTCAAGCTTGAGACAGTCGCGCAATGGGTTAGGGTTCTAATGGGTTCAACCCGACAGGGTTTTATCGGTGAAACACCTTGTGTAACAAGAGCGTTACAAATAATAAGCACAGCGCTCAAAGCCGGAGTTTCAAAGGCTTTGCTGGCTTATGAGTGTTTCACAAACGGACACAAACAGCGGTTTGCGGGGTTCAGGTCGCTAGCAAGCACTCAACGGCTTGCAAGGCTTTGGTTTGGCGATCATGCCATTGACCACCAATGGCCAAAAAAGGCAGGTTGTGGCGCTCAAGCCACGTTTTGCTTTGCTCATAAAACTGCTGACGCTCAGCCAGAGAGGGCTGACACCGCTGCCCATCTGGCGTCCACTCCACATCGTCTGGCGATAAGAGCAAGTGCAGGTCGTAATGGCGACTGAGCAGTTGAGCCTCCAGCCAGTCCGGGCAACTGCCAAACAGGGTGTTGCTCCACAAAATATTGCTCAGTAAGTGAGTGTCCAAAATCAGCAGCTCGGGTTGTTTGGCTCGCGCGGCGTCTTCCCACTCAAGCTGCCCTCGGGCGATATCGGGAATGTCAGCCAGGCAAGTGTCCCGTGGGTTTTGTTCTATGAAATAGCGCACGTATTCACCCACCAACAGGCCACCAAACTGTTGCTGCAGTTGCGCAGCCAACCAGCTTTTACCGCTTGATTCGGGCCCTGCCAGCACCACCACCTTCATGTGCGCAACGCCGGATCCAGGCGCCAGTCACGCCAGCCCTGAATCGCAATCACGGTAAACAAGGCATAGAGCCCAGCAGTCAGGTACAGCCCTTTGTAGAGGAACAAACCAACAAAGATCACATCCACCACAAACCACAGCGCCCAGCACTGCAAGCGCTTTTGGGCCATCCACAATTGCGCTACCAGACTGAACCCCGTAAGGGCTGCATCCAGCCAAGGCTGGGCGGCGTCAGTCCAATGGGCCATTGCCGCACCCAAGGCAAGGCTGCCAATAGCGCCAACGGCCAGGCCGCCTGTGATTTGCCGAGCGTTCAATGAAGTCACTTTGCGGCCTTGGTGCTGCGCCCCCGAGCGAGTCCATTGCCACCAGCCGTAAAGTTGCAAAACGGCATACACCACTTGCAGCAACATGTCTGAATACAGCTTCACTTCGAAGAATACCCAGCTGTACAGCAGCACCATCACCAGACCAATCGGCCAGCACCAAGGGTTTTGTTTGACTGTTAACCACACGGCGATGACGCCGAGCGCGGCAGCAAACAGTTCAAGCCCTGACATTGGCATTCCTTGGGGAGAGAGAAGGGCGCAGATTGTAGCCGCTGCCTACGTCAGCAGCTACACGCAATCGCCTGCCACTAAGGCACATGCAGCAGCACGTAATCATTGTTATCAAATCGCCCACTCAGCACCGGTACGGTATTACCCGTGGGTGTGCCCTTTAAGGTGGCGTAATCCTTTTGATCCATGACAACCCAGGCCGGTGCAGGCAGCGCTGCCAGCTCATCTGCGGACTGCGTAAACACAGGGGACAGATCGCGATTGAGATTGACCATAAACTTGATGGCCTTGGCGTCTTTGCCCATGCGGTGCAGCACCACTGACGCAGGTGCGCGATCAATCAGTTGCATGGCATTACGGGTGAAACTGCGGGTGTTATACAGGCTGCGCTCGAGGGGCTCGAACACCATCATGTAACTCCCCCATAACGCAAGCACGGCGCAGGCGGCCAACCCTTGGGCTCGCCAGCGTGTTTTAAACAACAGGCTCAGCGCAATACCTTGCAGGATTGCCAGCGTGATAAAGGCAGAAGGCAATAATGGCACGGGCTGATCAAAGCGATTGTTGGCCACGATTAATCCGACCATCAAGAGGCCGGGCATTATCAGCAACATCCCCTGAATGAAACCGCGCAACAGGGCAAAAACCCGCCCGTCTGTGCCTTGAAACGGATAAGCCGCAACAATGGCGGCCATCGGCAACATAGGCAGCAAGTAACGCGCTTTTTTGGCCTGCGGAATCGACAAGCCGACCATTACGATCAGACCTGCTGCCAGGCAATATTTGACCAGTTGCAGCGCAGGCCCTTGTTGATGTCGCCGTGACAACAAAAGGGCCAACATCACCACAATGGCCAGCGGGTAGGCCAATGCGTAGTTGCCCAGCGAACTTGTGAAGTAGTACAACGTGCCGCTTGCACCTTCGGTGCCGTCAATGCGCCCGGTGACTTGCATGCGAATCACGTCATGCACAAAAGCGTCGCCACCGCTGAGCCAGGCCAGCAGCAACAATACGCCAATACAACCAACCAGCAGCCCCAGCGCTTGCAAGCCCACAGCGATCATTCGGCGCCACTGCCCACTGAGCAGGTAGTAGCTGCACAGCATGCCGGTGGGAATCACCAGCCCGATGGGCCCGCGAATAGCAAAACCCATGACCAGAAGCACCAATAGCCAGCCGTGGCGACGGGGTGCTGCAAAGTGGTCGTGCGCATAAGCCAGATAGAACGTGCCCAAACTGACGGCAGCGAGCATTTGATCCAACGAGACGGCGCGGGTCTCGGTGATGAAGGTCATGCTCAGCAACAATAACGCCACGCTTAGCAGTGCCCACGTAATGGAGTGCGGCGCCACCAGCCGGTACATGAGCATCACGATAAATGCACTGGCTATGGCGGTCGGCAGCCATGCCGTCAGGCTGGTTACTTCACCAAAAGGTAAAGACAGCAGCCATATGAAGAGGGTCGAGGTTGCACTGTAGTCGGCATACGGCTGGCCATAGGTGGTGGGGAAAAAGCTGGGGCCGTGGCGCAGCATTTCTTTGGCGAACAGTACAAAGCGTGAATCAAACCCGATGGCGGCTTGTTGATGTTCGCCCAGAAGAAATAGCAGTAAGGCGAGAGCGCCCAATATCAACGACTGCCTGCGTAGTACCTGTAGAGCACGTTGGGAGGTGGGGGCTGGCATATTGAGTTCCTTGACCCAAAACAGCGCACATAAAAACGCCGCCATTGTTGCCAATGGCGGCGCTGTCAGGTCATCAAACGCTCGCGGCTAACGGGGTTGAGCCTTGGGATACCGGCAAATTGCACGATTCGCCCCGGCCCATAGGAAAGTACTGCAAGCCTGCCCGGGCCAGGCGTTCGCCGTCATACAAGTTGCGCCCGTCAAAAATCACGGCCGACTTCAAACGCTGTTTGATCAAATCAAAATCGGGCGCTTTGAATTGCTGCCATTCGGTACACACGATCAACGCATCGGCGCCGTTGAGTGTCGATTCGGGGGTGCCCATCAAGCTCAGGCGTGTTTCGTCCGCGTACAGACGCTGGGTTTCTTGCATGGCTTCGGGGTCGAATGCGCGTACTTCAGCGCCAGCGGCCCACAAGGCCTCCATCAAGACGCGGCTCGGTGCATCACGCATGTCATCGGTGTTGGGTTTGAATGCCAAGCCCCACAAGGCAAAGGTTTTGCCTTTAAGCTCACCTTTGTAAAAGGCACTGATGCGGTCAAACAGTTTGTGCTTTTGGCGCTCGTTGATGGCCTCTACCGCTTGCAGCAAATCGCTGGAGCAATTGACTTGCTGGGCGCTGTGGATCAGCGCGCGCATGTCTTTGGGGAAGCACGAACCGCCATAGCCGCAGCCGGGGTAGATGAAGTGATAACCAATGCGGGTATCGGCGCCGATGCCCAAGCGCACGGCTTCGATATCAGCCCCCAAATGTTCGGCCAGTTCGGCAATCTGGTTGATGAAGCTGATTTTGGTCGCCAGCATGCAGTTGGCTGCGTACTTGGTCAGTTCGGCGCTGCGCAGATCCATGTTGATGATGCGGTCATGGTTGCGGTTAAACGGCGCGTACAGGTCGCGCATTACCTCGCGCACTTCCTCACGCTCGCAGCCAATGATGATTCTGTCCGGGCGACGGCAATCGGTGACGGCCGAGCCTTCTTTCAGAAACTCAGGGTTGGACACCACGTCGAACTGCAACGAGCGGCCACTTTTGCTGAGTGATGCGTTGATATGCGCAGTCAAGGCATCCCCGGTGCCGACCGGCACGGTGGATTTTTCGACCAGAATCAGCGGCTCTTCACGATGACGGGCGACGGCATCACCTACCGCAAACACGGCGCTCAAATCCGCTGAGCCGTCTTCGCTGGGAGGGGTGCCTACGGCAATAAACAGCACTTGGCCATGTTCAACTGCGAGCTTTTCGTCGCTGGTAAAACGCAGGCGCTTACTGTCGAGGTTGTCGCGCACAAGGTTTGAAAGCCCCGGCTCAAAAATACTGACGTGCCCTTGTTGCAACAGCTCAACCTTCTTTTGGTCGATGTCCATGCAGATCACATCGTGGCCAACTTCCGCCAATACCGTCGCCTGCACCAGGCCTACATAACCACTACCAAATACACTGATTTTCATGCGCAGTTCCTGGAACTTGGGGTACGTCGAGAGTTGATCGTAAGCACCCCCAGAATGACCAAGGTCACGCCAAGGGTTTTCGAAAGCGTGAAGCTTTCATTGAACATCGGCAGGCTCGCGGCCAGCAGGTACACCAAGGCGTAACTGATGCTCAGCAGCGAATAAGCCCGGCCCAGTGGCAAGTCGCGCAAGGCCAGCAACCAGCACAGCATTGACAACGCGTAAGCCATGATCGCGGCCAACACCATGCCAAGCGCCGCCAGCGAAACATCGCCCTGGCTGATCGCGGCCAACCATTGAGCAGGCTCTGGCAAGCGCGTCATGCTCCAGCGCATGCCCAATTGGGCGCCGCTGACCAGCAACACGCTGCCCGTAGCAAACACAAATCCACGTCGCAGGCTCATGCTTGCTGACCCAGCAAAACGACGCCGCCGATCACTAAACCCACGCCCAACCAGTGGCGCAGGTCGATGGCTTCTTTGAACAGATAGCGCGCCACCAGTGTGATCAACACAAAGTTCAAGCTGAGCATCGGGTAAGCAATGCCCACTTCAAGCCGTTGCAGCACCAATAGCCACACCAGCAAACCCAGGCCAAGGCACAGCAATGCCAGCCATAACCAAGGTGAACGCAGCTTGTGGGCGATGCCAAAGTCTGAGCCGCGCCAGCCTTCGACGGCGTACTTTTGGGCGATTTGCCCGGCGCAGGTCAGCAGGCACGCCAGTAGTAACAAGGTGAGGGTCATGGGGCGCTCTGCGGGAAAATCAGAATCACCATGTTGCCTTCTTCATAGCGTTGACCGTCCTTGGGCAGTAAGTCCATTTCATGGGCTTCATCGCTGTCCTTCACCCGCATCACAACGCCCACAGGCCCTTGTCGACGCGCATTGGCCATCCACTGCTCGATTTCATTCAAGCCAAGGCTTTTGCCTTTGGCATCGGCGTAAGTCAGGCCGTATTTCACTTCGCCTTGTGTGTTGTACAACGTGACGTCTGGACGGCGCAGGCGCCAGGCTAACGCAGACGCGGCCCCCAGATCGTTACTGAGTAATGCCTTGGCTTGCGACAGCTCCTTGGCATGCTCAAGCACAAATTGGTCGGGCATTTTGTTGTAAACCACACTGTTGGGCATGCTGGCGGGCAGCAGCAGTACCAGCACACCCATTGCCAAGGCTGGGGCCGCCCACATTGTTAGGGGCTTGGACAACACCAAGACACTGCTGATGATCCACGTCAGTAGCACCACGACCAGCAGCGCCAAGTGCTGCGGTTCGTTGTCATAAAACGGTTTTTTGAACTGGAAGAAAATCACGGCCACTAACGCAGCACTACCCAGCAGCAAATTGACCCAGCCATTGAGGCGCAAGGCGCCGGTTTTGCCTTGCTCCACACGCTGTATCAGCGCATGCCCCAACAACAGGGCCAGCGGCAACAAGCACGGCATGATGTAAGTCGGCAATTTACCTTTGCTCAGGCTGAACAAGCCCAGCGGCAGCAGCAACCACAGCAGCACGAAAACAACCCGGGCATGGTGCTTGTTTTTCCAGGCGTCTTTGAAAGCCACCGGCAACAGTGCCGCCCAAGGCAAGCTGGACACCACCATCAGCGGCAGATAGAACCACCAAGGCCGACCGTGCTGTGCATCATCCCCGGCGAAGCGGCGGATATGTTCGTGCCAAAAGAAGAACCGCCAATAGTCAGGCTCTTGTGCGTGTACCGCCAACACCCACGGCAACGACACAATCGCAGCCACCAGCATGGCGACCAGCCCGTATTTGACCAGCTCGACAAAGCGTTTTTGCCAAATCATGTAGGGCAGGGCGATCAGCACCGGCAACAACAGGGCCAAAAAGCCTTTGGTCATAAAGCCCATGCCACAGGCAAAGCCCAGCGCGGCCCAGCTCATCAGTCGCTGGCGAGGCGTGCTGCTGTCAACAGCAAACCACAAAGCCACCATGCTCAAGTTGACCCACAGGGTGAATTGCGGGTCGAGGTTGGAGTACCCCGCTTGACCAGCGATCAAGCCAAAGGTCATGTACACCAGCGCGCAGGCGAAACTCTTGCGCGGGTCGTTCCACAATCGACGAGCAACAGCGTAGGCCAGCCACACACTGAGCCCCGTGGCAATGGCCGAGGCGATCCGTACGCCAAACAGGTTTTCACCAAAAATGGCCTGACCGATTGCGATCATCCAATAGCCGGCAATCGGCTTTTCGAAGTAGCGCAGGTCCATGAAGTGAGGCGTAATCCAGTTACCGTCGATCAATATTTGCTGACCGATTTGCGCGTAACGCGTTTCGTCCGGAATCCACAGCCCGTGGGTGCCCAGCGGTAACAGATAAAACCCGATGAAGGCTAAAACCAGCAGCGGTATTGCCCAGCGCTGTGTCATGGTTTTTGCACTCCTAGCCAACCTTCACGGCCTTGCAACACGCCACGGCTCAGTTGCCCGGCAGGCAGTGACCCAAGATCGCCGGGGAGTAAGTCGCGCAAGGGTTGAAAGTCGATGTTGCGGCTGCGGGCCTTTGCCAGCAGCTGTCGGAAATCGTTAGCCATTAGAATCCCTTCTACCTCTGCATGGAGGGTGTACACGTTCAGCTTGTGTGGGCTGAAACGATCAAGAATGTAGGCGTTGAAGTCCGCAGCGTTGAGCTGCGGCCCCACCACTTCATCGAACGTGGGCAAGTCCACTGGAATTTGCGGCGCGCCCAAGCTGCCATCCGCCAACCGTGGCCGAAACAGACTGTGCCCGCGGCAATCACTGTTGTAACGAAAGCCAAAGGTTTCTTTGGCTTGAACCACACGTTCGTCTGCACGCCAGCCTGCGGCTGCCGAGCACTCGACGGCCTGTCCGGTGATGTCGCTTAACGTGTCGACACCTTTGCGGATCTGCTCGATCAGTTGGGCCTGGCTCCAGCGCGCGGTGTTGGCCTGCCAGCCATGGTGATCCCAAGCATGCAAGCCCACCTCGTGGCCTGCGGCAAGGGTTTGGCGCATCAAGTGCCCCAAGTCCTTGCCAATCGGCTTGCCCGGCCAGGCAGTACCCGCCAGCAAAATATCCCAGCCGTATAAGCTGGCTGCCTTGGAACGCATCATCTTCCAGAAAAACTGAGGCTTGATCAGCCGCCATAAATGGCGGCCCATGTTGTCTGGCCCCACGCTGAAAAAGAACGTGGCTTTGACTTGAGCTTCGTCCAGCATTTCGAGCAGTCGAGGCACCCCTTCACGGGTGCCACGGTAGGTGTCGACGTCAATGCGCAGTCCTGCTTGCATCAGCGTTTTTCCGCGATTTCAACCATGGCTTCACGCAGGAAGAAGTCCAGTGTTTTACCGATGGTTTCACTCAGCTCAGTGGTTGGCGTCCAGTCGATCAGACGGCGGGCGTTCTCAACGCTTGGTTTGCGGTGGCTAACGTCTTGATACCCGGCGCCATAGAACGACTGGCTTTCAACGTCGCGAAAGCCCGCAAACGGTGGGAAGTTGTCACGCAGTGGGTGCGCCTCGAATTGACGCAGCAGTTCTTCACCCAGCTGGCGAATGCTGGCTTCGTTGTCCGGGTTGCCGATGTTGATGATCTGGCCATCACACTTTCCACCGCGGTTTTCAATGATGCGGGCCAACGCTTCAATGCCATCGGCCACATCTGTGAAACAGCGCTTTTGCTCGCCGCCATCAACCAAGCGAATCGGAGTGCCTTCCACCAAATGCAGAATCAGCTGAGTGATGGCTCGTGAGCTGCCCACCCGTGCTGAGTCCAGACGGTCAAGGCGTGGGCCCATCCAGTTGAACGGACGGAACAGGGTGAACTTCAAGCCCTTCTGACCGTAGGCCCAGATCACGCGGTCCAGCAGTTGTTTGGACACTGAATAGATCCAGCGTTGCTTGTTGATCGGGCCAACCACCAGATTGGAAGTGTCTTCGTCGAAGTTCTTGTCCTGGCACATGCCATACACTTCGGAGGTCGACGGGAAAATCACGCGCTTGTTGTACTTGACGCAGTAGCGCACCAGCTTGAGGTTTTCTTCGAAGTCCAGCTCAAATACGCGCAACGGGTTGCGGGTGTATTCAATTGGTGTGGCGATGGCCACCAGCGGCAGTACCACATCGCATTTTTTGATGTGGTATTCGATCCACTCGGTGTGGATGCTGATGTCGCCTTCCACAAAGTGGAAGTTGGGGTGGCTGCGCAGACGGTCGATGGCGTCGCTGCCAATGTCCAGCCCATAGACTTCGTAGCGGTCGTCTTGCAGCAAGCGCTCGGACAGGTGATTACCAATAAAGCCGTTAACGCCCAAAATCAGTACGCGGGTACGACGTGCTGCACGCCCGGACTCACTGCCCCGCAGCCGCGAGCCTTCAACCAGCCCCAGTTCGCGGGCCAGTTGCGGGCCGCTCAGGTACAGACCGTTGTCATTGCGCTGGCCGGCAGTGATCACCAGCGAGTCTTGCCCACACGCGATGCGCAACGGATCACAGCTGATGACATGGCCCGGTGCATGGCCTTCATTGCCTGCGACCACTTCGGCGGCCCATACGATGAGTTTGTGTTCGCCAACAGCACAGAAGGCGCCAGGGTAAGGCTGGGTGACAGCACGCACCAAGTTAAACAGTTCTTCAGCCGGGCGGGCCCATTGCAGCAAACCGTCTGCTGCGGTGCGGCGGCCAACGTAAGTGGCTTTGGATTCGTCCTGCGGGGTTTCCTTGAGCTTGCCTTCAGGCAGCAGCGGCAAGGTTTCGGCGAGTAATTTGGCAGCCGATTCACGCAACTTGGCGTGCAGGCTCAACGCGGTGTCTGAGCGTTCAATGCTGATGCGTTGTTGAGCCACGATGTCGCCCGCATCGGCGCGTTTGACCATGCGGTGCAGGGTGACGCCGGTTTCGGTTTCGCCGTTGACCAGCACCCAGTTTGCCGGGGCGCGGCCACGGTAGCGTGGCAACAACGAGCCGTGCAGGTTGTAAGCACCTTTGCTGACACTGGCCAGCAGTTCTTCGCCCAGCAGGTGACGGTAGTAGAACGAGAAGAGGTAGTCCGCGTTCAGCTTGCGAATGCGTTCAATCCACAAAGGGTGGTTGGCATCTTCGGGGGCATGAACAGGGATGCCTTTACGGGCGCACAGTTGAGCCACAGAACCGTAAAAGTTGTTTTCTTTGGGGTCGTCAGCATGGGTGAACACAGCAGCAATGTCATAACCTGCATTGAGCAAGGCTTCGATGCCTGTGCAGCCAATATCGTGATAGGCGAAAACGACGGCTTTCAAACTCATGATTGGACCTGTGTCGAAGTAGAAGAGGGAGTGTGAGTTGCAAAAGAGGGAGTTTTTACTGGCTCGGCGCGAATGATTTTTTCAATAAAGAAGCGTGGCCGTGCTCGAACATCGCTGTACATGCGGCCAAGGTATTCGCCCAATAGGCCCATGCCGATGAATTGGCCGCCGGTAAATACAAACAGCACTGCGAACAACACAAACGTACCGTCGCCCGCCCAAGTAGCACCGAATATCAGACGCAACACGATCAGCAGGATGGCGAACACCCCGCCCAATAACGCCATGCTGAAACCAATAATGCTCAGCAAGCGCAGCGGTGTAGTGGTCATGCACGTCACCAGATCAAACATCAGGTTGATCAGGCGCATGGGGCTGTACTTGGAGTCACCGTGTTCGCGTTCGGCATGCTCGACCAGCACTTCGGTGGTGTGACGGGCAAAACTGTTGGCCAAAATAGGGATAAAAGTGCTGCGCTCGCGGCAGGCCAGCATGGCGTCGACAATGGTGCGTCGGTAGGCACGCAGCATGCAGCCGTAATCACTCATGGCCACGCCGGTTGAGCGCTGAACCGCAAGGTTGATCAAGCGTGATGGCCAGCGGCGCCAGGCAGAGTCCTGACGGTTATTGCGTACGGTGCCCACCACGTCGTAGCCCAGCGCGGCTTGTGCCACCAGCCTGGGGATTTCTTCTGGCGGGTTTTGCAAGTCGGCGTCCAGAGTGATGACCACGTCGCCCTTGGAGTGCTCAAAGCCCGCCATGATCGCGGCGTGTTGGCCGTAGTTGCGATTGAGAATGACGGCAACCACGGCGCTGCCTTCTCGCTCTGCCGCGTCTTGCAGGATTTGCGCGGAGTCATCACGGCTGCCGTCATCCACTAAAACGATTTCATAGGGCTGCGTCAGCTGAGCACAAGCCGCTTCGGTGCGGCGTAATAACTCGGGCAAACTCTCTTGTTCGTTGTAGACCGGAATGACGATCGACACACACTGGATAGGGTAGGGTTTCAAAGTATTCGTTCCAGTCAGTTCAATGGCACAAGACGACACGTCTAAAGTTGGCACACACACAGGCACGCTCCAGCCCCATGTGCGGAACCAGTAAAGCCTATTCCAGACAAAGGTAAAGTCACTAAATTCAGTTATCTGTCTGATTTTCTTGCAAACGCTGATGGCTTTTCATTTAAGCGATGGCGCATACGTTAAACGCACATTTGTGAAAAGCCTATGAAAGTTAGATCAACAACCTGTGTTTTGTCATGGCTAGACAGGTGCTATTCAGGAATGCTTTTGCGGCATCAGAGCATTTACGGCTCAACGAGTTTTTTTCTTACATGGGAATATTTTCACGTTGAGTTATACCGCTTAAACGGTTTTAGCGATTTTGACAGCAATTAATAAACGTTTTTAAAGAATTTAAAAGCAGTAAAACCAACAGCATTAATCTGCGGATATGTGATGCAGGTCACACTGATGGGCGCTGTTACTCGGTGGGTAGTTCAACCTTGGGTTATCACGCATGTCTTTGCCCCCTCCATTCGGCGCCAATGCTGTGCGAACGGGATCAGGCATCGAGCGTTGCGATAACCGCTTGAGTTCGGCTAGTATATGTTTCGTATATATTTCATATAGAGAAACGCTGTGGGTATCGTCAAGATTTCAGAAGCCATGCACGAAAATTTGCGTGTTGCCAGCGATGCGCTTAATCGCTCTATTAATGCTCAAGCTGAGCACTGGATGCGCATAGGAATGCTCACGGAACTGTATCCAAACCTGGATCACAGCCAGATCAGCCGTTTTCTGATTCGTGCAGAACTGGCGGGCGGTATGGATTTGGCGACACTGTGCGCCCTAGCCGATGCGCCAGCAGGTCAGGCAACAGCAGGAGTCAAGTCATGAGAGCGCATATTCCAATCAACACCCCAGCCCAAATAGCCATGTCCCGTGTAGCGGCTCAGTTGGCTGCCGAAGTGCTGGCGATGCTTGTCCCGTACGTCAAAGCGGGCGTCACCACTGACGAGCTTGACCAGCGGTGTAACGACTACATTGTTAATGTGCAAAAAGCCATTCCAGCCAATGTCGGCTATCACGGGTTCCCGAAAACCGTATGCGCGTCTGTTAACGAAGTGGTTTGCCACGGCATACCTTCGGGCAGAGTGCTAAAGGATGGCGATATCGTGAATCTGGACATTGCTGTCATCAAGGATGGGTGGTTCGGTGATACCAGTCGCATGTACTGCGTAGGGGAGCCCAGCCCGTCTGCCAGTCATTTGATCAAAACCACCTATGACGCCATGTGTGCGGGCATTGCGGTGGTTCGTCCCGGCGCAACTTTGGGTGATATTGGTCATGCTATCCAGCGAGTGGCCGAAGCCGAAGGGTTCAGTGTTGTGCGTGAGTATTGCGGCCACGGCATTGGCAAGGTCTACCATGATGAGCCCCAAGTGCTGCATTACGGCTATCCCGGGCAGGGATTGAAACTCAAAACCGGCATGATTTTCACCATCGAGCCCATGCTTAATGCTGGCAAACGCCATGTGAAAACCTTGGCCGACCGATGGACAGTGGTGACTTCAGACCACTCACTGTCGGCTCAATGGGAGCACATGGTGGCGGTTACGGATGATGGGTTTGAGGTGCTCACTGCCTGGCCTGACAAACAAACGGGCACCTTTTGACGTGTGGCAAGTGCGTTATGAGTAAAGAGTGCTTAACTGCCTGAGTGAATTCTGGGCTGCCCGCTAAGGAACAGGGTTGGCAGCCGTTGCTGATTTTCCATCTGCTAAAGGAAAGGCATCATGAAAGCGCTCACCTATCAAGGGCCCGGCAAAAAATCCTGGAGTGATATTCCCACGCCAGAGATAGATAAACCTACCGACGCGATCGTTCGCATTGTGCACACCACCATCTGCGGCACAGACTTGCACATCCTCAAAGGGGATGTTCCGCAGGTCACGCCCGGACGAGTGTTAGGCCATGAAGGGGTTGGAGTCATTGAGGCCGTAGGTTCGGCAGTGCGTAATTTCAAGCCGGGCGATCATGTGTTGATTTCCTGCATCACATCGTGCGGCAGCTGCGCTAACTGCCGACGTCAGATGTACTCTCATTGCGCTGATGGTGGCTGGATACTCGGGCACATGATCGACGGCACCCAGGCAGAATACGTGCGCATCCCCCACGCCGATAACAGCCTCTACCCGGTGCCTGCGGGGGCAGACGAAGAAGCATTGGTCATGTTGAGCGATATTTTGCCGACTGGCTTTGAGATCGGCGTGCTTGCCGGCAACGTTAAGCCGGGTGACAGCGTGGTTATTGTCGGCGCTGGGCCCGTGGGCATGGCGGCCTTATTGACGGCCCAGTTCTATTCGCCGGCCATGTTGATAGTGGTCGATGGCGACACCAATCGCCTTGAAGTTGCGCAACGTTTTGGCGCAACTCATGTGATTGATATCAATACACAAAACGCAGTGAGCAGAATTTTTGAACTCACGGATGGCGTCGGCGTGGACGTTGCGATTGAGGCGGTGGGTATTCCGGCTTCGTTTGATACCTGTCAATCAGTGATTGCCCCAGGCGGGCATATAGCCAACGTGGGAGTGCATGGTAAGAGCGTGGAGTTACACCTGGAAAAGTTGTGGATTCAGAACGTTAATATCTCGACAGGGCTGGTTAATACCAATACCACGCCGATGCTGCTGAAAACGCTGCAAGCCGGGAAGATCGAGGCGGGCAAGTTAATTACTCACCGCTTTGCGTTGAACGATATTCTCAAGGCTTATGAAGTATTCAGCCATGCCGCAGAAGAGAAGGCCATGAAAGTTATTCTTACTCAATAACGCACTGTTAAGCGGTGGGCTTTTATGAACGTTAGTGCTTAGGTGCTGACGAGGCTAAGTGTGGTTTTTATTTAAACCTGTTATTGGCGATTTATTGAAGTTTAAGATTGGATGTTCGAAATGTAATAGATCTGTTTTTTTGACAGAAATCCCATCGGCAACTAGGGTCTTTGGCGGCAATGCCAAGTAACTGACTTTTTGATAATAGGGAAATGTTCATATGAAAAAGCACATTCTGATAGTGGGTGCGGTTGGTCTGGCTGCGCTGTCAACACTGGCGCAAGCGGCAGATACCAAGCAGCCTGTTTCGAAATGGACTTGCGAAGATTTTCTGGCCGTTGACGAAAGCTTCAGACCGACAGCCGTCGGCTTGGGTGAAGCTGTGAACAAGACTGGCAAAGTTGAGGATGCCGTGCTGGATGTAGCCGGTGTTGAAAAAATCACGCCGCTGATTATCACTGCGTGTGAAAAGGATCAAAAAACCAGCTTCGTGCAAAAGCTCAAAGAAGAATGGGCCAAGGTCAAGAAAGACGTGTAACCCCCTCAAGCCTGTACTTCCCGTGAGTACAGGCTGCTTTTTGTCAGTGGGTTGAATTTCTGGCCCCATCCCCCCTCTACATAAAAACAGGCGCATGCCTCAAGCCTGAGGGACGTAGTAAGCTGCGTCGTTTTTAGTTATCAGTGGCGGGGTACAACCATGTTGATCAAATCATTAGCTGAGCTTGACCGTATTCGTGATGAGTGCAAGTCAATGGTCACAAAGCGTTCTGCTGTGTCTGCTGGAGCGGCAGTTATTCCGCTGCCTGGGCTCGACATCGGGACTGATGTGGCACTGCTTGTTGAAATGCTGCCGGCCATCAACAGCAAATTTGGTTTGACCCCACAGCAGATCGAACAGATGGACACACGCTCTAAGCGTTTGATTGTGGTAGCAGTCACCAGCATTGGCAGCGAAGTCATTGGCAAATTTGTCAGTCGCACCATGGTGATGTCGCTGTTACGCAAAATGGGCACTAAGGTTGCGACCAAGTCCGTCACCCGTTTTATACCGATTGTTGGGCAGGCCGTGGCCGCCACCATTAGCTTCGGTGTCATGAAAATGGTGGGTAACGGTCATATCGAAGACTGCTATCAAGTGTGTCGGCAGGCGTTGCTCGAAGAGGACCGGCGGGCAACTGTTATCGAAATTGCCCCCGAACCTGACGTTCACTAAAGCCTACCAACTGACCCGCAAACCCAAGGAGCCGCTGATGGCCTCCTGATTTCGACTGTCCAGGTTGGCGCTGTAATCGGTACTTGCATAAACGCTGACGCTGGAACTGAGGCGTGCAACCACGCCGACCCCAACATCCATAGTGCTGGCGCTGTGGTCTGTTTTTGTGGCTTGCACCCCGTCGTAAGTGGTTGCGTCACGGCCTCCAAAACTACGCCAGAGGTTGGTGCGCACGTAGGGGGCTACCGGCACCTTGCCCACTTGATATGCCCCATTCAAACGAGCGCCAACGCGACCTTTCAAATAGTCTTGTGTGTCAAATCCAACCGCTGAAATGCCATCGCTGGCACTGTCCATCGAAACGTGCTGGCCGATGATTTGCGCTTGAGGCTCAATTTGCCAGCGGGATGAAACTGCAATGGGGTAGCCCGCTTCGACTGACACGCTGGTGGCATGGCCATCCAGATCAAGTTTTACGCCACGCTCTGAGCGACTGCGCCCGTCATAACGCGTGCCCATTGCCACGACATCAATGTAGGCCTGTTGCGGGCTGATCAAGGTCCAATAAGCGCCAAGGCTGTCGCCATCGAGCCGAATGTCCCCGGCTTTATTGTTTTGAAAGCCCAGATTGAAGCCTTTGACGCCGCCATCCAGTCGTGCATGGCTGACGAATAGCCCCACGCGTTGACGATAGCCATTGTCATGGGTGTAGCCAAAAAGGTCGTGGCCTATCTGGTAGCCATTGATTGAGCCATCAAAACTTGGCGCAACCGTACCAGACCAACTTTGCCGGGTTTGGCTGCCAAAAGCCCGAACCCATCCGGCGGGAATGGCTCCATTTTCACTCAACAAACTCTGGTCTCCTTGGCGCTCATGAAACGTACCGAGAGTTGTTTGAGCCAAGAGCGCTGCTGCCGGTGGAACCACCGCGTATAACGGTACTTCTTGGCGATACAACGTGATGCTTTGACCTGGCGCTGCAACCGGCAACGTCGGCGTGCCAACCGCGGGCACAGGGGGCGGTATGACTGGAGGCTGAACAGGTGGCGTCACCGGTGGCTCGCCTGGTTCAACCGGCACCACCACGGGCGGCACCGCTGCGGGCGCGGCCACGACGGCGGAGCGCAAATACCAACTGTTTTCAGAGCCTGCTGTCACACCACCCTTGAATAGATAGTACTGATAAGCGCCTGCTGACAGTGGCTGACCTAAAGTGAACGCCGTAGCACTGCTGCTGGCGCCCAGATTGGCCTCGACGACCTGAATACCGTTTTGCGTGGTAATCGCACCTGTGCCGCCCAGGTTGCTGACGTTGAGGGTCGTGGTTCCCGAGAGAGTCCCAGTCGAAACAACCAGACGATCAGAGGGGGCATCATCACCGGCCAATACGCTTTGTACGTTAAGACGAGCACCGTTGCCCGTATAGTC
The DNA here is from genome assembly GCF_055406205.1 of Pseudomonas sp. E315. NCBI lineage: Bacteria > Pseudomonadati > Pseudomonadota > Gammaproteobacteria > Pseudomonadales > Pseudomonadaceae > Pseudomonas > Pseudomonas sp. E315. The sequence continues at coordinate 122,366 of NZ_JBUZPJ010000012.1, read as the reverse complement.
GCCAACGATAGTGAGCCGATCATTGGTTGAGGCGCCACTGGAGGTCAGGTCAATTAAGCCAGCATTGTTGACGCTCGCTTTTTGCCCCGCCGTAAATGCTGAAATCACGCCTTGGGTTGAGTTCAGGCCACTGGTGGCGTCAATGCTTAAGCTACCTGTGCCGCTGACACTGTCGCCCAGTATCAGTGAGTCATTTAAGGTAAGGCTTGAGCCTTGGGTCAGTGCGACACTTTCCCAGTTGATGTAGCGCGCACCGTTTTGTGGGCTGCTGCCCTCAAAGGTCAAGCTGTCAACGCCTGTTCCACCGTCGATTTGTGGGGTAGACGAGAGCACGCTTTCTGTCAGATTGGCGAGCAGCGCTGTGTCATTGCCATCGGCCATCAATACCGCACCTTTGACAGTGCCTGCATCCCGCCAGACAAATGTGTCATTCCCGACACTCATCAGCACTTGCCCCCCGACTGTGCCTCCAGTGATGGTGACCGAATCATCGCCACCGCTGACGCTGATATTTGCACCGATACTGCCACCGGAAAGGATGATGGTGTCTTTGCCGAACGCGGTGACTAAGTTGCCAATGATCTCCCCGCCGGACATATCAAAAATGTTGTTATCCAGCTTCATGTTGACGCGACCAATGCTGCCCCCCGTCATTTTTGCGACATCGCCATCCTCAAAAGCCCCAACAATTTTGCCGCCGGTCATCAGGAATGTATCGCGACCATCCCCTTGGGCCAGCGATTGAATTTGCCCGCCGGACATGACGAAATCGTCGATACCAGTACCTTGGTCGACGGCGCCGGTAATAAGCCCCGCACTGATATTGATGCTATCCGTACCAGAGCCGAATGTGACGGGGCCATTGATGCTGCCTGTACTGGCGGCCGGTAACGTAAGGCTATTGTTACCCAGCACATCAATCAGTGAGGGGGCGCTGCCACTGTCACACACATAATTATCATTGCCAGCCGTTGGACTAAAAGTGCAGGCGGCCTGGGCGCTTTGCAGTGCAAGGCTTAAAAGTGAAAAAGCAAATACGTGGCTTTTATTAATAGTTAGCATGGTTCAAATCCTGAAAGTGGATCAGAGAGCCATCACTGCACACCCTTTGTTTTTAGTGCTCATGGGTGGATGGTTATAAACGGGTTATAACGATAAACAGCGAGACGTGAAACCTGTTAGATCTATCAGCTTGTTCAAGCTATTTATCAGGCGCTTACTAAGCATTTATCCGCAACAGGCCTGTACCAAGCATGCAAGGATGTTTTTTTTGATGAAAAACGAACCTGTTAGATGGCGCGCCCTCAAAGGCTTAGAAGATGTGGAATCGGAGGGCATCATGATCAAGACCCAAAGCTGCGTATTCTGTTTGATTGTCATGAGCGTATTTGCTTCGCAGGCTCAGGCCCAAATCTCGATGGGCAAACTAGCGCCTCTGGAATTGGCGCAAAACACACAGATGCAAAGAGCAGTTCCTGCCGACAACACGATTCGACGTATAAACCCAAATAGCCGTCAAGGCTCTATATCGAGCACGCCGCCAGTACGCGGGCCATCAACCCTGCCAACGTTCAAAATGCCTACCATCGAAAATGGCGAAGTGGGTAACGGTTACCCGCGGCCTTCTTCCACACCGCAAACCCTTAGACCCACTGCGCCGTCGTTGCAGCGGGGAACTCAACGCTAGGGGCTGAAATAAGGACTGTTTATGTTACGTAAAACCTTGCTCGCTACGTTGTGTGCCACTGCCACTGCCACTGCCACTGCCACTGCCATGTTGAATGTGACTTTGACTGCCTGCGCAAGCGATGCGCAATCATCAGAGTCTGAACAAGGTGTTGTGACTGCAACCTCAGTAGTGGAAGGCCTCAGTCATCCTTGGGCGTTAGCATTTCTACCGAACAAACAAGGGATATTGGTCACGGAGCGTGCAGGAAATCTTCGCGTTGTAAGCCCTGAGGGCAAACTTTCTGCACCCCTTTCGGGTGTGCCTCAGGTTTGGAATAAAGGGCAGGGCGGCTTGCTTGATGTCGTGCTGTCCCCAGACTTCTATCAAGATCGGCTTGTGTATGTGTCTTACGCTGAAGGCGATGGAGAGGGGGATAAGGCCGCAACTGCCGTTGGATGAGGGCGTTTGTCGGCTGATTTAACCAAGCTGAGCGATTTTGAGGTGATCTTCCGTCAGCAACCTAAGCTATCGACGGGCAACCACTTTGGTTCGCGTCTGGTCTTTGACCAAAAGGGGTATCTGTTTATTGCCCTTGGCGAAAATAACCAGCGTGCAACGGCCCAGGATCTGGACAAACTGCAAGGTAAGGTCGTGCGGATTTTCCCTGATGGACGCATTCCAGACGACAACCCATTTGTCGGTGCGCAAGGGGTAAAACCCGAAATCTGGTCGTTTGGTCATCGTAACCAGCAAGGTGCGGCATTGAATCCGTGGACAGGCGCTTTATGGACTCACGAGCACGGGCCCAAGGGTGGAGATGAAATCAATGTGATTGAGCGTGGTAAAAACTACGGCTGGCCGCTGGCAACCCATGGCATCGACTATTCATCACAACCCATTCCTGAGGCCAAAGGTAAGCACGTTGAAGGCACTGAGGGGCCGCATCACGTTTGGGAGAAATCGCCTGGTATCACTGGCATGGCGTTCTACAACAGCGATCGTTTCAAGCCGTGGCAGCACAGCGTTTTTATCGGGTCGCTGGTTGATAAAAATGTGATTCGACTGCAACTCGATGGCGACAAAGTGATACACGAAGAACGCCTGTTGGGTGAGTTGAATTCGCGTATCCGCGATGTGCGCCAAGGCCCGGATGGGTACCTGTACGTGCTGACCGATGAGGACAGTGCCGGGTTATACCGTGTTGGGCTGCAATAGATCAGTGAATCAAACGAGGGTCAGGTGGTGGCCTGGCTATCGTGTTCGAATCAACGTGGTGGTGTGTTTTTGGCGTCACGCACGCCACGCACCACCAAATACAGCAAAGGGCCCATTGAGACAAACAGCGCTGTGATCAACCAATAAGGCACTACGCTGAGTAGTGTTTGGCCACGGCTGCGCGCATCTTTGTACATCCAGATACACGCCAGTGCGCCCAACACGTAGAGATCAATCACGACCTGAGCCGTGTCAGGCTGTGACATCAAGCGGATACCGAAGTCGAGCAACGGCTCTTGGGCCTGGAGCATCACACTGAAGGTGTAAGCCGCAAAGGCGATCAGTACAAGCAGAGGCAGGGCGATACGCGTCAATGTGAACACTCCTTGTTTTGGACAGCTGTATCTAAATGGGCCACGACCTCAAGGCCGTGGCCCAACGCTGAGTTACTCAGTAACCGCTTGCTTGACTTGTTTGGACGCTGACCAGATGCGATAGCGCACTTCGATGTCCTTAGGGACGTAAATCACGATGGGCAGCTTGCTGTTGTAACGCAGCATGAAACCATCGCCGACCACGGGCACAAATTCGGGATGGGTTTTACCGCCAGGGCAGGCCATTAGCGTGCTCATCGGGCCGCTGACTTTATTGAGGCGGTACATCGGATAGCCCCAACCTTGTAGGGTTTTTTCTTCCAGCTTGCCGCCTAAACGTTGCTTGTTGCAGTCAACTTGCAGGGTTTTGCCCGCAAGGATTTGCACCTTGTAATCGTCTTCGTTTTTTTGCTTGGGCAAGTGAATGACTTGGCGGGTAAAACCGTTTTCGGCTTTTGGGTAGGGCGCTACATCTTCCAGTTTGTTGCCGGCGTTAGCCACGCTGCATAGCGTGCTCATGGAGAACAATAAGGCCGCGCCGATGACGAGTGGTTTCATGCTGCTTCCTTGTTAAGAACGAAATAAGTGTGCGCTTGGATCGAGGAACTGCAAATAAGTGCCGCAGTTTTGCCATGAGTGAGTGTTCGATGCAAATTTACTCGGGTGATTGTGATCAAGAATCGGCGGGTGAAGAATAAAAACGCGTTGTTGGGATAGATTGCTTCTCGCCAGTGTCGAAGTGCCAGTAAACTGCGTTTTTCTTCAGTACCATCCTTTTCAGAGGTTTTGCATGACACTCAGTCCTCTTGCGGGCAAGCCGGCTCCAGCTCAATTGCTGGTCGATATTCCGCGACTGGTGACCGCTTATTACACCGGTCGGCCCGATGCAGCGATTGCTACCCAGCGGGTTGCTTTCGGTACTTCCGGGCATCGGGGCAGCTCATTTGAGTTGAGCTTCAACGAGTGGCATGTGCTGGCAATTAGTCAGGCCATTTGTCTGTATCGCCAGACAAAGGGGATTAATGGCCCGCTGTTTGTCGGGATCGACACACACGCTTTGTCGACCCCGGCCGGTGCCAGCGCACTGGAAGTGTTTGCTGGTAACGGTGTTGAAGCCATGATTGCTACGGGGGATGAATACACCCCGACTCCGGCGATTTCTCACGCCATTATTTGTTACAACCGTGGTCGCACCACAGGGTTGGCGGATGGCGTAGTGATTACGCCTTCGCACAACCCGCCAGAAAGTGGCGGCTTCAAATACAACCCACCCAATGGTGGCCCGGCGGATACCGATGTCACCAAGTGGATTGAGGCCAAAGCCAATGAGTTGTTGGCGGCCAAGTTGGCAGGCGTTAAACGCATCAGTTACGAGCAGGCTCTGAAAGCCGATACCACTCATCGTCACGATTACCTGAACACCTACGTAGCAGACCTGAAAAACGTGATTGATATGGACATCATTCGAGGCGCTAATCTGCGTCTGGGTGTCGATCCGTTGGGTGGCGCGGGTGTGCGCTACTGGTCAGCGATTGCTGAGCACTACCGCCTGAATCTGGAAGTGGTTAATACCTCGGTAGATCCAACCTTCCGCTTTATGTGTGTTGACTGGGATGGTCGTATCCGCATGGACCCGTCCTCCAGCTATGCCATGCAGGGGTTGATCGGGCTCAAAGAGCGTTTTGATGTTGCCTTTGCGTGTGACCCGGATCATGACCGTCACGGCATTGTTACGCCAACCGGGGGGTTGTTGGCGCCCAACAATTACTTGGCTGTTTCCATCGACTATCTGTACCAGAATCGTGCGCAATGGTGCGCAGATGCTGCTGTGGGTAAAACCGTGGTCAGCAGTGGCTTGATTGATCGGGTCAGCGCTCGCTTGAATCGCCGCCTCTATGAAGTGCCGGTGGGCTTCAAGTGGTTTGCGGATGGCTTGTTTGAAGGCTCGCTGGGGTTTGGTGGCGAAGAGAGCGCAGGCGCTTCGTTCTTACGTCGCGACGGCACAGTGTGGTCAACGGATAAGGATGGTTTGATTCCTTCACTGCTAGCAGCAGAAATGACGGCTCGAACAGGTCGGGATCCTTCGCAGCTTTACCAAGCGCTGACGGATGACTTGGGCCAGCCGTTCTCGACCCGGGTGGACGCCAAGGCGACCCCTGAGCAAAAAGCGTTGCTGGGTAAGTTGTCACCGCAGCAAGTTAAGTCGACGACGCTGGCAGGTGAGGCGATTACGCAGATTCTTAGCCATGCACCTGGCAACAATCAGCCCATTGGCGGGCTGAAGGTAATGACTGAAAACGGTTGGTTTGCCGCACGTCCTTCGGGCACTGAGGATATTTACAAAATCTACGCCGAAAGCTTTATTGGTGACGAACATCTCAAGCGTTTGGTAGCTGAAGCTCAAGTGCTAGTAGATGCAGCCATCGCCTAAAGCTGTAACAAAGCCTGACCCCGCAACAGGGTCAGGCTGATTCACGGCACATCAAGGCATCAGGCCTTGGTGCTCAGTTGCACCACTTGCTGCATCTGGTCATTACAGCGCCGCGCTTCATTCAGCATCGCTTCAAAAGGTGCGCTCATGATCTCGTCGTGGCTTAACCATGCGTGCTTTTGTGTGAGCGTGTACTGGTAGCGATACTCGTTTTTGACCTGCTTGGCACTCAAGTTCATATCAAACCAGGGCGAGCGCACTTTACAGGCGTTGATGTCGTTACCAACCTTGGCGCCAGAGAGGGTGATCTCGTAATTAACTGTCTCGGGATCAGCCAGATACAAGTCAGCCAATTGCCCTGTGCGACGGTAGTTCATTAGGCCACCCCAGCGCCCGGCCATGAAGGCTGGTTGATACACGTGCTGCCCGGAGAGGTTTTCAAGTGGGCGCACGTTAGTGAGCACGGCCTGCACCTTGTAGCGCTCAGGCACCACGAAGCCAGTTTCGTCACGCGTGATGTTGCAGTTTGAAATCTCCTTGCCGAAGTTATTGCACAGGCTCTGATTGGTCCCCGAAATGCCTGACTGTGTGTCTGCCACACTGAGCTGCATCAGGGTCATTTGGCTCATCTCAATGCTGGCTGTGGTTTGAGCCTCACCTTGTGCGTTGAAATGTTCGAATTTCTTGAGCGCCATGCTAAGCGTGGGCGGTTCTTGCGGGATGTGGTCTTGATGAACCTTGCCCTGCGGGTCGATCACCAGCGCCCAGCGATCCTGAATATCAGGCAGTGAACGCCCCGGGAAGAACACTGGGTTAGTGGGATCGAGCCACCAAACTTTGCCATTAACCTCGGCACGCACGATGGCATGATTGGGTGCGTTGGTACCCGCAAGCATCAAGTCCAGGGCCGTTGTGCCGCGACTCACCCAGGAAATTTGGGCTTTAATTGCGCTAGCGTTGAGCATGGCTGTTAGCAGTACCGCCAAGTCCTTACAGTCGCCATAACCACGCTCTTCGATCTCCGACAGGGTAAAGGGCACGTACCCACGATCACTCGCTCGCCAATCGCCCAAGTAGCGGTATTGGTCATGAATATGCTGCATCAAGCTCGACACCTGTTGCTCGACGGGCAAGCCCTTTACGCGGGCTACTGCTTGTGCGCTGGTTGCAGGCAACTTGGCAGTCACAATGTCGTTGTAACGTTGGGCCAACGTGCCGAAGTAGTCTTGAAGTTGACTGGTACTGCCCAGTTCCATACGCGGTACGCGACGAATAAAGCCGTTTTCGGCTTCATTGATGTAGTTCACGAAACGCGGTTTATTCAACTGCACGACTAACGCTTTGTTATCGGCAGATGGCGTAAAGGTGAAATCTTCCATTAACTCACTGCGCCAAATTATCGGTTTATCGGCCGTAAAGCTGCTTTTGTAGCGGTCCATACGCACAGCATTAGGCGCAAATACCATGGCGTAATGGAAGTGTTGAGTCAGGGGTTTGGCAGCAAAATGTTCACGCAGGGTGTAACTGATGAGTGTGCCGACGCGCAGGTTGGGGAAGGCCAGAGACGTTTGCTTTAAACGCAGGAATCCTTGGTCGGGGTTGGGTGCCATGCGCGTGTCAATTTGTGTTTCGGACAGTGCAACGGGCTTGCCGCCGGGCTGTGTGGACTCGGCTTTAATCACTTGCAGGGTGTCAGTTTCAGGGAAGGCGAAATCGATGCGCGAAAGCATGTCGCGACCGTTATTGCTCAAAATCGTGTAGCGATAGGTTGAGGTGCAATCGTAGCTGGTGTCTTGGTTGAAATGACATGAACTGTCGGTTTCGGCAGCTAGCGCTGCTTCTGACACGGGTTGAAGGGCCGCGAAAGACGGCAGAGTGACGATCCCCAATGTTGCGCAAATCAACGATTTGCTAAAAGAAAAGCGGTGCATGTGCGCCTCAAATTAATCCCTTAAATCAGCACCCTCCTGCGAGTTTTTGGTTTATGTAGGTCGAAGGAGGGCGCAGCAGAAGGCGCGGATGATAATCGATCTCAAGTACGGATTCTACATTGTCTGACAATTAATGAAGCTGTAATGCCCGTAATAGAGCCTTCAGCTCATTTGTCAGACTGTCTCTACGGCCTGACAGACGTCTACCCATTCCGCTTTCACCAACTCTGCCAACCGCGTAGGGCAAATGCGTACAGCTGTGTGGGTTGCACCTGCAGCGGGCATGACTTCGGCGAAGTCTTTGAGGGAAACATCGCAATACACAGGCAAGTCAGTGGCCAACCCAAATGGGCATACACCACCGACCGGATGACTGGTGAGCGCCACCACTGTGTCGGCATCAAGCATCTTGGCTTTGCTGCCAAGCGCGAGTTTGATTTTTTTGTTATCGATGCGCGCATCGCCTCGGGCCACCAAGAGCACGTTGCGATCACCGACCCGAAATGCCAGCGTTTTGGCGATCTGCCCCGGCTCAACGCCATGTGCCTGTGCGGCTAACGCGACGGTTGCAGTGCTGGTGGCCAGTTCGATGATGCTCAGGTCTGGGGCATTGGTGTTGAAGAACGCGCGTACAGATTCAAGACTCATGAGTTCGCTCGGCAAAAGCTCGAATCTAGAGAAACCGGTGGCGCACTGTCAATGCGCCATCCGGTTGCCACACCGATTAGATGTCCAGGCAGATCTTGCCGAAATGCTGGTTGGTCTCTTGATACTTGAAGGCTTCAACGATATCGCTCAGCGGGAAATGACGATCAATGATCGGGCGCATGCCATTGGCATTGATAGCGCGAATCATGTCTTGCTGCTGAGTGCGACTGCCCACCAATACGCCTTGCAGGCGCACTTGTTTGATCAGCGCGGGAACAAAGTTCATTGCGCCAGAGACACCACTCAAAATACCAATGATTGAAATGTGCCCAGCAACGCGCACTGCGATCATTGACTGCTCAAGTGTCGAAGGGCCACCCACTTCGATGATGTGATCAACACCCCGGCCGCCGGTCAGTGCGCGTGCGGTTTCGCCCCAGTTAGTGTCTTTGCGATAGTTGATAACGTGATCGGCACCCAATGCTTTGAGACGTTCCAGTTTCTCGTCGCTTGAAGACGTGGCGATGACTGTGGCACCTGCCATTTTCGCGAATTGCAGCGCAAAAATTGAAACGCCACCGGTGCCTTGAACCAACACAGTATCGCCAGGCTTCAGCGAATCATCGGCCATCAATGCACGCCAGGCAGTCAGGCCAGCAGTGGTGAGGGTCGCCGCTTCGGCGTGGCTATAACCCACAGGAGAGTGAGTGAAGGAGGTCGCTTTAGCCGTTACCTGCTCACGGGCATAACCGTCGATGCCGTCACCCGGTACAGTGACAAAACCTTCCACCAAGGGTGTGCCGTCAATCCACTCGGGGAAGAAGGTGCTGACCACGGCATCACCGACTTTAAATTCGCTGACATCAGCACCAACGGCGATTACTTCGCCAGCGCCATCGGCCATCGGAATGCGCTTCTCGGTTGGCCCCCACATGCCGCTGACCACAGCAAAGTCGTGGTAATTAAGTGAGTTGGCGTGCAAGCGAACGGTGATTTCGTCGCTGGCTGGGGCGCTCACTTCGCTGCTGCCCACGACAACATTGTGATAGCCGCCGCCAGGTTGAACGAAGATGGTTTTGGTGCTCATGGGGTGTCCTCATGTTTTTACATTGCGCGAAATAACGAAATGAATGGTTAAAAATTACAACTCGATTTTCAGCCTAGCCGCAAAGTCATCAATCGCCTGCTCGTTGCGTCGATAGTAAGTCCACTTGCCAATGCGTGTTGTCAGTACGAAACCTGCACGTTGCAAGATGGCCAAATGGGCTGATGCGGTAGACGGCGACAACCCGGCCTTGTGCTGTAAATGCGTCACGCACACACCAATCGCAGGATCACCATGATCCTGGGGCGGAAAATTACTGAGCGGGTCTTTGAGCCACTCCATCATTTGCATGCGAGTGTCATTACCCAAGGCTTTGAGCTGTTCAAGAATCATGGGGCGGCATGTTACGCTTTTTTACGAAATGATCAACTGGCCGTTTTTGCTCCGTTTTGTAGCCGCGACAACGGACCACAGGCGTCCGGATATTTTGCAATTGAAGTATCAATCCTGTATTTGTTGCCCCCGCTGAGCCTTGGTCGAGGCTCGTCTGCTTATGACGTTTGTTTTATGAACCTGCCCATCAGGAACCATGATGCCTAACCAGTTCCCCTCCGTTCGTCCTCGCCGCTTACGCCGCACTCAAACCCTGCGTGACCTGTTCCAGGAGACCGAATTCAGCCTCAACGATCTGGTGCTGCCGATTTTTGTTGAAGAAGAAATTGATGATTTCGTGCCGATCACCAGCATGCCCGGCGTGATGCGTATTCCTGAGTCGAAACTGGCGGGCGAGATTGAACGTTATGCCCGCGCAGGTATTAAGTCGGTGATGGCCTTCGGGGTGTCGCACCATTTGGATGCGACCGGTAGCGACTCATGGCGCGAAGACGGGCTGGTCTCGCGTATGGCACGTATCTGCAAAGATGCCGCGCCAGAAATGATCGTGATGAGCGACACCTGCTTTTGCGAGTACACCTCTCACGGCCATTGCGGTGTGATGCACGACCACGGGGTGGACAACGACGCAACCCTGATCAATCTGGGCAAGCAAGCCGTAGCGGCCGCAGCCGCAGGCGCAGATTTCATTTCGCCATCGGCGGCAATGGATGGCCAAGTTCAAGCGATTCGCAGTGCTCTGGACGCGGCGGGCTTTATTGACACCTCGATCATGGCGTATTCCACCAAATTTGCATCGGCGCTTTACGGCCCATTCCGCGAAGCCGGTGGTAGCGCGCTGAAGGGCGATCGCAAGTCGTACCAGATGAACCCGATGAACCGACGCGAAGCGATTCGTGAATCTCTGCTCGACGAGCAGGAAGGCGCAGACGTGCTGATGGTGAAGCCTGCCGGTGCTTATCTGGACATTATTCGTGACGTTCGCGAAGCCTCGCGTTTGCCTTTGGCGGCATATCAGGTCAGTGGCGAATACGCGATGATCAAATTCGGCGCCTTGGCGGGAGCAATCGACGAAGCCCGTGTGGTGCGCGAAAGCTTGGGTTCAATCAAACGCGCTGGGGCCGACATGATCCTCACTTACTTTGCAATGGATCTCGCCTTGCAAGGGATCTAACCTTGATCCAGTGCAGCTAAACGCTGCACTGTTGACCTCCATCAATGTCTTCTCAGGGCTTTTTGTCATATTGCTTAGGGTTAATTTTTCCTCGCGTGCGAGCAGAAGTTGGCTAAGGTCAATTAGATAAAAAGCCTGAGCGCATCCTGTCACCGTGAGGCGGGAGCGACTCTGTATCCCTGCATAGCGCACGGGTGATGAGGAGATGTATGGACGTCGGAAGAAGACAGTTCGTCAAACTTTGTACGGCCGGTGTTGCGACTGCAACCGTAGCGACACTGGGGTTTGCCCCTGGACTTGCTCAAGCAGATCCTTCGCGCCAATACAAATTGCTGCGCGCCAAAGAAACCCGCAACAACTGCACCTATTGCTCAGTGGGTTGCGGCATTTTGATGTACAGCTTGGGCGATGGGGCGAAAAACGCCAAAGCGCGCATTTTCCATATTGAAGGCGACCCGGATCATCCGGTCAGCCGCGGCTCGTTGTGCCCCAAGGGTGCCGGCCTGATTGATTTCATCTACAGCGAACAACGCCTCAAATACCCGGAATACCGAGCGCCGGGCTCCAACGAGTGGCAGCGCATCAGTTGGGACGAGGCCATCACCCGCATCACGCGGCTAATGAAAGACGACCGCGACGCCAATTTCATTGAAAAAAACGCCGCTGGCGTGACAGTTAACCGCTGGCTGACCACAGGCATGCTGTGTTCGTCTGCCGCAAGTAACGAAACCGGTTTTTTGGATCAGCGCTTCACTCGTGCGCTGGGCATGTTGGGCATCGATTGCCAAGCACGCCTGTGCCATGCCCCAACGGTGTCGGCACTGGCGCCTACGCTTGGCCGTGGCGCAATGACCAACAACTGGGTCGACATCAAGAATGCCAACGTGGTGCTGATCATGGGCGGCAACCCCGCCGAGGCGCACCCGGTCGGGTTCAAGTGGGTCATCGAAGCCAAAATCCGCAATGGCGCAAAAGTGATTGTGGTCGATCCTCGCTTTAATCGCAGTGCGGCCGTCGCCGATATCTACTCGCCCATTCGGGCCGGCTCTGACATTGCTTTTTTGATGGGCATGATCAACTACTTGATTACCCATGATCAGATCCAGCACGAATACGTGCGCGCTTACACCAACGCGCCGCTGATTGTGCGTGACAGTTACAGTTTTGATGAAGGCCTGTTTAGCGGTTTTGACCCCGAGAAGAAGCAATACGATCGCGCCGAGTGGATGTATGAGCTTGACGAAAATGGTCACGCCAAACGCGACGAAACCTACAGTCACCCACGTTGTGTCTGGAACCTGCTCAAACAGCATGTCAGTCGCTACACGCCTGAGGTTGTGACCGATATTTGCGGCACGCCTAAAGAAGATTTTTTAGAGATTTGCCGCATCATCGGCGAAACCAGTGCGCCCAACCGTACAGCGACCTTCCTCTACGCCCTTGGCTGGACGCACCACTCCAGCGGCGTGCAGATGATTCGCGGCGCCGGCATGATCCAATTGTTGCTGGGCAACATTGGTATGGCGGGCGGTGGGGTTAACGCGTTGCGCGGTCACTCCAACATTCAGGGCTACACCGATATTGGCCTGCTGTCGTTACGCTTGCCGGGCTATATGAACCTGCCCAGTGATCAACAAACGGATCTGGCGACCTATCTCAAACAAACCACGCCCAAAACATTGCTGCCAGAGCAGGTTAATTACTACCAAAACACCCCCAAGTTCTTTGTCAGCATGATGAAGACCTTTTGGGGTGATAACGCCACTGCCGACAACAGCTGGGGTTTTGACTGGCTGCCAAAGTGGGACAAAAGCTACGACGTGTTGCGTTATCTGGAAATGATGTACGACGGCCAGGTCAACGGTTACATCGCTCAGGGCTTCAACCCGATTGCGGCGTTCCCGGACAAGAACAAGGCCAGTGCAGCGCTTTCCAAGCTTAAATACTTGGTGATTATTGATCCGCTGGTGACGGAAACCTCGAGCTTCTGGAAGAACCACGGCGATCAGAACGACGTGGATCCCGCTAACATCAAGACCGAAGTCTTTCGCTTGCCGTCCTCCTGTTTTGCCGAAGAGAACGGCTCAATCGTAAACTCTGGCCGCTGGTTGCAATGGCACTGGGCGGGGGCAGCACCGCCTAACGAGGCTTGGCACGATGGCAAGATCCTCGGGCACCTGTTTGTGAAACTGCGCGAGATGTATCAACAGGAGGGCGGGGCTAACCCGGCCCCCCTGATGAATATGGCGTGGGATTACCGCGACCCGTTGGACCCGACGCCCGAAGAGGTGGCGCAAGAGGCCAATGGCTACGCCTTGCAAGACCTCAAAGACGCCCAAGGCAATATCACCGTACGTAAAGGTGAGTTGCTCAGTGACTTTTCGCAATTGCGCGATGACGGCAGCACGGCCAGCTTTAACTGGATTTTTGCGGGCTCCTGGACGCCACAAGGTAATCAGATGGCGCGGCGTGATAACGCTGACCCTTCTGGTTTGGGCAGCACCTTGGGGTGGGCGTGGGCCTGGCCACAGAATCGACGGATTCTGTACAACCGCGCCTCCGCCGACCCACAAGGCAAAGCGTGGGACCCAGAACGAAAAATCATCGAGTGGAACGGCCAGCGCTGGACCGGTATTGATGTGCCGGACTTCCCGGCGACCCTGCCTCCAAGCAGTGCAGCGAGCCCGTTCATCATGTTGCCTGAAGGTGTAGGCAGGCTTTACGCGATTGATGCGCTGGTCGACGGCCCGCTCCCGGAGCATTACGAGCCAACTGAGTCTCCGACCGGGCGTAACCCCTTGCACCAGAACATGGTTTACAACCCCACGGTGCGGATTTTCCCTTACGACCAGACACGTCTTGGTACAGCTGCCGAGTTTCCTTACGTGGCCACGACCTATTCGATTACCGAGTTGTTCCGACACTGGACCAAGCATTCGCGGATCAATGCGGTATTGCAGCCTGAGCAATTTATTGAAATCGGCGAGAACCTGGCCAAGAAAAAGGGGATTGCACAAGGGGATTGGGTCAAGGTCAGTACCAAGCGCGGTTATATCAAGGCCAAGGCGGTGGTGACTAAACGCATCAGCACCTTGTTGGTGGGGGGGCAAGAGGTCGACACCATTGGTATCCCCTGCCACTGGGGCTACGAAGGTGAAACCCGCAAAGGTTATTTGGCCAACACGCTGACACCAGCAGTGGGTGATGCGAACGCGCAAACACCGGAATACAAAGCTTTCCTCGTCAACGTTGAAAAGGCTTAAGGGAGATAGCTTATGTCCATGCAATCACAAGACATTATCAAGCGCTCCGCCACCAACAGTCTGACGCCCGCGCCACGGGTGCGTGACAGTGAAGTGGAAGTCGCCAAATTGATCGACGTTACCATCTGCATCGGCTGCAAAGCGTGTCAGGTGGCCTGCGGGGAGTGGAATGACCTGCGTGACGAGGTCGGGCATAACGTTGGGGTTTATGACAACCCGGCCGATTTGTCCGCTGAAACCTGGACGCTGATGCGATTTGACGAGGTGCAGGAGGAGGGTGGCAAGCTGGAGTGGCTGATTCGCAAGGACGGCTGCATGCACTGTGCCGAGCCGGGCTGCCTCACGGCTTGCCCGGCGCCGGGGGCGATTGTGCAATACGCCAACGGCATTGTGGATTTTCGCTCTGATCACTGCATCGGCTGCGGATACTGCATTGCCGGCTGCCCGTTCGACGTGCCACGTATCAGCAAAAAGGACAACAAAGCCTACAAGTGCACGCTGTGCATCGACCGGGTCAGCGTGGGGCAAGAGCCTGCCTGCGTAAAAACCTGCCCGACCGGTGCCATCAACTTCGGCAGTAAGGCAGACATGAAGCATTTGGGTAACGAACGGGTAGCTGAGCTCAACACCCGTGGTTTTGCCAATGCGGGGGTTTACGACCCGCAGGGCGTGGGTGGCACCCACGTGATGTATGTGTTGCAGCATGCCGACAGGCCGCAGCTGTATCACAACCTGCCAGCAGACCCGCGCATCAGTAATGTGGTGCAGGGCTGGAAAGGTTGGCTTAAACCCCTGGCGGCCGTGGCGTTTTTTGCCACCCTGGCAGGAACCATCTTCCACTACGTGGGCGTTGGGCCATTGACGACCGATGAGTCACATGAAGACGACGACACCACGGCGCCCAAGGATCAGGAGAAGCAGTCATGAACCGCAAAGACATGATTTTGCGTACCCCGTTTGCTGAGCGTATTTGCCACTGGTTGATGGTGATTTGTTTCATGTTGGTGGCGCTGTCGGGCTTGTCGTGGTTTTTTCCATCCATGAGCTGGCTCAGTTCAGTGTTGGGTACGCCGCAGTTGGCACGCATCCTTCATCCTTTTTTGGGTGTAGTCGTGTTCTTGGCGCTGATGTTTCTGTTTGTACGGTTGGTCAAATACAACTTGCCAGAGCCTGAAGACCGTCTGTGGTTCGCCAACGTCAAAGACGTGTTGATGGGGCGTCACAACAAAGCGTTGCAGGTGGGCAAATACAACGCCGGGCAAAAGCTGTTGTTCTGGGGAATCATGAGCCTGATTACATTGCTGTTGATTAGCGGTGTGTTGATCTGGCGCCCGTATTTCGCGCCGTGGTTCCCGATCCCTGTGATTCGAGTGGGCGCACTGATGCACTCACTCACTGGCATTTGTTTGATCCTCCTGATTATGGGGCACGCCTACATGGGCTTCTGGGTCAAGGGTTCAATTGGCGGTATGGTCACCGGCTATGTTTCCCGAGCGTGGGCCAAGACCCACCACGACCGTTGGTTCAAACAGGTCAATGCAAAAAAGGACAGTAAATGAGCAGCATCAAGCTCACGCCGATCGAAACCCCCACGGGCGGTATTGGCCGCATCACACCGTTGCTGTTGCCCAAACTGAAGCAGCATTACTCGCGTCGCGCTGAGCGTTTACGCCAATTGGCCAGCGATCACACGATGGGGGATTACCTGAATTTTGTGGCTGAACTGGTGCAGGCTCAGCAGCAGGTACTAGAGCAGCAGCCATTACCTGAGCAACTGGCGCAAGAGGCCGCTACGCGTATCGGCTCAAAGCAGGCACCACTGGACTACGTGAACCTGGTACGTGATGGCTACTGGCAGCAGGTATTGATGCAGTTACTGGATAAATTGCCAGCTGCCACGGCGGCGATAGAGGAAGTCGTTGCCAGTTTGCGCGAGACTCCGCCAGCCGAGCTTGAGCAGCAGGCCAGTGCCTTGTTAAGTGGTCACCACAGTGAAGTGGGCAGTGGGCGTGCGTTATTTATCTGGGCGGCCCTGTCGCTGTATTGGACGCAAATGGCAGCTCAACTGCCTGCCAGCGGTCGAGCAGACTATGGCGAACATCGCCAATTTTGCCCGGTGTGTAACAGCGAGCCGAGCACCAGTGTGGTGCTGGGTGGGGCGCAGAATGGGCTGCGCTACTTGCATTGCCGGCTCTGTGAAAGCCGTTGGCACATGGTCCGTGCCAAGTGCAGTAATTGCGAACAAACCGGCAATTTGGACTATTGGTCGCTTGACAGTAAAGAGGCGAGTATCAAGGCCGAGAGCTGTCTGGACTGCCATAGCTATCTCAAAGTGCTGTACTTGGATCGCGACCCCAAACTGGAAACTTTCGCTGACGATCTGGCTTCGCTGGTGCTGGACGCCAAAATCGAACAAGAAGGTTTTGCTCGAAGCGGGCTCAACCCATTTTTGTTTCCGGGGTAAAACTCACCAGCGGCCCATGCTGACGCTCTTCTAAGCCCAATGCGCCGGGTCATCAACGATGGCCTGGTGACCTTGCAGTGTTTTTGGGATTTCCTCTTTAAGAAACTCCACCCAGGTTTTGACTTTTGCATCCAGAAATCGGCGCGAAGGGTAGAGCGCGTAAATGCTCTTTTCATGCAGCCGATAATTGGGCAGTAAGCGCACCAAAGAGCCGCGTTGGTAAGAACCTACGGCTACATAATCAGGCATCAGGCACACCCCAAGACCTGCTTCTGCCGCTTGGGCCATCGCTTCAGCCACATTGACTCGAAAAATTTCGCGAGGGCGAATCAATTGTTCTCCCTTCTCATCGCGAAAGGTCCAACTGTCTGTGAACAAGGGGTCGATCAGGTGCAGACACCGATGGTTGTCCAGATCGTCCGGCGTTTGAGGTACACCATACTTCTCAAGGTAAGAGGGCGCGGCGCTGATGACGCTGTAGATCGCGCCAAGTTGCTGGCCCACCAGTTCCGAGTCGGGGAGGTTGGCAGACAGTGTGATCACCACGTCATGACCCTCTTCAAGCAGGTCGGGTTGACGCTGTGACAGCGTTAGATCGACATTGACCTGCGGGTATAACTCGGCGTACTTGGCCACCAAAGGTGCCAGCAACTGGATGCCAATACCGGTGGTGGACTGCACACGTAAATGGCCACGCGGGATCAAATGCGCGCCACCTGCTTCGGCATTGGCATCCTCAACCTCGCCCAGAATCACACGGCAACGCTCAAGGTAGCGCGTGCCCACTTCGGTCAGTGCCAGACGCCGTGTGCTGCGTTGTAGCAGCCGGGCTTGAAGCGAGGTTTCCAATTCAGAAAGCAAGCGTGAGGTTTGCGCAGTGGAGTACCCCAACGCCTGAGCGGCCGCTGTAAAACTACCGGTATCGACCACGCGGACAAACACCCGCATCGCCTGGAAAATATCCATGCTGATTATTACTCCACACGTAAGCATGCTTTTTTGTGGTGGTGATAATTACACAGACCGATGAAATATGCCGGGTTCAAATGAACAGGCCTTTGCTATTGAGCGTCTCTGCCGGTCAGTCATCTGCTGACCAGCGTCTAGGTGATAGACGTGCTTTTGCGCATCGTCTATTGGGCCTGTGCAGGAAAATCCACTTCAGTACAGCCTCTCGCATATTTCATGCTGGAATAGAAAATATGTAGGATTTTTCTTTTGTTTGCGTATCTGAAGTTGTCAATATTGAGCGGAGATTCAACTATTTATTAAATAAGTTAAATATCACTTTGATATCACTTGATTTTGTGGCGGTATGTGCTTGATTCTAAAGAACGAGGATCTTTTTGAAGAATAGGCTGTCCTAGGTACCTGTATCGTCAGGTAGCGTTTATGTGGTTAAACAGACAAACGTTGAACTTGCCAAGAAGTTCTACTCATAAGGTGCATTTTTTTGAAAACTATTCAGCATCCGTCTATAGAAACTCCAACCGATGAGATTGATCTGTTTGCGCTGATTCACTCGTTCTGGCAGCAAAAGAAAATTATCGCAGGTACAACCGCGGTAGCAGGCCTTATAGCACTGGGTTACGTGCTGGTAACCCCGCCGGTGTACCAGGCCAGCTCTGTGCTGCGCCCAGCGGCGACTAACGAGCTGGATGCCCTGAACCGTTCAGAGGTCTACAAACTCCCGCCCAAAGAAGCCCTGCTCAAAGTCGGCTCAGCGCTGGAGTCCTATCAAACGCGCTTGAACTATTATCGCGACCACCCGCAGCTGTTCAGCGCACTGGAGAGGAAAGGGCTGTCGCCAGAGCAGAGTTTTGAGCTGTTCAATCGTGATGCGATAAACCTGGTTCAGCCAGACCCTAAAAAAACTGACACGCTGAGCCCTTTTATACGCTTGGAATTGATTTACCCCGAAAAAGTCAATGGTGTCGAAATCCTCAATGGTTTTGTTGACTATGCGATCAACACCCAACGGGATCAAATTAGCGCTGATCTCAAAGTTATTGTTAACAACCGTTTGCGTGAGTTGGAAGAAAAAATCAACGCCGCCCGCTCAGGCTATAAAGCTGACAAAGAAGGCAAAATTGCAACCTTGGTTGAGGCTGACACGTTGCAGCGCGCCAAGCTAAAAGATGAGTTAGAAGCGTTGCGTTTGCAGCTTAAAATCGAGCGCGATGCCCGAATCGATCAATTGAATGAAGCCATTGCTATAGCCAAGTCTTTGGGGATTAGCCGTCCGACGACCCCTTCGGCGATGGCGGATGCCGCGCAAGGTAGCTCTTCTCGGTTGATGCGCACTGAAATCACTTCGCAAGCCATCCCTTTGTACTTTATGGGGACACAAGCTTTGGAAGCAGAACGTACGGCGCTCCTGAAGCGCACCACGGATGATTTCACCGATGAGCGCATCTCGGAAATCCGCAAGGAACTACAACTGCTTGAAGTCAATCGTCAGGTAGAAATGCTCAGTAAGCGGGCCAATGAAGATCTATTTCTGAAAAATATTGAGCCACTGCGTGCTGAAGTTGTGCGGTTGCGCAATCTTAATACTGATATGAGCCACTTGGGTCTGGTGAGTATCGATCGCAAAGCTCAAACCCCCGTTGATCCGATTAAGCCGAAGAAGGGGCTTATTGTTGGCTTGGGATTACTACTGGGGCTACTGGTCGGTTTGGCTGTCGCCACCGTGCGCCATTTTATTCGGCGCCGACAAATGCCGGAACCAAAAATCTAGGCTAGGACTGCCACTGCTTTAATGTGCGCCCAAAGCGATTGGCCAGGATACAGGCCTAGCTGATCACGTGAGTAGCGTGTGATACGCGCGAGCAAGACAGCGCCCGCAGCATCAAGGCGCACAAGCACGTGTGCGTCATTGTCGGCACAGGTTTCACTGATGACTGTGGCGTGCAGGCTATTGAGAATGCTGCTGTTTTCACTGGGGCTCAAGCTCAGGCTGATATCGCGCGCCTGCACCTTTACGCGCAATGTCTGCTCAATCGCCAGAGGGGCGTGCGTCACTCGCAGATACTGCTTGTTGTCGGGGAGCCGTAAGGTCATCAACTGGTAATGAGCGTCATAGTTAACAACGCGGCCTTCTATGACTACGCCGCCGTCATCGCCTCGCGCCAGCGGCAAATCCAGTCGAGCAAGGGTTTCACCAATAGGCCCGCTGGCGAGCGCACGGCCTTCGTCCAGCAATACGATGTGATCTGCTAGCCGTGCGACTTCATCCTGTGAATGGCTGACGTACAGTATTGGAATGTCGAGCTCACTGTGCAAACGCTCCAAATAGGGCAGGATCTCGCGCTTTCGTTGGCTGTCCAGTGCTGCCAATGGCTCATCCATCAACAACAACTTTGGGCTGGTGAGCAAAGCCCGTGCAATGCCGACTCGCTGGCGTTCGCCGCCCGATAAGTGACTGGGCGCCCGATCCAGTAAATGGCTAATCCCTAGCAATTGAGTCGCATGGCTCATATCGACACGTCGTTGCTGTGGGGCAATACGCCGTAGGCCGAATTCAAGATTGGCCTGTACTGATAAGTGTGGAAACAAACTGGCCTCTTGGAAAACGTACCCGAGTGCACGTTTGTGTACAGGGACGAACACGTTGCGCTGGCTGTCTTGCCAGACTTCATCGTTGATTTGCACAAAACCCTGCCCAGCCCGTTCAAGCCCTGCGATACAACGTAAACAGGTGGTCTTGCCCGAGCCAGAGTGCCCGAACAATGCAGTCACCCCCTTGCCAGGCAACTGTAAATCCAAGTCCAGTGAGAAGCCTTTGTAACTAAGGTTCAGCTGAATCGTGATCTGCGTTGCCATGATCAGCCCCAGCTCGTTTGTGTTCTGCGACTGGAGTAAAGCATCAGCAGCACCAGAAATGAAAACACCAGCATTGCTCCGGCCAGCCAGTGAGCTTGAGCATATTCAAGCGCTTCTACGTGATCGTAAATTTGCACCGAAACCACCCTGGTTTTTTCAGGGATGTTGCCTCCGATCATTAACACCACACCAAACTCACCCACGGTATGGGCAAAGCCCAGAATTGCCGCCGTGATAAAGCCGGGACGGGCGAGTGGCAACATAACCGTAAAAAAGGTATCCCACGGGTTAGCTCGTAACGTGGCAGCTACCTCAAGTGGCCTGTGGCCAATAGCGGTGAATGCGTTTTGTAACGGCTGGACAACAAAGGGCATGGAATAGATGACGGAGCCGATCACCAGCCCCGCAAAGCTGAATGTCAATGTGCCCAGCCCGAGCGCCTGGGTAGCTTGCCCCACATAACCATGCGGGCCCATTGCAATCAGCAGGTAAAAGCCGATCACAGTGGGCGGCAATACCAGGGGGAGGGCGACTATAGCGCCAATTGGCCCTCGTAATCTGGAGCGCGTATGGGCTAGCCACAACGCTATCGGAGTGCCAACCAACAGCAAAATAACCGTAGTCAATGACGCCAGCTTGAACGTCAGCCAGATTGCGGAAAAATCAGCACTCGAAAGCGGCATATTTACAGTTGGTAACCGTAGGATTTGATGATTTCGGCTGCTTTTGGACCTTTCAAGTATTCATTCAAGGCTTTGGCAGCGGGGTTGTTTTCGCCCTTTTTCAGAACGACAGCATCTTGTTTGATTGGGTCATGCAGGCTTTCGGGAACAATCCATGCAGAGCCGTTACTGACCTTGCCGTCTTTGTAGATTTGCGACAAGGCCACAAAGCCAAGCTCTGCGTTACCTGTGGAGACGAACTGATAAGCCTGAGTGATGTTCTGGCCTTCAACAATCTTGTTTTTGACTTTATCGGTCAACCCCAGCTTGTTGAGTACCTGAGTGGCCGCCAACCCATAAGGTGCTGCTTTGGGGTTAGCAATGGACAAATGCTTAAACGCGTTCTTTTCCAGCACCTTGCCTGCCGGGTCCACATAACCGTCTTTTACAGACCATAACGCCAGCGTGCCAATGGCATAGGTAAAGCGTGAACCAGGAGCGATGTCACCTTCTTGCTCAAGCTTCTCAGGCGTACTGTCGTCTGCGGCCAAGAATACTTCAAACGGTGCGCCATTTTTGATCTGGGTATAAAACTGCCCCGTCGCGCCATAAGCAGCGATTAATTTGTGGCCGGTATCTTTTTCAAAATCGACTGCAATGGCTTGAATCGGAGCCGTGAAGTTAGCAGCCACTGCGACCTGAACCTCGTCAGCCTGTGCTGAGCCAACAATAAAGCACCCCAACAATGCGGCGAGAGCAGTGGGGGCGAAGCGTAGAGCGCGAACATCCATGACGAAACTCCGTAAAAGACAAGGGCTGCCCATCGTTATTAGGTTGTGGCTGGGCGGTAGGAAGATAATCGGTATGCACAAAAATATATAGCGCTTTGCGAGCAAAAACATTCAGCCCTTGACGTCTACAGCCCAAGACCGGCCTGCGGACGTTATTTAAATCACAATCGAAGTTTAATGACGGTGATTTTTGGCTTTAAAACGCAAATAGGTCGTATGACCAACTGTGCATTCAGCCGCACAATTTTCTATGTCGAGTGGTATTGAAGCTCACGGTAAATATGGAGGGGCCACAATTCATCCGGCCTTGCGCAAGGTGATGTTGATGCGCTGTCCGCCGAGTAAAGAATGATGGCCAGGTTGAATGGGCATGATTGCGTGGTAGCGCAAGCGGTCAACGCCTCCCCAGACCACAATATCCCCGTGAAACAGCGAAATTCGTTGTGCCGGGTCAGTTCGCTCAAATCCACCGAACTGAAAAATGGCAGGTAATCCCAACGAGATAGAAACAATGGGCGTGCTGTAAGAACGCTCATTTTTATCTTGGTGCAGAGACATTTTTGCACCCGGGACATACCTGTTAATCAGACATGCATCGGGCACAAAGTCGTTGAAGCCTGCTACTTTGGCGGATGCTTGAGCCAGCTCCAAAAAAACAGCCGGCATAGCGGGCCAAGGTTTGGCGCTCACAGGATCGATAGGGCTATATCGATAGCCATTGGCGTCAGTGACCCAGCCCAGACTGCCGCAACTGCTTAATTGGGCCGACATCGTGTAGCCGCCCGGTGTTTGCATCTGTCGAAAGGGGGACTGGCTCAGCGCATCATTGAGCGCCTTGAGTAAGTCATCGATGCTTGGCAAGGCAAATCCCCGAAGTATGCAGGCTTGAGCGCCAATGCTTTCGATTCGGGCGGGTTGTTGCAGATCGTCTTCGCCAAACAGGTCGAGGGACATAAACGTTTTAGAGTGCCTTGCTTACGCTGATGTCGGTGATGACATCGTCTGAATCGCCGTGAATGGCTTCAAGTGCTGCGCGAGCTTGTTCTACAGTGCCTGTTTCAAGGTACGCGAACTCAAAACGACGCTCGCCATTGAGTTTGTATTTGATGACGTACTTAGTGGTTGCCACGGTATTTCCTGCGTTAAAGGTCGCGCTTAGGCTCAGCTGAGTTTTGAGCTGGAGCGACGTACGATTTTAATGGAGTGCTTGAGTGTCGGTTTGCGCGTGACGCTAATCGCTCGAGAGCTCACGGTGTCAATGGTGATGTTCCAGAACCCCGTGCTAGGAGCTGTGATTCTAGCGGGGAACTTGTCAAAGGCACCGCCATGGTAAGAATGGCGACCGCCATTTTTGAAACTGCGAAAGTGTGCATCGCTCATCAAACGAATATTGCAGGGATGGGAGCACTCGATGACAACAATGTCATCTTCATTTAGGTGCTCACGTTGGTGAATGAATTTCATTTAGGCTCCAAAAGTGGGCTTTTGCTAAAAAATCACGACCATAACACGTGCTTTAGTCCAACCAAGGGGCTAAAGCGGATTATTATGCGGCCATGTAGAGGAGTCTGACGCAAAACTCAGATATTTCGCCACTACTCAGTATTAATTCCCTGATTGCAGGGAGAAATTTTAGAGATCTGTTGTCGTAGGGTCTTTAGCGGAGGTTTTGTATGAAGTGGGGCGTATTGGTGGTCGTGTTGGCTTTGGGTGGCTGTGCATCAGTCACTGACATTGAGCAGACACTGCCCACGATGAGTGTGATCTCTGGCAAAAAGCCAGACGCTTACGCTCAATGCTTGGTGCAAAAATTGGCAAGCACGCGCAAAGCCCCTCAGATTGAGCCGCACAAGGAAGGTCTGCGGGTTATCGTCCCGCAAAAACTCACCTCAGGGCCAACGGCTGTAATTGATATCGAAGAGCGCTCAGGCGGTAGCAGCATCAAGGTTTATGAAAGCATGTCTAATGTGCCCATCCGTCCAGGTGATATTCGGCAAGCTGCCACGCACTGTATTTCTGGTAACTAATACAACGCTTCGATCAGGTGCGTGCGCCCATAAGATTTGGCGAGTGTTTTAATGCCGTCAATTTTTTATATGCGTAATGGGCCCCAGTCGCACTTGTCATCTGATTACGTCATTGCGCTGTTGTGGGGCGGGGCTCGATAAAGTCTGTTTTTTGTACACAACTGCCGCCGAGTATGCTTTCGAGCGGCAGTTTTTCTGGAACCAACAATGAAGCGAGAACACGTTATAGCCCGGCATGCCGATGGGAGTATCTCGGCGACCCACGTCATTCAAAATCCGGCCATGGCTGGCGAGTGGATTGTATTTTTCAAGAAGAGTGCAGGTCGCAGCTTTTTCCTGGTCGATGACCAAGATGAAGTTGAGTCTTTCGCCAGCCTAGACTCGCTAATCGAGACTGTTCGCTCGCTGGGGATCAAGTTTGCCGAAATCCATATTTGATCAGGTCTGCGGTCGGGCTACTTGCACATTACAACAATGTTTCGGCTCTTGAAGTTGCCTACGTCGATGCCTAAGGTTTTATCGCTTTCAGCCACGGCCGGCGTGCCATCTGATCCAACGATGCTGTACCCCGTCCCGGCGCAAGAAGCATCGGCCTTCTCGTAGCATTTGGCCCAAGACATGGCTTCGCCAGAACAGTCTATGCTTAGCCCTTGTTCGCCGTTAGGCAGATAAGTGTTCGAAGAGGTGGCGCAGCCACCAAGGGCGAGCAGTGCAATTAGTGCAAAAGGTTTATTCATTGGGCCTTGGTCATCACTAAAGTGTCAGGATTTTTTGTTGCCACGACGCGCGGGAGCAGTAGGCTGGTCCTGCAATACCGAGGCAACCGCTATAGCGTCTTGCTCTGAACTGAATGGGCCTGCAACGTTTTCTTCAGATGAATCTGTAATCCACCAGGCGCCGGATTGGATTTGCTTGATCAGGTAGCCGTTGACACTGTTTGCTGCGGACATCGAATAGTTGCCTTGTTAGCTAAGTTAGTGGCGTGATGATAGCGCCTATCATCAAGGGCTTCACGCTTGTTCTAGCTAAAGCTTGTGCACCATGATCAGCAGACCATGAGGGCTTTTCATAGGTTCAATGGCGCCGTGTAAAACATAAAAAACGGTCAGAAATGAACTATCTGGCACAAAATTTCTCTATGTTGGCATCAGTATGCTATCGGGGGGCATTGTAAGGTGACTGCCGCCTGATTAGACTGCGCCAAATTCGTACGTACAGCCCTGTTAAGGACTCATATGATCAAGAAATGCTTGTTCCCAGCAGCCGGTTACGGCACTCGCTTTTTGCCAGCGACCAAAGCCATGCCTAAAGAAATGCTGCCGGTGGTGAACAAGCCACTGATTCAGTACGGCGTTGAAGAGGCGCTGGATGCTGGCTTGAATGAAATCTCCATCGTGACGGGTCGCGGCAAGCGTGCACTGGAAGACCATTTCGACATCAGCTATGAGTTGGAAAACCAGATTAAAGGCACCGACAAAGAAAAATACCTGGTGGGTATTCGTCGTCTGCTGAGCGAGTGCTCGTTCTCCTACACACGTCAAACTGAAATGAAAGGCTTGGGTCACGCAATTCTGACAGGGCGTCCGCTGATCGGCGACGAAGCTTTTGCTGTGGTGCTGGCAGATGACTTGTGCGTCAACCTTGAAGGTGACGGCGTACTCACGCAGATGGTCAAGCTGTACAACCAGTATCGCTGCACCATCATTGCGATCCAGGAAGTTGACCCTCAAGAAACCAACAAGTATGGCGTTATTGCCGGCGATTTGATCGGCGATGACTTGTACCGTGTGCGCAACATGGTTGAAAAACCAGCGCCGGAAGATGCGCCTTCAAACTTGGCGATCATTGGTCGCTACATTTTGACCCCGGACATTTTCGAGCTGATCAAACAGACCGAGCCGGGCAAGGGTGGCGAGATCCAAATCACCGACGCCTTGATGAAGCAGGCGCAAAATGGCTGCGTGATTGCCTACAAGTTCAAAGGTAAGCGTTTTGACTGTGGTGGTGCCGAAGGCTACATCGAAGCAACCAATTTTTGCTTCGAGAATTTCTACAAAACTGGCAAAGCTTACTGATAGAGCAAGCGTGCTGAGTGTTTGAAGGCAAAGCCACCTCAGGGTGGCTTTGTTGTTTTTGGTCTAGAGCTAGACCCGGCGCTGGTCAATCGCGCTGGAGCGATTATGCTGATGGCCTGCCTAGGAGGAATAAATGGCTTACGAATTTGATTTGTTTGTAATTGGTGCGGGTTCTGGTGGAGTGCGGGCTGCACGATTCGCCGCAGGCTTCGGTGCCAAGGTGGCAGTAGCAGAAAGTCGTTATCTGGGTGGCACCTGTGTCAACGTGGGGTGTGTACCTAAAAAACTGCTGGTCTATGGGGCGCATTTTGCTGAGGATTTCGAGCAGGCATCGGGCTTTGGCTGGAATTTGGGTGAGGCCAGCTTTGATTGGGCGACACTAATCGCCAACAAGGATCGCGAGATTCAACGTCTAAACGGCATCTACCGTAATTTGCTGGTTAGCAGCGGCGTTACGTTGTTAGAAGGTCACGCCAAGCTGACCGGGCCCAATGAAGTTGAAGTCAATGGCAAGCGCCACACCGCTAAGCACATTTTGATAGCCACAGGTGGATGGCCGCAGATCCCGGAAATTCCTGGTCATGAACACGCGATTACCTCTAACGAGGCATTCTTCCTCAAAGAGCTGCCAAAGCGCGTGCTGGTGGTGGGTGGAGGTTACATTGCTGTTGAGTTTGCCGGGATTTTCCACGGTTTGGGAGCGCAAACATCTTTGCTGTATCGCGGTGATATGTTCCTGCGCGGTTTTGATGGCGCTGTACGCAAGCATTTACATGAAGAGCTGACTAAGCGCGGTATGGACGTGCAATTCAATGCGGATATCGCGCGCATTGATAAGCAGGCTGACGGCAGCTTGAAAGCAACGCTCAAGGATGGTCGAGAGCTAGTTGCAGATTGCGTGTTCTACGCCACGGGGCGTCGCCCTATGCTTGATAATCTCGGCCTGGAGAGCACAGGCGTCAAGCTCGACAAGCGTGGCTTTGTTGAGGTGGATGAGCTTTATCAGAGCGCTGAACCGTCTATCTTGGCCATTGGCGATGTTATTGGTCGTATACAGCTCACGCCCGTCGCGCTGGCGGAGGGTATGGCAGTGGCGCGTCGCTTGTTCAGGCCTGAGCAGTATCGCCCTGTCGATTACAAGATGATTCCTACGGCTGTTTTCAGCTTGCCCACTATTGGCACTGTTGGTTTGAGCGAAGAGCAAGCCATTGAAGAGGGCCATAAGGTTCAGATTTTTGAAAGCAGCTTCCGCCCTATGAAACTAACGCTCACCGATTGCCAAGAGCGCACATTGATGAAGCTGGTGGTCGATGCTGATACTGACAAGGTGTTGGGTTGCCACATGGTAGGGCCTGAGGCGGGCGAAATTGTGCAAGGCCTGGCAGTTGCCATGAAGGCGGGGGCTACCAAGCAGCATTTCGACGAAACAATTGGTGTGCACCCTACAGCGGCTGAAGAATTCGTCACCATGCGCACGCCAGTTAAACGATAAATTCTAGATGTCTTGACGTGATCTGACAGTTGCGACTGAAAATCCGGTAACTGTCAGATCACGTCTGAGCTCTACACTTCAGGCGCAGGAGCTTCTTCGTCTTTGAGTGCCTTAAGGCTTTCGAGTGCAGTCTCGGCCTTGATTACCCTCACCATAAGCGCTGTATGAGCTTGATCTGCTTCAGCCTGTAGTTTTTTCAGGCCTTCGCTGTCCTGTGCGGCAACCCTCAAGCGCTCTTGAAGCAGCGTGCGCTCACTTTCCAGTTGGCTCAACTGCGTACTTAGTCGCTCATTAAGGTTACTGAGCTTGTGCTGCTGATCAGTTGCCTGATTCAGCTCTTTGCTCATGGCGCGACTCTCACTTAGCACGCGTTCGTTATCGCGGTGCAGTTGAGTAATCTCATCCTGACGCACCAGTGCGCTTTGTTGTGCCTGGCGCAGTTCCATTTGCACCTGTTGCAATTGGCCTTCGTGACGACGTTGATCTTGTTCGCGCTGCTCTTTGACAGCGTTGCGATAGTGCTCGAGGGCATCGCGAGCGTGTAGATGCTTCTCTTCCAGCGAGCGAATTTGTTCGTCGCGATCGGCAAGGCGTATCTCGAAATCACTGCATGCCTGATTCAGTGCTGCGTTACGCGTTTGCTCTGTTTGCAGCATGGAACGCGTGGACTTAAGGGTTTCGGCCTCTTGATTGAGTGCGGCATTTTGTATCTCAAGCTGCTGCTCAACCTGTGCTTGAGCTTGCTGCGCTTCGTTCCGTTGTTCGACCAGGCCAGCCTTCAGTTGCTCGTAATGCGCCTGTGCTCGATCTATTGGCTCTTGAGCCTGCTCCAATAAGCGCTGAGCGAGGCGTGCAACCAACTCGCTCAGTTCGTCACCTATTTGCTCTTGCGGGGCGCCGCGTCGGGAGTCGTGTTCTTCAAGCTCTTTCAGATATCGATGGATCGTGGTTTTCGATCCGGTATTGCCCATCTCGATACGTACCGCATCAATGCTCGGGTGTTCACCACGGGCCAGAATTGCCGTGCGTGCAATTTGAACGACCGCTTTGTTTACGCCGCCACGGGCCATGGCTCTCTCCTACGATTATGTACTGTAGTATGTATCATGTAATTACATACTATATTGATTTTCTATCTGTGTCTTTAATTGGCAAATAACAGGCGGGATATACTGGTATTATCCCGTGCTAGAGGCTTAAAAGTGGTTTTTGGCCTGTATTTCAGTACGTCAATCAAGAGAACAGCGCATGAGCGATCTGGATCGCTACCTAAACGCCGCCACCCGAGACAACACGCGCCGCAGTTATCGGGCGGCTATCGAACATTTCGAAGTGACATGGGGTGGTTTTTTGCCTGCGACCAGCGACAGCGTGGCGCGATATCTCGTGGCGCATGCCGGGCAGCTCTCGATCAATACGCTCAAGTTGCGTTTGTCAGCAATTGCGCAATGGCACAACAGTCAGGGGTTTCCAGACCCGACAAAGGCTCCGGTGGTACGAAAAGTGTTCAAAGGCATTAGGGCGTTGCACCCTGCGCAAGAGAAGCAAGCCGAGCCGTTACAGTTGCAGCATCTGGAAAAAGTCGTCGATTGGCTTGAAGGTGAAGCGCAATCAGCGCAAGCCAATGACGATCACCCCGGGCTGCTTCGCGCCAGGCGTGACGCTGCATTGATTTTGCTGGGGTTCTGGCGAGGTTTTCGCAGTGATGAGCTGTGTCGCTTACAGGTTGAGCACGTGCAAGCGGTCGCGGGTTCCGGGATTACCCTGTACTTGCCGCGAAGTAAAAGCGATCGGGATAATCTGGGTAAAACCTTTCAAACGCCTGCACTGGTGCGCTTGTGTCCCGTACGCGCTTATATCGAGTGGCAGAATGTCTCGGCACTGGTGCGCGGCCCGGTATTTAGGGGGATTGATCGCTGGGGCAATCTGGGGGAGGAGGGGTTGCACGCCAACAGCGTAATCCCATTGCTGCGCCAGGCATTGGAGCGCGCAGGCATAGCCGCAGAACAGTACACAAGCCACTCATTGCGTCGCGGTTTTGCAACATGGGCCCATCAAAGTGGTTGGGACTTGAAGTCGCTGATGAATTACGTCGGTTGGAAGGACATCAAGTCTGCCATGCGCTATGTTGAAGCGAGCCCGTTTACCGGGATGAGCATAAGCGCAGAAAAACGTATCGGTAACTGATCGGCGTCAAGTTGAAAGTCAGTAAGGTGGCCCATATTTAGATTTAGGTTTCTTCTATCTATAGTGTCACCTGATAGACAAAACCAATCGCAAGCATCAGCTTTGCCAATGAGCCAGATACGAAATGTGTTGTTAGGATTCACCCCATCAACTTTTCAACCCTGACGGAGAGTCAACGATGCCTATCATCAACAGCCAAGTAAAACCGTTCAAAGCTACTGCGTACAAAAACGGCAGCTTCGTGGAAGTGTCGGACGCCGATCTGAAAGGCAAGTGGTCTGTCGTGTTCTTCTACCCAGCCGACTTCACTTTCGTTTGCCCAACTGAGTTAGAAGACCTGGCTGATAACTACGAAGAGTTCAAAAAACTCGGCGTAGAAATCTACAGCGTGTCGACTGACACCCACTTTGCTCACGCTGCCTGGCACAACACTTCGCCAGCCATTGGCAAAATCCAATACACCATGATCGGCGACCCAACGCTGACCATCTCCCGCAACTTCGACGTACTGATCGAAGAAGCAGGCCTGGCTGATCGCGGTACTTTCGTGATCAACCCAGAAGGTCAGATCAAGATCGTTGAACTGAACGATGGTGGCGTTGGCCGTGACGCTTCTGAGCTGCTGCGCAAAATCAAAGCTGCTCAGTACGTTGCTGCTCACCCAGGTGAAGTTTGCCCAGCTAAGTGGAAAGAAGGTGAATCCACCTTGGCTCCATCGCTGGACCTGGTCGGCAAGATCTAAGTCTGTGAGCCAGACAAGGGCGGTGATCCGCACTTAATTGTCAGCAGCATCGCCCTCAAAACGCCCGGGCGACATTCGCTCGGGCGTTTTTTTTACACAGAATTCAGTATTAAGGAGATCGCCCGTATGTTGGACGCCAATCTAAAAGCTCAGTTGAAGTCATACCTGGAGCGGGTTACCCAGCCGATCGAGATCGTTGCTTCTCTCGATGACGGTGCGAAATCCCGTGAAATGCATGACTTGTTGAAAGAAATCGCTAGCCTTTCTAGTCAGATCACTTTGCTGGACAACGGAACTGATGCGCGTAAGCCGTCGTTTTCGTTAAATCGCCCGGGCGGCGATATCAGCCTGTGCTTTGCAGGCATCCCAATGGGTCACGAGTTTACTTCGCTGGTGCTGGCATTGCTGCAAGTCGGCGGCCACCCATCGAAAGCCAGTGCTGAAGTTATTGAGCAAATTCGCTCGTTAAAAGGCGAGTTCAACTTCGAAACCTACTTCTCGCTGTCATGCCAGAACTGCCCGGATGTTGTGCAGGCCTTGAACTTGATGGCTGTGCTCAATCCCAATATTCGCCATGTGGCCATTGATGGTGCGTTGTTCCAGGACGAAGTGACTGAGCGCCAAGTGATGGCAGTGCCCAGCGTTTACTTGAACGGCGTTAATTTCGGTCAAGGCAGAATGGGGCTCGAAGAGATCCTCGGCAAACTGGATACCAGCGCAATTGAGCGTCAGGCCGAAAAAATCAGCGCCAAAGAAGCCTTTGATGTCTTAGTCATAGGCGGCGGGCCTGCTGGTGCTGCGGCTGCAATTTATGCTGCACGTAAAGGTATTCGCACTGGCGTGGCAGCTGAGCGTTTTGGCGGTCAGGTGCTTGACACTATGGCGATCGAGAACTTCATCTCGGTACAGGAAACAGAAGGGCCTAAGCTTGCGACTGCCCTTGAAGAACACGTAAAGCAATACGATGTCGACATCATGAATTTGCAGCGTGCTGATCGTTTGCTACCAGGCAAGGCGGGCGAGCTGCACGAAGTCACGTTTGCAAGCGGCGCTTCGCTCAAAGCTAAGACCGTGATCTTGGCCACTGGCGCCCGCTGGCGTGAAATGAATGTGCCTGGCGAGCAAGAGTATCGCAGCCGTGGCGTGGCGTACTGCCCGCACTGTGATGGCCCGCTGTTTAAAGGCAAGCGCGTTGCAGTTATTGGGGGTGGTAACTCGGGTGTTGAAGCGGCAATCGACTTGGCTGGCATCGTCGCTCACGTGACCTTGCTTGAGTTCGACACCAAGCTGCGTGCTGATGCGGTCTTGCAGCGCAAGCTCAATAGCCTGCCCAATGTGACCGTGATCACTAACGCCCAGACGACTGAGGTAACGGGTGACGGCCAGAAAGTGAACGGCCTGCGTTACAAGGATCGTGCAACAGAAGTGGTGCATAACGTCGAGCTGGAAGGTATTTTTGTTCAGATTGGTTTGTTGCCAAATACCGATTGGCTCAAAGGCACTATTGAGCTGTCTCCTCGCGGCGAAATTGTTGTTGATGCACGGGGTGAAACGTCTATTCCAGGTATTTTTGCCGCTGGTGACGTAACAACCGTGCCTTACAAGCAGATTGTGATTGCAGTGGGCGAGGGCGCCAAAGCGTCCCTGAGTGCATTCGATCACTTGATTCGTACCTCAGCGCCAGACTGATAGGCCTCTGAAATAAAAAACCCATGAGCAATCATGGGTTTTTTTTGCGTACGACTTTTACATTGGCTGCGGTTGGATGATTTCAACCCAATAACCGTCCGGGTCCTTGATGAATGCCAAAGACTTCATACGCCCATCATTCAGGCGCTTCTGGAAGTCTACGCCCAGCGCTTCAAATCGTTCACAGGCAGCACGGATGTCTGGTACCGAGATGCAAATGTGGCCAAAGCCGCGAGGATCAGTGTTGCCATTGTGATAAACAACGCTGTCATCAGTTTCTGAACCATGATTGTGGGTCAGCTCAAGAATGCCAGGGATAGACTTCATCCACACTGTGCGCGCAGCGTCGTCCGTAGGTATCTGTGCTTTATCAACCAGAGCTAAAAAGTACAGGCTGAATTGAGCGTCAGGGAAGTCGCGTTTTTCAACGAGGGAGAACCCCAGAACACGGGTGTAGAAATCAAGAGAGTTCTCGATGTTCTTGACGCGCAGCATGGTGTGGTTAAAAACGAAATTTTGGGTAGCGCTATCTGGTTCAGCGGTAACGCCAGGGGTTTTGTTCAGGTCTTGCAGGCTCATGAACCCTCCGAAAATGGTATGTCGGTGATCGGTCGCTACAGTGAGCGTGATGGGCGAATGATACGGAATGCGCTGCCGTGCGCCAAACCCGTTTCAATGAAAAAGTCGTTATCCATTGACCTTGCCAGCCTGACTACCGCGAGTTTCAGTAAATCACAGGCAAAAAGAAGCCCGCCGAAGCGGGCATGGGGCGCTAGTCCTTTAGCAGTTTTCATCCTGTGAGAATGAGTGTGAAAAAAATGTGAATTCAGCTCCTCTCTGTCTCCGTTAATCTCTATAAAAGCGGTGGGAGGCATAAGTTTAAGTTCGCTGCAATGAGTACCAGCAAGCTCTAGCCTGCCTTTCTCGCATATTCGGGCGCGGCGAGCTCGTCAAACAAAATGATACAAATTTACATGTATTAAATCTTTTGCGGAACGGGCAGTAACCGCTTTATTTAGAAGGGTGTTATTTGAACGATTAAATCTTCTGTAGGAACGAGCTTACTCGTAAGGAGCATTAACGAACGCGCGTGTTTATTGCGTGAGCGTCAAGTTCTTCAGGCGGTTACGAGCCAGCTCGTCTCTACAGTTGCCCCAAGCAGCTAACACTATTGTGTTTTGCAGCGCATTACTTGATGGCGTAATTAAACACGCAACCAGCTCTCTACGGTGTCAGCACCGTACTGCTCTTTCCACGCCTTCAAGCCACGATGGTTGCCGCCCTTGGTTTCGATAACCTCGCCTGTATGTGGATTGTGGTAAACCTTGAGCACACGGGCTTTTCGTTGTTTAGGGGCAGATACAGCTTTGGGGTGAGAGGGTCTTGGATCTAAAAGCGCGATAATATCCTTCAGGTTTTTATCGTAAGTTTTCATGAGCCCCTGTAATTTCTGCTCGAATTCAATTTCCTTTTTCAGCCCGGCATCATTTTTCAACGCCTCCAATTGAGCCAGTTGTTCTTGGAGCGCCTTTTCAGCAGCGCGAAACTCAGCAAGTCTAGACACAGTAGTTACTCCAGTTGTTCATTCTGTGGTGAGAAATTGAAACGAATTAACAAACCTCTTTATACAAAGGTTTAACAGATATACGTGGAAATAGTTCAGTTCTTGAACATTCCAACAGGATAAAACTCAAACCACCTTTTGTACGCTAAAAAGCATGAGCGCTTAAGGTATGAAGGGCTTAGTCGTTCTATCTGCTGACAGAATAGACGCTGTTAGTTGAAGGGTATGACAATATTTATGTTTTTAAGCCCGCTTGTCGAAACGTGTCAGCATGGACGTGATGAATTGGTCGCCTATTAAGGGACGTGCATACAGATAGCCCTGCAAATACTCCACACCTTTTGCTGTGAGATAGTCACTTTGCTCCTTGTTTTCAACACCCTCAGCCACTGTCCCCAAATTCAGTTTGGCGCTCAGTTCAATAACGCTGTCAAGAATATGTCGAGACAAGGCGTCAACCCCAATCATCGCAACAAAGCTCTGGTCGATTTTCAAATAGTCAACGTTGAAGGTACGCAAATAGCTCAGGCTTGAATGCCCTGTGCCAAAGTCATCTATGGCTATCATCACGCCCAACTCATGGAGGGCTGCGAACAGTTGGTGGGTTATCTCTGTAGGTACAATCAACTCACGCTCAGTGAGTTCCAACACCAGCTTGATATGTCCCGGTGGAAACGCTTGTAGGAAGTGACGACAGTCTTCAATGAGATCCAGCTCCTGACAGTGGCGAGCGGTAATATTGAAGGCAAGATGAAAACCTGGCTCCATGTGCTGGGCGTAGGGCGCCAGTAAGATTGCTGTTTGCTGCATCAATGAACGCGTCATGGGAATGATGAGTCCCGAGTGCTCTGCAAAAGGGATAAACAAGTCTGGACGCACCAAGCCTTCGCGAGGGTGTTGCCAACGCATCAGTACTTCAGCCCCGGCCCATTGTTTATTGTCACTGCGCACAATGGCTTGAAAGTACGGAATGAACTCTCCCGCTTCTAAACCACGCTGCAACTCATGAGACGGCGACGATGAGCGCTTTTGAAGGCCTTTAACAGTAGCCGCTGAAACACCCCCCAGAAACAAAAGCAGTGCGAACAGTGCGGGGTACTCGGTAACAGCCACTCGCCAAATTTCTCCCGTGCTAAAACCGGCCACCACGTTATAGGGGTATGACTCAGAGCCGACCAGAGTTTGCGCGACGGCGTAGTGCGGCAGCACAGAGTCGCTTACTTGTCCGTAACGATCAATCCAGGTATCACCCACTTGAATAAGCAACTGCGTTTTAGCGTTAATCAATCCCAAAACATTGACTAAATGAAAGCCATAGAGACTGACCAGCACACTGCGGCGTCCGTCCTCACGCCGATATACCAGCAAGGGTTCGTCAGGGGTTATGGGGTTACCTTTCATAAGCCACAAGGTGCCATTGACGTAATTGCCAGGGTTGACCGTCTCTTTAAAGTCGCCAAATAAAGATGTGCAGTAAATTTGGTCATTCCAAACCAGATTCACAGAGCGAACAAAAGGCCTGCGTGTAACTTGTTCACGCAAGGCCAGCTCAACCTGAGGGCAATGCTGGCCCGCGAGTGGTAGTACCACATCAGCAGCGAGGGCAGCGTTATCGAGCATGAGATCGAATTGACGAACTGCTTCATCTGCTGTGTGACGAGCTTCCAGCTCCAGAGAGCGATTGGCTTGCCAAAAAACAATAAAGACACCCAGCACGATAGGCAGTAGCCCACTGAGCACAATCAACGCATAGCGATCAGTCCATTTGCGTGTCAATTTCAGAGCGAAAGGCATTCAGAATCCTAGACTGCAAATGGAAAGGCTTTTAAGGTCGCCTGATTGTTTAAGGCTAGCACCGCTTACCGGCTAAATCACATAGAAGGTAGGACAAACAAGATTACGCCATGTAGAATCCGCTTACGCATACAAGAATAATGACTTCTGCAAGCAGAAGCCCCGCCCGTACCGAGATGGGTCGAAATGAAGATATTCGGGTTCCAACTGATCTACGGTGATTTTCTCGCGCGCAGTGTACGCGGGATCTCCTGCGCGCCTCCGGTCAGCCTCTGCATTCTTAGCAAATAACCCAACGTTAATTCTAAAAATGACCATGATGAGGCGCCAAAATGGCTGATCTATACGAAAACCCAATGGGCCTGATGGGCTTTGAATTCATTGAGTTCGCATCCCCGACCCCTAATACCCTTGAACCCATTTTTGAAATCATGGGCTTCACCAAGGTTGCCACCCATCGCTCCAAAGACGTGCATCTCTATCGCCAGGGTCAGATCAATCTAATCCTCAATAATGAACCCCATAGTGTGGCGTCTTACTTTGCGGCTGAGCATGGCCCCTCTGTATGCGGCATGGCGTTCCGGGTGCGTAACGCGCAACACGCTTACACGCGCGCTCTGGAGTTGGGCGCGCAGCCGATTGAAATCCCGACCGGGCCAATGGAGTTGAATCTGCCTGCCATCAAAGGCATTGGCGGTGCTCCCTTGTATTTGATTGACCGTTACGGTGAGGGCAGCTCGATCTACGACATCGACTTCGTATTTATCGACGGCGTTGATCGTAACCCAGTAGGCGCCGGGCTAAAAATCATCGACCACCTTACACATAACGTGTATCGCGGCCGTATGACCTATTGGGCCAACTTCTACGAGAAGCTGTTTAACTTTCGCGAAATTCGTTACTTCGATATCAAGGGCGAGTACACCGGGCTGACGTCTAAAGCCATGACGGCGCCAGATGGCATGATTCGCATACCGTTGAACGAGGAGTCGTCCAAGGGTGCAGGCCAGATCGAAGAGTTTCTGATGAAGTTCAATGGAGAGGGCATTCAGCACGTTGCGTTCCTCAGTGATGACTTGATCAAAACGTGGGATGCGCTGAAAAAAATCGGTATGCGCTTCATGACAGCGCCCCCCGACACTTACTACGAAATGCTTGAAGGCCGCTTGCCCAATCACGGCGAGTCGGTTGACGCGCTTCAGTCGCGTGGAATTCTGCTGGATGGCTCTTCCGAGTCAGGGGACAAGCGTTTACTGCTGCAGATCTTCTCTGAAAACCTGATGGGCCCTGTGTTCTTCGAATTTATTCAGCGCAAAGGCGATGATGGCTTTGGCGAAGGTAACTTCAAGGCTCTATTTGAATCCATTGAGCGAGACCAGATTCGTCGCGGCGTCCTGGCAACAGATTAAGTTAGCCATCTTAAAAAAGCGGCAACCCTGAGGTTGCCGCTTTTTTTGGTCTGGTCAAAACAAGCCGGCAGCAATGTTGATCGAAAAACCCAACACCGCTGTATTGAATAAAAAACCCAGTAACGAATGAGCCAGCACCGCTTTACGCAATTCACGAGTGGCAATGCAGACATCAGAGGTTTGCACTGCCACGTTTAAGGTGAAGGAAAAATACAAAAAGTCCCAGTAATCAGGGTTTAGCAATCCCTCAGGGAAGCGTAACGCGGGTTCGGTGCCTTCATCGTTATAGAAAAGACGGGCGTAGTGCAGGCTGAAAATGACGCCAATCATCAACCATGATCCGATGACCGTGAGCCCCGTGAAGCCATAATGCATCAGTCGGTCAGCGTCATTGAGTCTGCTGTTACCGGACAACTCTAAAGTGACAGCCGCCAAGCTCGCAATCGCAGCAATACAGACTGTGAACAGCACCATGCTGGCATTTTCATCTTCAATCGCGGCTGTACGTTTCACATCACTGGCTTTTGAGCGAAGCACCAGCCAGAAGGTGAGTGCCAAGTACAGCCAAACGGCAGTATTCCAGCCCAGCAAGAACTTGGATGTCAGCGTAGCAGCAGGGGCAAAGATCCCCACTGCCAAGCCGAGCACAGCGGCTGCAGTCAGCCTTGGATGAGTGCGTGCAAGATGCGGCATAAACAATCCCTGTTACTGAGTGTTGCAGCACCTTAGCACGCGTAGCCGTAGCTTAACTCTGACGAGGCGTCCTTCTGACCAGTTTCATCACCACCACGAAGAACACGGGCACAAAGACTACGGCCAGAGTTGCGACAATCATGCCGCCAATAACACCCGTACCAATGGCTTGTTGACTGGCAGAACTGGCCCCTGTTGCAAGCGCCAACGGAACAACGCCGAGAATAAAGGCCAAAGAGGTCATGACAATTGGGCGTAAGCGCAGGCGGGCGGCTTGCACGGTGGCGTCCACCAGATCATGGCCTTCGTCGTACAGTGTTTTGGCAAATTCAATGATCAAAATGGCATTTTTGGCGGAAAGGCCAATGATTGTGATCAAGCCCACCTTGAAAAACACATCATTGGGCATTGCGCGAAAAGTCACTGCCAATACTGCCCCCAATACGCCCAGTGGCACGACCAACAGTACCGCAGTGGGGATAGACCAACTCTCATAAAGCGCCGCCAGGCACAAGAACACGATTAATAGCGACAGCCCCAACAAGATTGGCGCTTGCGCTCCTGAAAGTTTTTCTTGCAGCGACAAACCGGTCCACTCAAGACCCAGTCCCGCAGGCAACTGGTCAACCAGGCGTTGGACTTCAAGCATGGCCTCGCCCGTACTGTGACCGGGAGCTGACTCGCCGGAAATGCTGATAGCGGGGTAGCCGTTATACCGCGTCAGTTGTGAAGGGCCTTGAATCCAGTTGGCTTGGACAAAGGCCGAAAGTGGCACCATTTTGCCAAGGTTATTGCGCACATTGATCTTGAGCAGGTCTTCGACCTGACTGCGCTGATCGCCTTCAGCCTGAACCACAACCCGTTGCATACGGCCTTGATTCGGGAAGTCATTGACATAAGCAGAGCCCACGGCTGTCGATAAGACATTGCCAATGTCCTCGAAGGAAACGCCTAACGCGTTGGCACGCTTGCGATCAACCTCAAGCTGGACTTGCGGGCTTTCGGCCAAAGCGCTTTCTCGCACATTGGCTAGCACCGGGCTTTTTTCAGCCAGGGCCAGCAATTCAGTACGTGCCTGCATCAGCACGTCATAGCCAACGCTGCCGCGGTCTTGCAAGCGCAGCTCAAAACCGCTCGATGTCCCAAGGCCGCTGACCGGAGGCGGCAAAATGGCAAAGGCAATCGCGTCTTTTAGTTCGCCAAATGCTTTGTTGGCGCGATCGGCGATAGCGGATGCAGAGTCTTTAGCATCGCGTTGCGACCAATCATTGAGCGTTGTGAAGGCCAGCGCTGCGTTTTGGCCGTTACCCGAAAAGCTGAAACCCAGAATCATGGTGGTATTACCCACTCCCGGCTCTGCACCGTTATGAGCTTCGATCTGCTCGACCACCTTGAGGGTCCGGTTTTGGCTAGCCCCCGGCGGCAGTTGGATATCAGTAATGGTGTAGCCCTGATCCTCTACCGGTAAAAAAGAAGAGGGCAGGCGTGCAAAACACAGCACTAAAACAACCAGTAAGGCGCCATACACCAATAGATAGCGGCCGCTGCGCTTGATGAGGTGGACAACCCAGTGCTCGTACCCCGCAGACAAACGCTCGAAACGCGTGTTGAACCAGCCAAAAAAACCGCCTTTGGCGTGATGCTCACCTTTGGCGATAGGCTTAAGTAGCGTCGCGCACAGTGCAGGGGTTAACGACAGCGCCAAAAATGCAGAAAACAAGATAGAGGTGGCCATCGACAAAGAGAACTGTTGGTAAATCACTCCCACCGATCCGGGCATAAAGGCCATCGGAATAAACACTGCGACCAGCACCAGCGTGATGCCGATGATTGCGCCGCTGATTTGCGTCATCGCCTTGCGGGTGGCCTCGCGCGGGGACAGGCCTTCGCTGACCATAATGCGTTCAACGTTTTCGACCACCACAATCGCATCGTCTACCAAAATGCCGATCGCCAAGACCATGCCAAACATAGTCAGCACGTTGATCGAGAACCCGAGCACCAGCATGACGGCAAAGGTTCCCATCAACGCTACAGGCACCACCAGTGTCGGGATGAGTGTGTAGCGTATGTTTTGCAAAAACAGGAACATCACCGCAAACACCAGCACCATAGCCTCGACCAAGGTGTAAATCACTTTGGTGATCGAGACTTTCACAAAGGGGGAAGTGTCATAAGGGATGGTGTATTCAACACCTGCCGGGAAGTAGCGACTCAATTCGTCCATTTTGGCGCGAATCAAATTGGCCGTGCTCAGGGCATTGGCCTCGGGCGCCAGTTTCACACTAAATGCGCTGGCGGATTTACCGTTCAAACGGGTGCCGTATTGGTATTCCTGACTGCCAATCTCAACCCGCGCCACATCACTGATACGCACTGTTGAACCATCCGGGTTAGCGCGCAGCACGATGTCGCCGAACTCTTGTGGTGTCGACAGCTGACCTTTTACCAGCACCGTGGCCGTGATTTCTTGCGTTGGGCGGCCGGGCAAGTCGCCAATACTGCCGGCAGAGACCTGTGCGTTCTGGTTGGCAATCGCAGTGTTGACGTCGGCTGGTGTTAGGTTGAAGCCGATCAATTTTTGCGGATTGATCCAAATTCGCATCGCCCGTTCGGCGCCATACAATTGCGCTTTGCCAACACCGTCGATGCGCTTGATTTCGTTCATCACGTTGCGGGCCAAGTAATCGCTAAGTGCGACTTCATCGAGCGCGCTGCTGTTGTCGGCGGTTAGCGTGACTAACATCAGAAAACCCGACGATATTTTCTCGACCTGCAAACCCTGCTGAATGACCGCTTGTGGCAGGCGTGACTCCACCGTTTTAAGGCGGTTTTGCACATCAACCTGCGCCATTTCCGGGTCGGTGCCAGGTTTGAAGGTCGCCGTAATACTTGCGCTGCCAAGGCTGCTTTGGGATTCGAAATACAGCAGGCCATCCGTGCCGTTAAGTTCTTGCTCAATCAAGCTGACAACACTTTCGTCCAGCGTTTGCGCAGAAGCACCGGGGTACACCGCATAAATTTCTACTTGTGGCGGCGCAACATCGGGATATTTCGCCACGGGAAGCTGCGGAATAGCCAAAGCGCCTGCCAGCAGAATGAACAACGCAACTACCCACGCGAAGATCGGGCGGTCAATAAAAAACTGCGGCATGTTCACCGATCCGTGGGCTGTGCGAGGGGAGGTGTGGGGTCATCAATTTGCACTTGCTCGCCAGGGCGCGCGTGTTGCAGGCCTTCAATGACAATGCGATCTCCGGGTTTTAGCCCTGAGTTAACGATCCATCGGTCATTTTGAACCCCGCCCAATTGCACCGGTTGCTGCTGCACTCGGTCCTCGGCATCGAGCAGCAGCACCTGCGCCACACCGGCACTGTCGCGCAGTATTGAGCGTTGCGGCACGCTGATCCCTTGTTTATTGACCGCTTGCTCAAGCCGCACCCGCACAAAGCTGCCGGGTAGCAAGTCATAGTCAGGGTTGGGAAACTCACTGCGTAAAATGATTTGCCCAGTACTTGGCTCAACACTGATATCGGTAAACAACAATTTGCCAGGCAGCGGATACAGGTTGCCGTTGTCACGAATCAAGGTCGCACGCGCTTCATTTTTGCCCACTTGCTGCAACTCGCCCGCACGGAATGACTCACGCAAGCCATCAAGGTCGCGAGTAGATTGCGTTAAATCGACGTGAATCGGGTTCAACTGCTGGATGCGTGCCAACGGTGTGACCTCGCCTTGGCCCACCAATGCGCCTTCGGTCACCAGCGCACGGCCAATTCGACCAGAAATGGGCGCTGTAACCGTGGCATACCCCAGGTTGAGCTTGGCGCGTTGAACGGCCGCCTGATTCGCAGCGACTTCGGCTACAGCCTGCTGGCTTTGTGCGCGGGCGTTGTCATAGTCCTGGCGGCTGATAGCGTTACTTTCAATCAGCGCGCCGTAGCGCTGGTCTTGCAATTTTGCCTGCAAAGCGAGGGCTTGCGATTTGCGCAGCGCCGCCAACGCGCTGTCCAGATCAGCTTTGAATGGGGCCGGGTCAATCAAGAACAACACATCGCCCTGCTTAACTTCGCTGCCTTCCTCGAAAGCACGCTTCAACACGACCCCTGCGACACGGGCGCTGACTTGCGCAACCCGGGGAGCAACCACGCGGCCACTTAATTCATTGCTGATGGAGAGTGATTGAGTGGCAATGACTTCAGTGCGCACTTTGACCAAAGGCGCCTTGTCTTGGGTGTTCGGGCTTTTATCACAGGCACTGAGGATCAGTGCCAGCGCTGTAAGGCATAGCGGGGCAAAGAGCTTTTTCAATGAACATGCCTTCTAAAATATGCGAGATGTGTCTGTAAATGCCTTGGCATGCTAAGGGCAGCACGCAAGCGGCGTTGTGAAGCTATGTAGGTCGTATGTGAAAAAGTGTGAAGGTTGTGCTCCTGTCCGTGTGAGGTTGTATATCCTTCGTTTTTCTCTTGGCTGTAAGCAGTGACTATGCCCACTATTTTGCTGGTCGAAGACGACGCCGCTCTTTCTGAGCTGATTGCCAGCTATTTGGAGCGAAATGGCTATCAGGTCAGCGTTATTGCGCGGGGTGATCAAGTGCGCGAGCGAGCAAAAAACACGTCCCCGGATCTGGTCATTCTTGACCTCATGTTGCCTGGCCTTGATGGGCTGCAAGTGTGCCGTTTGTTACGGGCCGACTCTGCGAGCCTGCCCATTCTAATGTTGACTGCGCGCGACGATAGCCATGACCAAGTGTTAGGGCTAGAGATGGGTGCTGACGATTATGTGACAAAACCTTGCGAGCCGCGCGTGTTGTTGGCTCGCGTACGTACTTTGCTACGCCGCAGCAGTTTGGCTGAGCCACACGTAGCCAATGACCAAATACAGATCGGTAACTTGTGTATCGACCTTTCGGAACGCACTGTGGCCTGGCGTGGGCAAGCAGTTGAGCTGTCGAGCGGGGAATACAACTTGCTAGTGGTGCTGGCGCGGCACGCTGGCGAAGTCCTGAGTCGCGATCAAATTTTGCAGCGTTTGCGCGGCATTGAGTTCAACGGTACTGATCGTTCAGTCGATGTCGCCATCTCCAAGTTGCGCCGTAAGTTTGATGATTGCGCAGGGGAGGCGCGCAAGATCAAAACAGTGTGGGGCAAGGGCTATCTGTTCAGTCGCTCTGAATGGGAATGTTGAGCTGATGTTCAAGGTTCTGATTCGGCTGTATCTGGTCACGATAGTCACGTTTGGCGCAGCGATTTACTTGGTGCCAGAACTAATTGTGAGGGTGTTCCACGAACGCTTCATGAACTACAACATTGACATGTCACGCGGCATGCAAACGCTGCTGGTCAAGCAGTTTCATCAAATTCCCAGTGAACAATGGCCCGCGCTGGCCGCTGAGCTTGACACAACGTTCGACCCGTTGCGGGTTAACTTGTTGCCCATCACCGACTCCAAATTCAACCTCGCAGAGCAGCGCCAGTTGCAACAAGGTGAGGGCGTTTTACGCATTGGCGAGTGGGGCTGGCGCACTTTGGTCGTATCGCCGCTTGATAACCAGTCGGCGATTGAACTGGTCATGCCGCCTGATCCATTTGACATGAATGTGTTGTATTGGAGCATCAACGTGTTGATCGGAGCAGCTTTGCTCGGCGGGTTGCTGCTTTGGCTGCGCCCGCATTGGCGTGACCTGGAGCGGCTTAAGCACACTGCCGCGCGCATTGGTCAAGGGCAACTGAGCGAGCGAACGCAGATATCGCCGCGTTCAAACATTCATGGTTTGGCCGCTGTGTTTGACACGATGGCCCGCGATGTCGAAAACCTGCTGAATCAACAGCGCGACCTGCTCAATGCCGTATCTCACGAACTTCGCACGCCATTGACGCGCCTGGACTTTGGCTTGGCGCTGGTGCTGTGTGACGACCTGCCGCAGGCCAGCCGTGAACGCTTGCAAGTACTGGTTGGCCACATACGGGAACTTGATGAGCTGGTGCTTGAGTTGTTGTCATTCAGCCGATTGCAAAACCCCCGACTGGCGCCTGAGCGGATTGAAGTTTCGCTCGATGAGTTTATCGATAGCATCCTCGGCAGCTTTGATGAAGAGCTTGAAGCCCCGCACATCGTGCTCGATGTGTTGCTGCAGGGCACACAGGCTCGATTCGCCCTAGACCCGCGTTTGACTGCGCGCGCGGTGCAGAACTTGTTGCGCAACGCGATGCGTTATTGCGATGGGCGTATTCAAGTAGGGGTTAATGTCAGCGCACAGGGCTGTGAGCTGTGGGTGGACGACGATGGAATCGGCGTGCCTGAGCAGGAGCGCGAGCGCGTTTTTGAGCCGTTTTATCGCCTTGATCGTAGTCGTGATCGCGCGACCGGAGGCTTTGGGCTGGGCCTGGCGATCAGTCGGCGCGCCCTGGAAGCCCAAGGCGGCACGTTAAGCGTTGAGCAAGCGC
Organism: Pseudomonas sp. E315; assembly: GCF_055406205.1. Lineage (NCBI taxonomy): Bacteria > Pseudomonadati > Pseudomonadota > Gammaproteobacteria > Pseudomonadales > Pseudomonadaceae > Pseudomonas > Pseudomonas sp. E315. The sequence goes on along the minus strand of NZ_JBUZPJ010000012.1, from coordinate 78,360 downwards.
CCTTGGGTGGGGCGCGTTTCAAACTGTGGTTGCCCGCTGAAACCTAGATAGAACGGCGAAGGCGATTCACATGTTTTAAACCTTCAATAATCAGCACCACGACGGCAAGCCAGATCGGGCCGTAGGTCAGCCATTGCCCGTCTTCCAAACTGTCACCCAAGAGGAGCGCCACCGCTACCAGCAAGACGGGCTCAACGTAGCTGAGCAATCCAAACAAACTGAATGGCAGCAAACGGCTGGCCAGAATATAAGCAAACCCCGCCGCGGCGCTGATGATGCCCATTAGAGGAACAAGCATGTACAGCTGCGGGCGCTGTGCCTCTAGGTCAACATGCTCACCGGCAAGCACAAACCACAAGGCCACGGGCACCATCAACAGCATGTCCAGCCATAGGCCGCCCAAGTTGTCGATACCGATACGCTTGCGCAGCACGAAATACATCGGGTAGCCAATGGCGACTACTAGCGTTGTCCATGAGAACCCGCCTGTGCGGTACAGCTCATTGGCCACACCCACCACGGCCAGTGCGGTGGCAATTTTTTGCAGATGTGAGAGGTGTTCGCCGTAAACAATGCGCCCGGTGAGGATCATCGTCAGTGGTAGCAGGAAGTACCCTAACGACACATCTAGACCGTGCCCATTTAAGGGGCCCCACATGAACATCCACAGCTGCACGCCTACCAAAAAGCTGGTGAGTAATACGCAAGGGATCAAGGCCGGATTGGCGCGCATGCGCTGAAATATGAGAGGGACCCATTTCCAGTCGCCGCTGAGGCAGATAAAGAGTGTCATGAAGGGCAGCGAGATGAGTATTCGCCAGCCGAAAATTTCTTGACCGTTGAGGGGCCAGAGAAGGGAAGTGAAGTAGTACAGAACGCCAAACAAACATGAAGCCAAAATCGATAAAACAATACCTTTAGACACAACAACCTCGATGGATCTACTGCGTTACTCGTGTGAGTGGGCACATAGATTGAGGCTGTCGGCGGCCGTTGGCAAATCTCTTTTAAACCAATAGCTTGGCTGAACCTCTTGGGGGAAATACTCAAAACAAAAATACCCAAGCAATTACTGGGCCAAAACCGTTTTAAACAAGCGTTCGTGTTTTTAAAAAAAAGATTAACGGTCGTTAAATTACGTGTCACACCGTTGATTTGTGGCTTGAAAGCACTGCGGGAGCGAGCTGATAGCAATCGCCCCACAGCAAAAAAGGTCAAACACCTTTGCGATGGCGAGTCAGGTGCTTCAGTCCTTCAAAGATCAACACCAACACCGCCAGCCAAATCGGCAGGTAAGTGAGCCATTGCCCAGCGCTGATGCTTTCCCCCAATAGCAACGCCACACACACCAACAGCACAGGCTCTACATAGCTGAGTAAGCCGAACAGGCTGAATGCCAGCATTCGGCTCGCAAGGATGTAACTGATAAGGGCCAAAGCACTTATTGCGCCCAGCAACGGGATGAGTGTGTAGAGCGCTGGACGATGGCTGGCCACATCAAAACCTTGTTCCCCGCTCTGGACAAACCACAGCGCCACAGGCATTAACAACAACATGTCGAGCCACAAGCCACCAAGGTTGTCGGTGCCCACGCGCTTACGCAGCACGAAGTACAGGGGATAGCCGATTGCCACAACCAGAGTCGTCCAGGAAAACCCACCCACTCGATACACTTCGTTGGCGACACCAAAGGTGGCGAGCGCGGCGGCAATTTTTTGCAGATGCGACAAGTGCTCGCCATACACCATGCGTCCGGTGAGGATCATGGTCAGTGGCAACAGGAAGTAACCCAGCGACACATCCAGGCTGTGGCCATTGAGCGGCGCCCACAAAAACAGCCACAACTGAACGCCCACCAGCGCACTGGAGGCCAGCAAGGCCCACCACAACTTAGGCTGTTCACGCAGGCGCATTACGATTTTTGGCACAAGTCGCCAATCACCAGAGAAACACATAAACAGAGTCATGCAGGGCAGGGTGAGAAGCATCCTCCAGCCAAAAATTTCGGCACCGCTTAAGGGCCAGAGCAGGGAGGTGTAGTAGTACATGACGCCGAACAGGCTCGACGCCAAAACGGATAAAACAATACCTTTGGACACAACAGCCTCGTTGAAACACGCTTTATGATTATTCGGAAGCGTGTAGCTTGAGGCCCGGCAGGTTATAGGGCAAATCGCAAATTCAGTTAACGACGCAAAACCCTGTGCACGTGTGCTCGCGAATAAATATTAATAAGGACTGCCACCCTATGTTCGAACTTGATCATGACTTGGCCCAGGACATCGTGGACCGTGCGATGGCCATATTGCCATTCAACGTAAACGTCATGGACAGCCAAGGGCTGATCCTTGGCAGTGGCGAACCTGAGCGCATCAATACACGGCACGAAGGGGCGCAGTTGGTACTGGCCAATGGGCGAGTGGTTGAAATTGACGCACAAACGGCCAAGTGCCTCAAAGGCGTACAACCGGGGATCAATTTACCCTTGCTGCTCGATCAACGGCTGATTGGTGTGCTGGGGCTAACCGGCGAGCCGGAGCAGTTGCGCACTTACGCCGAGTTGGTGCGCATGACTGCCGAGATGCTGGTGAGTCAGCGTTACCAGCAGGGCGAGCAGCAATGGCGGCGCCAGCGCTGTGATGACCTGGTCGCCTTGTTGCTGAGCGAAAACGGAGATTCAGCACGTCTTATTGATGAGTCGCAGCAATTGGGCCTTAAGCCACAGCTGCCTCGTATGCCGTGTCTGTTTGAGTTGGGCCAAGGGCAGAGTGCCGAAGCCTTGAGCCTCTGGCTGCAATCACGCCACCCGGACAGTTGGTGTGTGAGCCCGGCACCTGCATCCTTACTGTGGTGCCGGCCCACGACTGCTGTGGTTGATGACCTGCGCTTATTAGACAAACTCGACGGCTTGGGCTGGAACGTATTGCGCATGGCTGTCGGCGCGCAGGCCGCTGATTTGAAGGGGCTGCGCCGCTGTTATCGCAGGGTCGCAGACTTATTGGCGTACGGGCGCGAGGTACTCCCGAAAACCCGGCTGCTGATGCTCAAGCGTTATCGTTTGCCGGTGATGCTATGGCGCCATCGCCATGATGATGCTCTTGAAGAGCTGCTCACCCCTTTGCATCAGGTCATGACCAAAGACAGTAACGGCCAATTGATTGCTACGCTGCGCAGTTGGTGTGAGCACGATGGTCAAAGTCAGGCATGTGCTGATGCCCTGGGCATTCACCGCAACAGTTTGCGCTATCGCATGGAGCGCATCGCAGAGCTGAGCGGCATTGATCCATTGAGCCTTAACGGCATGTTGGCGCTGTATTTGGGCGTGCAGTTACTGCCCCAGGGCGCTTGAGCTTGTGAAAATGAACAACAAAGCCTGTGATTGCTTGTGCACCAGACTGGCGTGTTTGTGCCACGTTGCTGGCAGCATGGAGGCATAAGAACTGGAGATGCGCCCATGAAAATCGTGATTGCCCCCGACTCGTTTAAAGACAGCCTGAGTGCCGAAAAAGTCGCTGATGCCATTGCCGCCGGTTTGGCCGATGTATTGCCCCATGCCCAGTTGGTCAAATGCCCGATGGCCGATGGTGGCGAAGGCACAGTTGAGGCCATCGTGGCGGCAGGTAATGGCCAGTTGCGGCGCAATCTCGTGCAAGGCCCTTTTGGCACAGAGGTCGAGGCGCGTTGGGGCTGGCTGCCAGACAGTCGCACAGCAATCATAGAAATGGCCGAAGCCAGCGGTTTGCAATTGGTCGCGCTCAACCAGCGCAATGCCTGCACCAGCAGCACCTTTGGTACGGGCCAACTGATCAAGGCCGCACTGGATGCAGGTGCTCACCGCATCATTTTGGCCATTGGCGGCAGCGCTACCAACGATGCGGGGGCGGGGGCACTTCAGGCACTGGGGTTGGGTTTGTTTGACGCACAGGATCAACCTTTGCCGCATGGCGGGTTGGCACTGGCGCACGTTGCACGTATCAACCTGGACAGCTTTGATCCACGTTTGGCTGAAGTGCGTTTTGAGATCGCAGCTGACGTCAACAACCCCTTGTGCGGGGATCAAGGGGCGTCAGCCATTTTTGGGCCGCAAAAAGGTGCTTCGCCAGAGCAGGTCAAGCAACTGGATAGCGCATTAGGGCGCTTTGCGGACTACTGTGCTGAGGTTTTGCCCAAGGATGTGCGTGACGAGCCGGGCTCGGGTGCGGCGGGAGGTCTGGGTTTTGCGGCCAAGGCGTTTTTCGGCGCTCAGTTTCGAGCCGGAGTTGAAGTGGTCGCAGAACTGGTGAACCTGGAGAGTGCGGTAAAAGGGGCTGATTGGGTGATTACAGGAGAAGGCCGCTTTGATGCCCAGACCCTGCGTGGCAAAACCCCGTTTGGCGTGGCGCGCATTGCTCAACAACATGACGTGCCAGTGGTGGTACTTGCCGGCACCTTGGGCGAGGGTTACCAAACAATGTATGAGCACGGGGTCAACGCTGCATTCGCAGTGACCAGCGGCCCGATGAGCCTGGAGTACGCCTGCACCCATGCTGCGCAGTTATTAACTGATCGCGCCCGGGACATCGCTCGCTTGCTAAGCGTGGCAGCCCAGAATCGTTAGAGGCTAGCGGCTACAGCTTCAAAGCCCAATCGTGTAAGCTTCGCGGTTCTTCGCATTCGACCCTTAGCGAGCCCTATGCCGTCGCTCTTCAAACGCTCCTTGCTGCCTAAGCTGCGCAGTTTTCCACTCACTGCTGATGCTTTTCGCATTTTGCCTAGTGCCGCAGAATTTCGTCGCTGCCTGTTGGATCAGATTGCAGCAGCACGCCATCGAATTACGCTGGTGGCCTTGTATCTGCAACAGGACGAAGCCGGGCAAGAAATTCTTGATGCCCTGCACGCGGCCAAAGCGGCTCGCCCCGAGCTTGAAATTGTCGTCGTCGTGGATTGGCTGCGCGCTCAGCGCGGGTTGATCGGTGCAGGCAAACAGCCCGGTAATGCTGCTTGGTATCGGGCACAAACTGAAGCGCACACGACCCACGTACCGATCTACGGCGTGCCGGTACAAACGCGTGAGTTGTTCGGGGTATTGCACCTTAAAGGCTTCATCATTGACGACTGCGTGATTTACAGCGGCGCGAGTCTGAACAACGTCTACTTGCACAAATTCGACAAATACCGCTTCGATCGTTATCACGTGCTGCATAACAAAGCGCTAGCTGATTCGATGCAGCGCTTTGTTGCTGACGACTTGATTGCAACCCAAGCGGTACATCGCCTCGATTTACCCACGTTGCCCAGCACCCGCAGCTTGCGTAGCGCTATCGGCGACTTGCGCAGCCGCCTGAAAAAGGCCAGCTACGACACCAGCGCCGGCACTGTCGGTCACTTTGGCTTGTCTGTTAGCCCGTTATTGGGCGTGGGCAAAAACAACCCGTTGAGCCGTGTCATTTGCGAATTGATTGCCAGTAGTCAGCAGCAATTGACCATTTGTACGCCGTACTTCAACTTGCCGTTACCGGTGACCCGCGAAATCAACCGGGCTCTGGAGCGTGGAGTAAGGATTGATATTGTGGTCGGTGACAAGACGGCCAATGACTTTTACATCCCGCCAAGCGAACCGTTCAGGGTCATCGCCGCGTTACCGTATTTGTATGAACTGAGTTTGCGCCGGTTTGCAAAAACACATCAGCGGATGATTGATAACGGCCTGCTGAACCTGCACCTGTGGCGTGAGGGCGATAACAGCTATCACCTTAAAGGTATGTGGGTCGATGATCGCTATACCTTGCTGACGGGCAACAACCTCAACCCGCGCGCCTTCCGCCTCGACTTGGAAAACGGTTTATTGATCGACGATCCACGTCGCGAGTTACTGGAGCCTCGCCGCCAGGAACTGGACGCTATCTTTGCCCATACCCAGCGCATTGACAGCTACAAGGGGCTGGAAACACTCACTGACTACCCGCCAGCAGTGGCCAAGTTCTTGCGCCGGGTGAGCCGGGTTCGGATCGAACGATTGCTCTATCGGATTCTTTAAAAACATCCCACTCGCTTATTACCGTTGCCCTGTACTTGGGCAACTGCTCCCGTTTCTGGAGCAGATATGCAGCGCGCTCAAGCCAAGTGATCAAGCAGTGGGGGGCCGATTCTGAATGCGCACCAATTTAAACTGCCGAAGGGTTGTCTATGGAGTCTTTCGCAAGCTCTACGGCTGCTGTAATGGCTGATCGGGCCTGAGGGCTGTTCTTCCAGCACGTTGAGCCTAATGCTGCTGATGCTTGAGCCAGGATGTCGCCAACATCCGATTTTCTGAGTTCTTCAAGCGATGTGATGCCCATCTGTTCAAGCCGAGTAATGACGGTTGGGCCTACCCCCTTGAGTGTGAGCAAAGAGGTTCTTTCTTCGAACGAGAATGGCATTGGCAAAGTCCTTTTTGGTTTAACAAGTCGATTGAAGTGTGCCCGACGCCATAGGGTGCCTCAATAGACTTGGGGTGTTTTTAGCTCCACCTTGTCACCGCTGCCTATCTGTAACCACAGCAACACCCTAGCCTTGCGGGGGCACAAACCCCCACTCATGTGCAGCCCTTTACGGGCCAAATCAATTTCGCCTCCGACAAAACCATAGGTGTTGTGCGCCGTTACTCCGGCCCCCGTGCGTGAGCCGACGATCACCGGGATTTTTGCGGCAATCGGTTCCAGCACCTTCGCCCACTGCTCACTGACGTGACCTGCACCAAATCCTGCGATTACCAAACCTTCATAACCCAACGACAAAAGCTGCTCCAAAAGCAGCGTATCGGCGCAGAGGGTGGCTTCCAGTAAAGCCACTTTTTGTGTGGTGCGGGCGGGCCAAGGCAATATCGAGCGTGAGTCGGCAGGGCGCAGATACTGGACGCTGTTTTCGATTACAAATCCTGTTGGGCCGGCAATGGGCGAGCTGAAAGCCTGTAAGGCCATTGTGTGGGTTTTGCGAACGTGGAGCGCTTCATGAATCTCTGCGTTCATGACCACCAATACACCGCGTTTGCGGCTCGACTCACTCAATGCAACGCGGCTAGCATCCAGCAAATTCGCTGGCCCGTCCGCGCCTATGTGTCCCGCGCAGCGCATGGCACCAGTCAAAATCAACGGCTCGTCGTGATCCCACAAGTATTCAAACAGCGCTGCGGTTTCTTCCAGTGTGTCGGTGCCTTGGGTGATGACCACGCCTTGTGCGCCTTGCTCAACTTGGCGTTTAGCCCAACTCAACACATGCAGCAAAAAGTCGAAGTCCAAAGAGGCACTGGGTAACAGGCTCAGGCTTTCAATTCGTATGTCGGTCAGAGTCTTGAGTTCCGGCACGCAGGTTAGCAAGGCTTCGCCTCCGAGTACTGGGAGGATGCCTTCCCCCGCTTCGCCGTGTTGCATGCTCAGGGTTCCGCCCAACGTGGCGATGGCTATTGTGGGTCGTGACATGATTGATCCCGCCGCTCAGTAGTGGGCGAGCTTCAATGGACGAAGCTCGCCGCAATGGATAAAAGGGCTAGTCAGCGACTAGAGCCCCAACTATGGGCACGATCAGCAAAGTACTGATCGCCATCGACAGCACATTGCCAATGTAAGGATGCAGATACTTTGGCAACCGTTGAGCAATGGCACACGCCAATGGCGGGGCGATCAGAGCCCCGAGCAAAGCGCTGGCGACCATGACGCTCACACTGCTGCCATAAGTGAGTACAGCGGCGGGCACCACGGAAACCAAGGGCACATAAGTGGGATACCAACCCCGTTTTTGCCATTGTTTTCGCCACACAAGGACACCTGTAAGCGAGGTCAATGCCTGCGCCCCGACGATGTGCAACAACAAGCCTGAGCCATAAGCGGGACTTAACGGATTCAAGGCATAGGCCAGCAGAACGCCGCTTAGCAAACCCACACTGGCCCATTCATTGCCATAGAATGGCGCTTCTGAAAAGTCAGCCAAGACTCGGCGCAATGTCCAAATCACACCATAGTCCGGCGTTTTGGCAGGCGCTGGAGCCCGATGGGTTGATGTTTGCTCAGGTTTGGAACTCACCAAAACGGGCAGCACCCTACACAACACAAATGCAACCACGCTCCCCACCGCCATGCCCAAAACATTGCCGACGACTACGGGTAATCCAAGGGGCAGGCACACATAGTTAACGATCAGCAGGCATGAAGGCGTTACCAGCACTGCACCGAGGATGGCTCCGTTAAGGGTGACTTTCCAACCGCCACCAAATAACAGCACCATCGCCGCTGGTAATGACACGAACGCCGCGAAGGTGGGCTGCCAGGTGTCGGCAGTCAGAGTCCAGCCCCAGAGTGCATTACTCAGCAGCAAGCCCAGCAATGAACTGGTGACCAACCAAGGCCACAGTCCTGTGCCGTAGCTGATGCTGAACCCTTGCCATGCTTTGGCATAGCGGCTAGCCCAGTACCCCAGAGCACCACCGAGCAATAGCCCCAACGAGGCGAACTCATGCTTATAAAACGCCACTTCACTGATATCGCCCACCACCCAGCGCAACCAAGCCAAGGGGGAAGGCAGGTTCGACATCATGTCAGCGTAGCTGGGCCAGTAACCAGAGCCCGCGACCGAGTAGTTGAGTGAGAGCCCGACCCCCAAGGCCGCAGCGCTGATCGCTAGGCCAATGATTAGAGCAAGATGGAGCCAGCGGACAGCGACAGGAGAGGTATCCATAGCAATCCCCTTATCAACGTGGCAGGTAAGGGTGCAGGCGATAACCGAGCATCGACTCGTACACATCCGTGCGGCGGTCACGGCACAGGTCGTTCAAGTTGTTCCAGATCGGGGCGCTACGAGCCGTCGACAGGTCAATGTCGGCATAGAGAATGGTTTGCTCATCAGCCGGAGCGACCGCGCCAATCGGCCAGCCATTGGTGCCAGCGATCAGAGAACAGCCCAGATAGCGCTCGCCGTGCTCTTCGCCGATGCGGTTGGCGGCGGCGATATACACGTTGTTAACGTGGGCCGCAGTCATCGTCAGGTACGAGGCCATGCACTTGCCGGCTTCGTCGAACAGGGGCGGGGGCGTCCATACCCAGTTGTTCAAGCTGCAAATAATATCGGCGCCTTGCAGGCTCAGCAGCCGAGGCACTTCAGGGAACCAGATGTCCCAGCAGATCAGCAGGCCAATGCGGCCGATAGGTGTTTCAAAGACAGGAAAGCCCAAATTGCCGGGTGTAAACCAAAGTTTTTCGCGGTTCCACAAATGGGCTTTTCGGTACTTGCCGATAAACCCGCTTGGCCCAAGCAACACGGCGGTATCAAACAGCTGCATGCCGTCTTGCTCCGCCAACCCTGCCACCAGATACACCTGATGTTGCTCAGCAAACTCGATCCATGCTTGAACGCTGGGCCCGTCAGGAACGGCTTCGGCATGCTCATAAGCGTCTTGCCTATTGGCAAACAAGTAGCCGGTGTTTGCCAACTCCGGTAACACAATCAAATTTGCCCCGTTCAAAGCCGCTTGCAGGGCCAGATCCAGGCTGTTTTCAAGATTGATTTGGCAGTGTTGCGTCCCGACTTGCGGATCGAACTGCACCACTGCAACGCGCACGGCACTGACAGCTGTGTTCATGGCTGACACCTCTTCTTATTGTTGTTTTCCACCTGTTGGCGGGTATTCAGTAAGAAGATTTGTCAGTGCCGGGGTCTATCGGGCAAATCCGTTTGGCGAGTAGTCCCTTGCCTTACAGATCGCATTAAATGCCGCTGCGGACTACAAGGCACAGATGGGTAATTACATTGATAGCTTCGCGTAGGAAGGGTTTCGATCCAACACAGCACGGCACAATGGCATTGAAAGCCATAAGGCACTCAAAGTACGGCGGCTATGGTGCAAACCCCAAGTCGAGGGCAAGTAGTGTTGCTCTTAAAGTCGCGCAGGGTTATTGGCAAAAGACTGGGACAGATGAAGGCTTGGCGAATTCTTGGTTTTGTGTTCGCTCGGCAGGACGTCAAGGGGGAGGGGGGAGCAATCTAGAATTGCGGAGCGGCCTGAATTTTTTCGGTGCAAAAAAAAAAGGGCCTGCATGAAGAATCTCATGCAAGCCCTTGATTTGTTTGGTGCCCGAAGCCGGAATCGAACCGGCACGTCCTTTCGAACGGGGGATTTTAAGTCCCATGCGTCTACCAATTTCGCCATTCGGGCGGTAGCGCTATAAAGCGAGTCAGGAAGGAAGGTGCTTTAACCTGCAAAGTACTCAAGAGCCTGCGTGACAGGTGGACGAATATATAGAGCCCGCGCCAATGAGGCAAGTTCGATAACGTCCATTTAAGTACATTTTTTTTGTCTGGAGGTGGTTAAAACACTCGAAAAATCATATGCCTATGAAATAGCGCCCTGTTTGCGCGGAAAAAGTGCTGGCTTGGTGTACGAAAAATATACGGTCGTGGTGTCTTATTTCTGAGGCGTTACTGACAGTCGATCGTTTTCAATTGCTCTACCTGAGCTAGGCTGCTTGCACGACTAAAAGAAGTAGGTGCGATGAATACGAGTGTTATTTATGCCTTGGCGGCGGCGGCACTGTTTGGCGCCAGTACGCCTTTGGCCAAAGTGCTGGGTGCTCAGATCCCTCCTGTTATGTTGGCCGGGTTGCTGTATTTAGGCAGCGGGGTGGGGCTGCTGCTTGTGCGCTGTGTGAGGGATAAGGGTTGGAAAAGGTCAGGTTTAGCTGCAGGCGAGTGGCCTTGGCTACTGGGTGCTATTGTTTTCGGCGGCGTGCTTGCCCCTGTCGCGCTGATGATGGGGTTAACTCGCACTAGCGGGGCGACCGCGTCGCTGATGCTTAATTTGGAGCCTGTCTTGACCGCCGTATTGGCTTGGTTTGTGTTTAAAGAAAATGCAGACCGCAGGATTGTGCTAGGCATGGTCGCAATTATTGTGGGCGGTATTGTTCTGTCATGGCCCGCAGGTCAGGTGGTAACTACCGCTCAATCCATGCTCGGGCCGCTGGCCGTCGCGTTTGCCTGTTTGTGCTGGGCGGTAGATAACAACCTGACCCGCAAGGTATCTGCGTCTGATGCGCTCTATATTGCCGCAGCCAAAGGTTTATTTGCCGGGTTGGTTAACTGCATCATTGCGCTGATGCTGGGTGCCAGGTTTCCTGTTTTTTCTGTATTGAGCCCCACGCTGGCTATTGGTTTCTTAGGCTACGGTGTGAGTTTGGTGCTATTTGTGCTGGCACTGCGAGGGCTGGGGGCTGCACGCACTGGTGCGTATTTCTCGACAGCGCCTTTTTTGGGGGCTGCCATTTCCATTGCGGTGCTGGATGAATCGGTGTCGGCAGTGTTTTGGGTCGCTGCACTGTTCATGAGTGTGGGCGTTTGGTTGCATCTTACTGAGCGACATAGCCATGAGCATCTGCATCAACCTTTGGAACATACACATCGTCATAGCCACGATGAACATCACCTGCATGACCACGACGAAGCGCTGACCACAGACACAACGCATAGCCACGCACATCAGCACAGCGCGATTCGACATAGCCACCCGCATTTTCCCGACATCCATCATCGCCATCGGCACTAAGTTTTACGCTGCATGGCGTTTAAAACCTTTAAGGGAGCTTTCAGACACGCATGTTTGAGCACATTGATTTCAATTACTGGCTGACCACTTACGGCTATCTCGCCATCTTTATTGGGTGTCTGCTCGAAGGTGAAACCATTCTGATTCTGGGCGGTATGGCGGCTCATCAGCATGTTTTAGCGTTGTTGCCAGTGATCGGTTACGCCAGTCTGGCTGGCATGTTGGGTGATCAGGCACTGTTTTGGACTGGACGTTACTTTGGCGCTCGCCTGTTGCCGCGCTTGCATAAACAGCAGGCAACCATTGAGCACGTCACACAGCTCATTAATCAGCACCCAACGGTGTCCATATTTTCAGTGCGTTTTTTATACGGCATGCGTCTGGTAGGGCCGATGGTGATTGGAGCGTGTAAGGTTTCACCGCTTAAGTTCGCCTGCATCAATTTACTGGGCGCAGTGGTCTGGGCCGCACTGTTTGCCAGTGCAGGCTATTGGGCTGGGGAGTTTCTTGAAGGGCTGTTGGGTGACCTTAAACCTTATCGCTTGCCAATCGTAGTGTGCGTTATCGCATTGGTTGCGGCCTTCGCGCTGTATCGTCAGCTGCGGGCCAAAAAGCGTGCAGCGCTTAAGCAATTGTGACGGGCTTGCAGTTGCAAAAAATAAACGCGAAAGGCAAAGTCCAAGCACTCGGTTGCGAGATCAAGCCATTGGCCTAAGCTTTCGAAAAGCAGGCCAACGCTGTGATTCATAAGGTTTTGGACTGTAGGGCCATCGGTCCGCATGATGATTAAAAAGGAGGTCTGGATGTTTATCCGCTCACTGTTGCTCGCCGGTTTTTTCGTGACGGGTATTGCACACGCTGCCGAAGTGCCAAGCCCTTTGGATCAAGACGTCGGTAAAGCCCGCCCACTGATCATTGTTGCTCGAACGGATGCAGATCCAACACTGGTTAACTTGAAAAAAGCGTTGGATGAGCCAGCCAATCGGCAGGCCTTTAATGAACGCAACATGGTGCTTTATACAATTGTGGGGATTGTAGGCAAACGTGACGGTAAAGACCTGGACCCTCAATCCACCATGTCTCTTATTCGGGGTCTAAAGCCAGGCATGATCATTGATGACGCCAAAGTGATTTTGATCGGCAAAGATGGTGAGAAAAAAATTGAAAAAGTAGGCGCTGTGACCCCGGCAGAATTGTTTAAGACCGTTGACGAGTTACCTCAGCAAGAAAAAGACATCGCACCCGCTGTTGCTGAAGAAAGCAAACCAGTGGCTCCGGGCAAGGCTTCCAACGCCGTTAAACCGGCTAAAGCAGTCAAGGCGCTGGAGGATTAACGAGGTTAATGGACGCCCAAAAAAAGGCCCGCTGGGGGGCGGGCCAAGAGGGATTCACTAAAGGAGTGAGTTCAATTTAGGCCTCGGGATGTGAAGGTGATGTGAAAGCAATGTAGTGAAGTCAGAAGTTGCTCTGACTACAAAGTTTTATCTGCTGAAGGTTTAAGGGCTTTTGGCGCAACGTCACAAAATGTGTGCGGTAAAAATAGTTCGTAGCTGTAACGTAGTCCCGGCTAAACAATCCGATAGGGTGAGTTAACTCGCCCTTACCGTCGGATCAAATAATGCCATTTTCCCTTGAGTTGTTATCTGCCTTTGCGATGTTTGCGTTTGTTTCGTCCATTACACCGGGCCCTAACAACACCATGCTGCTGGCGTCTGGCGTTAACTTTGGTTTTCGCCGTACCGTTCCTCATGCCCTGGGTATTAGCTGCGGCTTTATGGTGTTGGTATTGGCCGTAGGTTTAGGGTTGGGCGGGGTATTTAAGGCCATGCCGATGGCCTACACGGTGTTGCGTTATGTGGGGGCAGCGTACTTGTTGTACTTGGCATGGAAAGTCGCGACTTCAGGGCCGCTGTCTACATCAGAGGCATCGCACGGCGAGCCGTTGGGGTTTTGGGGCGCTGCAGCGTTTCAGTGGGTCAACCCTAAGGCATGGGTAATGGCTGTCGGTGCAATCACCACTTACACCCCATCGCAGGGCTACATTACTAACGTTTTTGTCATCGCTATGGTCTTTGCACTCATTAACCTGCCCAGTGTGTGCGTTTGGGCAGGCTGTGGCAGCGCATTGCGCACAGTGCTGGCCAAACCTAAGTGGCTGATGGTCTTCAACCTGACTATGGCGCTTATGTTGGTGGCGTCGTTGTATCCCATTGTGTTCGAACATTAATCCAGAGCAGCAATATCGTTAAGCCACTCTTGATTGAGGGTTGTGCTGTCACCCAGATATTCCAGCAACCAGCTCATGGCCGGTGAGTGATTGTTTTGTGCCCACGCAATGCAAGATGGGCTGGGCGGGAAGGGGCGTTGCAAGTGCAGTTCAGTCAGTTGCCCCTGATCAATCAAAGGCTGGGCCAAATGTGCGGGCACCATACCCAGGCACAAACCATGACTCAGGCACGCCAATGCACTGGCCCAATCAGGCACCATCAAGCGGCGTTGGTTATCCAGCGTCCAGGTATCACGCTTGGGCAAGTTGCGTGAAGTGTCGTCCATGCACAACGAAGGATAAGGCCGCAGTTGTTCATCAGTGAGCAGGCCTTTGAGTGATGCCAGCGGGTGTTTCGGGCTGGCAACGCATAACCAGTGAAAAAGCCCCATGTCGCGAAAAGCAAAACTGCCTGCTACCGGTACTGCGCGGGTCGCACCAATCGCAATGTCGGTGCGGCCATCGACCAGCGCATCCCACACGCCGTTGTACACCTCGTATTGAACCAGCAGCTCCACGTCAGGGAAGTGTCGATAAAAGTCGAGCACCATTTGCGTGCAACGCGAGTGTTTGATGATGCAATCCACCGCCACGCGTAGCTGACCACTCCAGCCATTAGCGACTTGCTGACACATGCGTCGAGTGCCGAGCATTTTTTTCATCACGTCACGGGCTTCTTTAACAAACAGCTTGCCAGCCGGAGTTAGTTCAACATCACGGTGGCGACGCACAAATAAAGGCACGGCCAGCCATTGCTCCAATTGGCGAACGGTATAGCTGATGGCAGAAGGCACGCGGTGCAGCTCTTGTGCCGCACCACTGAAACTGCCGTGTCGGGCAACCGCGTCAATTACATCCAAAGAGTATTCAGACCACATCAAGTTGCCTTCAAATAAGTTGATGTCAATTGACAATTATTATCGCTTCACAAGCAAATGGTCAGATGGATAATGCCCGCCAGTCAACAAATTGTTTGATGGCAAGTATTTGGGTGTTCATGAAAAACTCTTTTGGTTTTACCTGTTATCTCGCCGGACTCAGCATGCTGGGCTACTTGGCGATGGATATGTACCTGCCAGCCTTTGGCACATTGCGCACAGAACTACAGCTTTCAGCGGGGGCAGTGGGTGCAAGCCTGAGCATTTTCTTGGCGGGATTTGCATTCGGGCAGCTGATTTGGGGGCCACTGTCTGACCGCATGGGCCGCAAGCCTGTGCTGCTAGCCGGGCTGTCGTTATTTGCCGTGGGTTGCCTGGGAATGTTGTGGGTCGAGAGTGCCGTGCTGATGCTAAGCGTGCGGTTTATTCAGGCCATTGGCATCTGTGCGGCGGCTGTGACGTGGCAGGCGCTTGTAATCGACCGTTATCCGGCAGACAAAGCGAACCGTGTGTTTGCCAGCATCATGCCGTTGATGGCGTTATCACCTGCACTGGCGCCTTTGTTAGGTGCGGTGTTGCTGGACCATTTGGGGTGGCAGGCTATTTTTGCGGCGCTCTTTGCGCTGGCTCTATTGTTGATAGTTCCTACGTTGTTGCTTAAAGAAAAACCGCGCCCAAGCACCACGTCAGTCAAGCCGCACGTGAGCTACTGGCAGTTGATTCGCTCGGCCAATTTCAGCGGCAATGTGATGATTTTCGCGGCCTGTTCGGCCAGCTTCTTTGCTTGGCTGACAGCGTCTCCGTTCATCCTCGGCGATATGGGGTATAGCCCGAACGACATTGGTTTGAGTTACGCCTTGCCCACGCTGGCCTTTTTACTGGGTGGCTACAGCTGCCGCAGTGCCCTGCAGCACATCAAGGGCCGTTCATTGCTGCCCTGGTTGTTACTGGCCTATTGCGCGAGCATGGTGGGGTTGTACGTCGTTGCAACACAAACCGAACCAACCCTGACCACGTTGCTGATTCCGTTTTGCTTGATGGCACTGGTTAATGGCGCAAGTTACCCGATTGTTGTGGCCAATGCGCTCATGCCATTTTCAGATAACTCCGGCAAAGCCGCAGCGTTGCAGAATACGCTGCAATTAGGGCTGTGCTTTCTGGCCAGTTTACTGGTGTCGACTTATATCAACCTTCCACTTCAAATAACTGTTGAAGTCATGCTTGCTTCGGCGCCACTGGCTGTCTTGGGCTATTTTATTCAGCGTCGAAAAGCAATCCCTGAAGGTCTGGCCACACGCTGAACCTCAATCTCGTACAAAAAGGCCGAACCCAGTGGCGCTGTGTTCGGCCTTTTAACGTCCGCCATCAAGCAACATCGACCAATACGATTTCACTGTCCTCGATAGCGGTAACGCTCAGCAGCGACTCTTGTGCAACTGCCACACCATCGCGAGCTTGAGCACGTAAACCATTGACTTCGATGACACCCGTTGCAGGCACGAGATAGGCCCGTCGGCCTTTTTCCAAACGGTATTCTGCGGTTTCTCCTGCTTTGAGATTGGCCGCAACCAATCGAGCATCAGCCCTGATGCGCAGGCTTTCGTGATCGCCGTCTTTGCCGCTGGCTAAGGTCACAAAGCCTTCACGCGAGCCTTTAGGAAATGGCTTTGCCCCCCACGAAGGTGCATCGCCTGCTTGATTCGGGATAATCCAAATCTGGAAAATCTTGGTCGGCGCAGCTTCCAGGTTGTATTCGCTGTGAGCGATTCCGGTGCCAGCGCTCATGACCTGTACGTCTCCCGCTTCGGTACGGCCTTTGTTGCCCAAATTGTCTTCGTGAGTGATCGCGCCTTCACGCACATAAGTGATGATTTCCATGTCGCGATGCGGGTGTTGCGCGAAGCCAGTACCCGGCGCAATGACATCATCGTTCCACACCCGCAAGTTGCCCCAGTGCATGCGTTTTGGGTCATGGTACTGCGCGAACGAAAAGTGATGATGGGCGTCCAACCAACCGTGGTGTGCGCCGCCCAGAGTCGCGAAGGGTCTGAGTTCGAGCATGATTGTTCTCCTGTTCAGGTTTACTGTGACAACAGATACCCGGTTGATGATGTGGGCCATTCTCCATCAGGAACATATCGACAAAAAGATTAAAAAATACGTTAAAACAATCGAATAAATAGATTATCAGGCGTGTGAGTGCCACGGTGTTTACGTTCACAAGGTGTTCTAAACAGCTGATGCTCAAGCAATTAGCTAGAAGTCTGGACGCAATGGAGCGACCATAGCGCATCCACCCCGACAGCCTCATACCCTGGAGTCAGCGTGCCGCAACACAATTCCGAATTGCCTGCCGAACTTGTCCCCGTTACCCAATTACCTTTGCTCAAACGTTTAGCCGCCAGATTATTTGGCAGTGGCTTAAACCGTTTGCAGGCGCAGCATGCAGCGTCATGGTTGCATGGGCAGGCCGATGGTTTTCGCAGCGGGCACAGCGCCGGAGTCGAATATGGCTTTCAAGAAGGGCATGCCGAAGGGTTGGAACAAGGCCAGCAAGTGCTCTTGATCAGCGATAAACGGCCTCAAACCCCAAGTGCACCCGGTGTTGACGATGACTTATTTGATGACTGGCGCTTGCCGTTAAGCCCTGAGTTGAAAAAACTGATCAAGGCCGATGTAGCCGCACGCTTGCCTGAATACGCGCAACCGAGTGCTGCGCAATGGAAGATGATTTTCAGTGATACCCCCTCAACGTCGGTTGTGGCGGGAGCGGGGGCCGGCAAGTCGACCTCGCTGGTGTTGCGCATTTTGCTGCTCAAGCACTACCTGGGGTTTGAACTCAGCTCAATGACGGTGGTGACCTTCACTCGGGAATCGCGTAAGGACTTCATCACCAAGTTAGTGGAGATCTTCGCCCTTTGGGGGCACACGCTGCCCCTTAAGGAAGCTCGCGAGGTGGTGCGCACATTCCACTCACGCATTCTGCCAATGGTGCGCAGCTTGCCGGGTTACAGCCAGTTGCAGGCCTTTGAAACCCTCAACACGCGTAACTTGCAGGGCGATGACGACACTGACAGCAACCCCTTTGATTTGCGCATTAATGATGCCCAGCGCCATCAGTTAAACGCCTGCTACCACCGTCTTTACTCTAGCAATGAGCGTTTTCGTGAAACGCTGGCTCCTCTTTGTCGACACGCTTTACAGCTCAAAGAACTTGAGCGTGAACACCCCGATGTGCAAAAGCGCATGGCGGTGACAGAGCTTGCCGCCAAGCGTGACGAGGAGCTGTGCGACACCTTGGAGGACTTATGGTTTGCAGCGGGGGCGTGGCCCATCAATGGGATCGAGCCCAATCGGCAAACAGTCGAAATCAATGGCGCGTTGTTTCATTGCCACGGCTATATCCCCGCGCTGGATGCTTGGGTGGTTCTGGGGTTTGACCCACGCGAGAGCGCTAACTTGAGTCGCCCTAATGCCAAGTTGAGCGTGCGTGCCGAGTGGGCTGTCAAGCGAACGCTGTTTCGAGCTTTTTGCAATAAGCCATTGATTTGGTTAGAAACCTATGACGACGCGAAGCGCATTGTTTCTTCATTAGGTGAAGACGCAAGTTCAGGGCCTGGCTTTGATTACAAGATTAAAGGCGAGTTGAGTTCGGCGCCGTTATTGGACTGCTTTGTGGCAGCCGCCGGTTTTATCGAGAACCTGGGCCTGGACGTGGCCGCAGCCGTAGCAGGCATGCGCTTTGCCAAGGACGATCCTGACCGTTTTTTCTTTGAAGCCTTGAGTTTGTTTTGGCGCGCTCTGGAAGATCACTTGCTTGGGCTGTCGCCCCCAGTCATGACCTATAACCGCATGTTCTCTCTGTTTGGAGAAAACACCCCACAAAACTTCAAATTACTGAGCCACGAGCAGTTGCGCCCGTTGTCGCACTTGATGATTGACGAGTTTCAGGATGTGTCGCCGCAAATCGTGTCATGGCTGCGTGCCAGCTTGCGTGAGATCCGCAGTCGTGGCCCGGCAATGCACGTTGGGCGTGCGGCCCAGCGCTCTTCCTTACTGTGCGTGGGGGATGACTGGCAATCAATCTACGGTTGGCGCGGCAGTTCACCCAAGTATTTTATGGCGTTCAACAAAGAGTTCGTTTCGCCTGCCACCACGCGGGTGATGCTCAGTGACAACTACCGTAGCCATCAGCACATCATTGATGCTGCCGAACACATTGTGCGTGCGGCCCCGGCCATTGCGGGCAAGCGCGCCAAGGCCAGTGGAGAGCCCAAAGCCTTGCTGCCCGTGCATGTGCTCAACCGGGACGATCAAGACTTGGCGGCCCGCTTGATTGAGCACTACAACGCTGGCGACAGCGTATTAATGTTGTTTCGAAAAAGTAGCGACAAGCTATTGATAGAAAAGGAAATTCAATCTTTAATTAATGTTGATTCTAACTTGGCGCCTGAACTTCGCAGGCTCAAGTTACTGACTTATCACAGCGCCAAGGGCTTGCAAGCCGATGCCGTATTTTTGCTGGGTGACTGTCAGCATCTGACGTCTTCGCCTTATAAAAATCAGGTGTACCGCATTGCCGGTCTGGCCAAGGACGGTGACCCTGAGTCGTACGACAGTGCGCAGAAGGACGAAATTTTACGATTGGCGTACGTCGGCATTACCCGCGCAGTGAAGCATTGTTATTGGTATGTAGAGAGTCAGGACGCGCAAGGGCCGAATATCCCGCGGGCCTCTGAACGTATCCCTAAAGGGAAGGCGTTCTTTGAGGACCTGCGTGCGGTAAATGTAGACGTCAACTGAGGCGGTGCGAGCGCGGGCAAGCCGCGCTCCAAGCAGGCTAGGCCAAGGCCTGCCAAGTCGCTGGCGGCACGAAACTCTCGAGTTCGTCCTCCACGGCTTGAATGATGCGCCCAACTTCCATGGCACTCATCACGGTTGAGCACGGAATGCCGGCGATGGCGATCATCGTCTCGCCGCTGGCCCTGTCAAACAGCCGGGCAATCATGCTTCCCGGCGCGTCCATGGTCGCCTCAAAGCCCATTGGGTGAAAATGCCAACGCATCAGTTGGCACGCGTTTGGAAAGGTAACTTTGTTGATATTGCCCACCTGGTTCATAAGAGCGCTTCCTTTAGCTCACAGTAGGGACAGCCAGTCGTCTAACCCGGCCATGTGTGTTTGCGACAATTTCGTGTTTAAACCTAGCACCCCAAGTGCATCACGCTAAGCCTTTTCTTGGTTTGAGGTGGGATGTTTGGTCGGTTTTTGATGCAAATCATGCACTGAAGCGATTTAGCGTGCGCCATTTCACGTTTGTGCACTGTCGCACCTTGCCCATCGGGCATTGAAGCAAGCGCTCAAACTAGGCACTCTCAGTTTTTTGTTTTCGAGCAAATTATGTCAGTCCCCGATGACGGCCCCGAACAAACCCAGGCCACCCGCGAAACCGTTATGCGCTACCACTTGTGCTGGAAGCATCGGGATCTGGATGGGGTGATGGCGCTTTATCACCCGCAGGTGCGGTATCACGATTTTTTTCAGAACCGGGTCATGGTGCATGATGAGCTGCGTGAGTACGTGCAACTGAGCATGCCAAGGGATCCAGATGAAGCGCTTGAGCACAGTGACCGCATCCGTATCGATGGCAATACGGCATTCATTCAGTACCGCATGACGTTGCGCGGCAGCCAAGGATTGGTGTCATTTAGAGCCAGTGAAGCCATCACCGTACGAGATGGCTTGGTGTGGCGCGTCAATGAGTATGCTTCGCTGGTGCATGAAGCACCGCTCAATGCAGAACGCGCCTCACCCTTGCGTCCGGCAGTCAGTCGTCTTGGTTTGTCAGCCCGGCAGTTGAGCTTTATGGCCCAAGACCTGCAGAGTTATTTCGAGCAGCAGCAACCCTACCTTGACCCTGAATTGGACTTGCAACAAGTGGCCAACGCCTGTGGCTATACGCGCAACCAGATGTCCTATTTGCTCAATCAAGTCTTGGGGCAAAGCTTTTACCGGTATGTGAACCAAGCCCGTTTGCGCCATGTGCTGACAACGCTGGAGGCGTCAGCCTCGACGATCAAAATCGATGATTTGGCCTTTTCGGCGGGGTTTAACTCTATTTCTGCCTTTTACAGCTGCTTTCGCCAGCACACAGGTCAATCGCCCAAGGCTTACGCCAAACAAATTTCTTTGCGGGTACGCACGCAAGACGCCCCTTGAAGCCAAACGCTAGGATCGGCCCATTCTTGAAACAGTGTGGAGTCGGCAATGCCAGCATGGCGCGCAATCAGCTTATGGATGGATCAACAGGACGATCTTACGCCGCGAGCATCGCTGGAGCATGACCTCGATGTTGACGTGGCCATCATTGGTGCTGGCTATACCGGGCTTTGGACGGCGTATTACCTCAAGCAACATGCGCCTGAATTAAGCATTGCCATCGTTGAGGCCCAAACCGCAGGGTTTGGTGCCTCCGGGCGCAACGGCGGCTGGCTGATGGGCAACTTGTTAGGAGAAGACCGCCTGCTTGCAGGCTTGTCGCCGGAGGAGCGGCGGACGTCGTTTGAATTACTTCACGGCATTCCTGATGAAGTGAAGCGCGTCATCGAGCATGAGGGCATTGAGTGTGACTACCGCAAGGGCGGCGCACTGTACTGCGCAGCGCGTTATCCGGAGCAAGAAACCAGCTTGCGCCAGTATCTGGCCGGGCTATACGCCCAAGGTTTGAACGAATCCGACTATCACTGGCTTAGCCCTGACCAACTTGCCCGCCAGCTCCGCGTGGCCAAGCCCTATGGCGCAATTTTCACCCCGCATGTGGCAACCCTTCACCCAGCCAAGTTGGTTCGCGGGCTGGCCCGAACAGTTGAGCGCATGGGTGTGCAACTGTTTGAGCAAAGCCCCGTCACCCATTGGCAATCGGGCAGTGTGCGCACAGCCAAAGCACAGGTACGCAGCCGCTGGGTAGTACCTGCCGTTGAAGGTTATGCCAATACCTTGGCCCCTTTGGGGCGCTATCAATTACCGGTACAGAGTTTGTTGATCGCCACCGAACCCTTGTCAGTAGCTACGTGGGATGGCATCGGGCTGTCACAAGGGCAAGCCTTCAGCGAAAGCAGCCGCCAAGTTACCTACGGCCAGCGCACCGCTGATAACCGGTTGGTATTTGGCGCTCGGGGCGGCTACCAGTTTGCGGGGCGGCTGCGCCATGACTTCGACCTGAGCCAAAGTGAAATTGAGCTGCGTCGCTACTTGTTTGGCGAGTTGTTTCCTCAGTTGCAAAGCGTGCCCATCAGTCATGCGTGGGGTGGCAATTTGGGCATGTCGCGGCGCTTTCATCCACACATGCTCTGCGATCGCCAACAGGGCATTGCCTTGGCCGGTGGTTACGGCGGAGAAGGCGTGGGGGCTAGCCATTTGGGCGGACGAACCTTGGCCGATCTGATCTTGCAGCGTGACACCCTTGAGGCCAAGCAGCCCTGGGTGCTGACTGAAGGGGGGCTCAAGGCGCTCAAAAGCTGGGAGCCTGAACCCTGCCGCTGGCTGGGCTACAACGCGATCATTCGCAGCTTTGTGTACGAAGACCAAACCTTGGCAAACCCAAACAGCGCACGCTGGCGTCGGATATTCGCCAGCCGTTTGGCCGGTTTTATGGAAGGTTTAATGCGCTAACCCAACCCTACGTGGATCAGGAAAATCACATGAGCATCACTCAGTTCAAAAACACCGGCCATGTCGTGCTGGATGAGTCGGCCCCAGTGGCGGTGCCCCTGGGCCATCCGGTCGCCATCACCTCTGTGACCTGTGTTGAGCGCAACGATGGCGTCGAAACCGGTATTTGGCAATGCACGCCCGGACGCTGGCGACGCCAGATTGTGGCGCAAGAGTTCTGTCACTTCATTCAAGGGCGCTGCACCTTCACCCCGGACGAGGGCGAGCCACTGACCATAGAAGCGGGCGATGCACTGATGTTGCCTGCCAATAGCACCGGCATCTGGGATATCCAGGAAACCGTGCGCAAGACTTATGTATTGATCCTTTGATCGCCGAAACCTGCCGATAAAAACAGCTGCTCACAATACGCAAGGAATCGAATCATGATCCGTATGACCCTGTTACCTCTGATGCTCGCCGGTACCCTGTGTCAGGCTGGCGAAACCGTAAAAATCTATAACTGGTCGGACTACATTGCGCCTGACACGCTGAAGAACTTTGAGCGTGATACCGGCGTTGGTTTCAGCTACGACGTTTACGACAGCAACGAAACCCTGGACGGCAAGTTGATGACCGGCAACTCGGGGTATGACGTGGTGTTTCCGTCCAACCACTTCATGGCGCGACAGATTCAGGGTGGGGCGCTGAAAAAACTCGACAAGAGCCAGCTACCGAACTGGAAGAACCTCAATCCGGTATTGCTCAAAGCGCTGCAAGCCAACGATCCAGGTAACGAACATGGCTTCCCTTATCTGTGGGGCAGCACCGGAATCGGTTACAACATCGCAAAAGTTAAAGCAGTGCTGGGGGATGATGCTCCCGTCGACTCTTGGGATTTGATCTTCAAACCCGAAAACATGGAAAAACTCAGCAAGTGTGGCGTGGCGATTCTGGACAACGGCCCCGAAGTACTACCCGCCGCACTGAATTATCTGGGGTTGCCCCACCACAGCAAGAACCCGGCAGATTACAAAAAAGCGGAAGAGCTGCTACTCAAGGTCCGCCCTTACATCAGCTACTTTCACTCGTCCAAGTACACCAGCGACTTGGCCAACGGCAATATCTGTGTAGCGGTGGGGTTCTCTGGTGACATTCTGCAAGCTGAAACCCGAGCCAAAGAAGCTAAAAATGGGGTCGACATAGGCTATTCAATCCCCAAAGAAGGCGCAGCCATCTGGTTTGACATGGTCGCCATGCCCGCGGATGCGCCCGATGAAAAAGCAGCGTACAGCTTTATGAATTACTTGCTGCGCCCGGACGTGATGGCCGGGATCAGCAACTACGTGCATTACGCCAATGGCAATGAGCAGGCCGACGCGTTGGTCAACCCTGAAATCAAGGCTGACACCAAGGTGTATCCAACCCCTGCAATGATGGACACATTGTTTGCACTGGAGGCCATGCCGCTGAACATCGACCGCACCCGCACGCGGGTGTGGACCAAAATCAAGGCCGGTAACTGATTACCTTAGCGCTTGCGGATTAACCAAGTTGGCCGGGCGCTCGCCCGCCAACGCGGCCAGTAGGTTATCCACGGCGCAGCGTGCCATCGCTTCACGGGTTTCAATGGTGGCTGAGCCGATATGCGGCGTGGCCACCACGTTATCCAGTTGCAGCAGGGGTGAGGCAGGGTCCAAAGGCTCTCGCTCAAACACATCCAGCCCTGCACCGCGAATCTGGCCTTGTTGCAAGGCGTGAATCAAAGCAGCTTCGTCGACCACCTTGCCCCGAGAAATGTTGATGAAGATGCTGTCGGGGCGCATCAGTGCCAATTGTTCTGCGCCGATTAACCCTTCAGTTTCGGCCGTGAGCGGCAATGTCAAGCACACAAAATCAGCTTCTTGGAGCAAAGCGTTCAGGCTGCGGTAGTGCGCGCCAAAACGTGCTTCAACCGCAGGTTTGGGCGATTGACTGTGATAGATCACCGGCATCCCAAAGCCAAAGTGCCCACGCTGAGCTAAAGCCTCACCAATGCGGCCCATGCCGATAATGCCCAGGGTTTTACCGTGAACATCGGTGCCAAAATGCTCCGGGCCGATGTTTTTTTGCCACTGGCCGTTGCGCACACGGGTCGCCAACTCGACGACACGCCGGGCACTGGCCAGAATCAGGGCAAAACCCGTATCAGCGGTGGTCTCGGTGAGTACGTCCGGGGTATTGGTGAGCAGGATTTTGCGCTCGGTAAGGTAGTCGATGTCGTAGTTATCGACACCAACAGACACGCTGGCAATGGCTTCTAGCTGTGGCGCCAAATCCAGCAGATGGGCGTCAAGCTTAAGGCTGGCGCCCAGCAAACCTTGAGCCTGAGGCAGGGCCGCTCGCAGTTGATTGAGCCCTTGCGCATCAAGACGCTCGATCAGCGTGACCTGAGCCTTGTCTTGCAAGCGCTGCATCAGCGCGTCCGAGAGTTTCTTGTAGAGCACGACGTGTTTTTTCAAGGGGGTCACCGCTATTGAAATCAAGAATGGGCAAGACGCTGAGCGCCCTGAAGTTTGGGCGCTGCCGGGTTTTTGGCCGTGGGCTTAAGCATCAGAGTGAGCAGCACTGAAATCAGCAGTGCGCCACTCATCAGCAGGTAAGACGCTCCCGGCGAGCCCGTTTCGCTGTTCAAGTAACCCACCAAATATGAGCCAGAAAACGATCCCAAAGCGCCCATGCTGTTGATCAACGCCATTGCGCCGCCCGCCACGTTGGAGGGCAGAATTTCCGGGATGATGGCAAAAAATGGGCCGTACGGCGCATACATACAGGCCCCGGCAATCACCAGCAGCGCGTAAGACCACCAAAAGTGTTCAGCACCCAAGGCGTAGGACCCGTAGAAGGCGATGGACGCGATCAACAGGGGTGGCCAGACGAAGCGTTTGCGCTTTTGCAGTTTGTCCGAACCCCACGACACACCCAGCATCGCGATGACCGCCGCCAGATAGGGCAGAGCCGAAAGCCAGCCGGCCTCGATCATGTCCATGTGTGCGCCTTGCTTGAGGATCGAGGGCAGCCACAATACAAAGCCGTAAACGCCAATGCTCCAGCAGAAGAACTGCAATGCCAGCAAGATGACTTTGGGTGAGCGGAACGCGGCGGCGTAGTTTTTAACTGGGGTCATGCCGACTTGTTCTGCATCCAATGCGCTTTGCAGGTCTTGCTTCTCTTGTGTGCTCAGCCATTTGGCTTCGCTAGGCCGATCATCCGCCAGTCGCCACCAAATGAACGCCCAAAGCACAGCAGGCAGCCCTTCGACAATAAACATCCAACGCCAGCTGTAATGCTGCACCAAATAGCCTGAAACCACGGACATCCACAGCATGGTGACGGGATTACCAAGGATCAGAAACGTATTGGCCCGTGAACGTTCAGCACGGGTGAACCAGTGGCACAAATACACCAGCATGGCGGGCATGACAGCGGCTTCAACAACCCCGAGCATGAAACGGATCACGATCAGTGTGTAGGCGTTGGACACCACACCCGTGAGTGTCGCCAAGCTGCCCCAGAGAATCAGGCTGACGAAAATCAGCTTTTTAACGCTGTTTTTCTGAGCGTAGAGCGCGCCAGGCACTTGAAAGAAGAAATACCCGAGAAAGAACAGCGCCCCCAGTAACGATGACAAGCCGGGGGTGATATTGAGGTCTTCAGCCATCCCGGAGGCCGCGGCGAAGCCATAGTTGGCGCGGTCCAGGTAAGCCAGGCTGTAGGTGATAAACACGATCGGCATGATGTACCACCACCGACGGGCAGCGAGTTTTAGCGTTTGCATAACGGTGCTCCTGAGCTTGTTGTTTTTGTCGCAGCAGGTAACGGTTGAGCTGAGTTACAGGGTTGAGGGGTGAATCAATGAACCGCCGCTCGCGCAAGCGATGCGCTGTACTCAACGAGTTCGTCACGGGTTGGCAGGCCTTCCATGTCTCCACGACTTTGCACGGCACGGCTGCCGATCCAGTTGCCGCGCTGTACAGCTTGAGCAAAGCCGCAGTTTTCCAGCAGTGCGCTGATCACGCCCACGGCAAAACCATCCCCTGCGCCGACGGTGTCAACGATGTGTTCGACGGGCACCGCAGGTACGAAGCTTTCGACTTGGGCCGTGCGATAAAACGCACCCTTGGCGCCCAGTTTGATGATGACCGCCTCGGCGCCTTGATCCAGATAGAACGCGGCAATGTCGCTTGGGTCGTCATAGCCAGTCAGCAACCGGCCTTCATTTATACCGGGCAGCACCCAGTCGGCGTGAGCGGCGAGGGCATTAATGTCACGGATCATCTGCGTCTCGCTGGCCCATAACGACGGTCGCAAGTTAGGGTCGAACGATACGCTGCGTCCGGCAGCTCGCATTGACTGCATCAGCTCGAACGACAATTCGCGGCAACTGTCGGACAACGCTGGCGGGATCCCGGTGGCATGCAAATGCCCGGCGCTCAACAGCTGTGGCGTGATAACGGAGCAGTTCAGGTGGCTGGCGGCCGAGCCGCGACGAAAATATTCCACCTGCGGATCACTGCCATCATCGACGCGAGACTTGAACTGAAAACCGGTGGGGTGCTGCGGATCAATCGCCACCTGCTGACAATCAAGCCCTTCAGCTTGCAACGCATTGAGCACAAAACGCCCGAGTGAGTCATCGCCGACCCGACTCAGCCACGCCACATTGAAACCCAAACGAGCCAGACCAATTGCTACGTTGCTGTCGGCCCCGGCAATACGTTTATGAAATCGCTCGACCTGCGCAAGATCACCCGTGTGTTCAGCCACCAACATGGCCATCGTTTCGCCAAAGGACAGTACATCCACCTTAGACATGGCTCAGTTCCTGTTGTGCATGGGTCAGTTGCGCCAGAACAGCGACGTGCTCTCTGGTCAGCCGGTTCAAGTCGGTGCCTTGTAACGGGTATTCAATGGCGCGAGTCAGGCCTTGAGGCATGTGGTTCATCAGTTGTTGCCACATTTGCAAGTCGGTGGCGGTCGGAGGCGTGGCAATCAACTTGCCATCGGGACGTCGGGCCACGCCCTTGCAATGCAGATAGGTCACGTACCGTCCTAACAGACGCGCGGCAGTACTCGCCGATTGGTCTTGCCACTGCCAATTGCCAATGTCGAACGTCATGCTGATTGGCACTTGCAGTTGGTCTACCTTGTCGAAGAACCGTTGCAGCGGCTCAATTCGCCCACCTTGGGAGGTTTGATCGTTCTCCACCAGTAACCGAACGGGCTGCTGGCTCAGGCATGCCGCCAGGTTGCTCAAATCGCAGTGCTCCGTGAAGTAGCCCAGAGACACTTTCAACCAGGTTGCGCCGAAAGCATGAGCCCGCTGCAAAGTGTTTAGCAACTGTGGGTTAGGGCGCGTTTGCCCGGCGTCCCACAGTTCGAGCGGTGAAGAAAACACGCACTCAAGACCGTACTCATTAATGAGCTGGCTAATCGTTAGCGGGTCTTCGTTGGTCAGTAGCTCTTCGCGCAGCTCGATGCGCGTTACGCCGGCGCCGGCCAGCAATTCAACAAAGCTGCCTTGCCCACACTGGCGTACCGAGTCGGCGCCATAGCTGGACAGACTGATGGAAACGGGAAATGTCGTCATTGTTATTAACCCCTGAAACCGGTTTCATTTTTTGTTAGGCAAAAGGCTTGGCTCACCGATCAAGGTTTTGCCAGCCGTAAAAAATCAGGCAATAGCGCGCTGGGTAGAGCCGCGAATAATCAACTGCGCGGAGAAGTTCAGCGCCCTGGCAGGGGCTTTGTCGCCCCCCAAACGTTCGAGCAGGCAATCAACGGCGCTGGCGCCAATGTGCTGAGTAGGTTGGGCGAGGGCGGTGATGCCGCTGCCGACCAAGGGGAACCACTCCAGGTCATCCAACGCAATTAAACCCACGTCCTCAAACAAGCGACACCTCAGCGCACGTAACACATGAGTACACGCCAGTGCCGCCACCCCGTTGGCACAAAACAGTGCCTTAGGGCCAGCGCCGGGTGTTTGCAGGAAGGCTTGAATCCGGGCGTGCAGTTGCGAACCGGTTTCTACCACTGAACCGCTCAAGGTCGGACGTTGCGCCACTTGGGTAGTGAAACTGTTGATTCGCTCGACACGCGAACTGGTGCCATCAGCCGGCTCACTGACCATTAGCAGATCGCGAAAGCCCTGCTGTTGAAGATGCTCCAACGCCATGTGCACAGCCCCCGGATTATCGAGGCCCACCAGATCGGTGTGCAGTTGTTCGACGTTGCGGTCAATCAGCACGATGGGCATTTCCTGATGCAGTGCTTGCAACGCATCAGGATGATGGCCGAGGGTATTAAGAATCAGCCCTTCGATGTTGTAAGAACGCAGGGCGGCAAGGTGTTGGCGCTCTTGTTCGTCGTTGCGGTCGGTGTTGCACACAACCAGGTTAAAACCATGCTGACGGCAGGCGGTTTCGACACCGTGCATCACGGCAATGGAATAGGGGTTCAGAATATCGGCCACCAACATGCCGATGAGCCGTGTACGGCCACGCTTAAGGCCTCGGGCCATTTGGTTGGGGCGATAGCCCAATTCCTCAATTGCACGCTCAATACGCTGGGCAATTGCTTGGGACAGCAGCGCGCGGTCCTCGCCAATAAAGCGCGACACACTGGCTTTGGAAACGCCAGCACGCTGGGCAACATCCTGCATGGTGACGCGAGAGCGCTGAGCGGCAGAAAAACTGTTCACGGCCTGAAACCTTTTATTTGAGTTATCGCAGGCGGTTTCGCGAGAGACGCTGAAACCGGTTTCAGGAAAACTCAAATCACCTAGGCCGTCAAGTGACAATTGTCGGGGTGGGTTTGAAGCTGTTGTTCAAGTGCCTCGGCCATTGAACAGATACTGAGCGTTGTGGCGGTTGACGAAACGCTGTTGCGCCAGCACTTACCGCATCAATGATGTCAGTTGCGCGTTGGGAGGTTTGGTTGCGGGTTTACACCCTCGCGCAAATTAGAGCCGTTAGCAGATTAGACGCCTCTACAACGTATGCAAATGCGACATTTACGTGTTGAAAAACTCAGTCGAAGTTTAATTGTTTGCACTCCCCCTAATGTTGGAGGGCACATGTTCGTTTAAATGACGGCCTGTCTTTAAATGATCTATCCACAAAGGGTTTATATAAATATTTATAAATAGGGGGCTGTTGATGCTTCAGCAAACCTTCAGACTGATTGGTCAGTTGTTGGACGGTGCGCTCAACGTTCAACTTGTATGCTTATTCCTGTGAAGAATAACGCCATTGCCTGCGCACACATATGAAAAATCATTTCTTCGAAAGGCCTAATGTTTTCGGACACTTAGAGGAATATGTCATTTTGACGTCAAAATAGTGCTGGACGAGATATTTCATGGTGTGTCAATTTCGCCTCGCCATATACGGCGAGTGATAGGACGATCTCGCCATGGGATCGTCTTTTTTTGACAAAAACTTCTCATTTGATAAACAAGGAAGTGTTTACATGTCGAAGCTTAAAGAGAAAGCGGCACTGTCCGTTAATCAGGACCAGTCGATTAGCGGCGTCAGTTCTGCCTTCACGCAGATTGATAACTTCAGCCATTTTTATGATCGCGGCGATCATTTAGTTAATGGCAAACCGTCGTTCACTGTCGATCAGGTCGCTGACCAATTGACGCGCAGTGGTGCGAGCTGGCACGACCTTAACGGCGATGGTGTTATCAACCTCACCTACACGTTCCTGACTGCGCCACCACCGGGTTATGCCATGCGTGGGCTTGGGACTTTCAGCCAATTCTCCTCCCTGCAAAAAGAGCAGGCCAAGCTGTCTCTGGAGTCTTGGGCTGACGTGGCCAAAGTGACGTTTACCGAGGGCCCGGCGTCCCGTGGCGATGACGGTCACATGACCTTCGCCAACTTCAGTGCAAGTAATGGCGGTGCCGCATTTGCCTACTTGCCAAACAGCTCGCGTAAAGGTGAGTCGTGGTACTTGATCAATAGCCAATATGACGTCAACAAAACCCCAGGGGAAGGCAACTACGGTCGTCAAACCCTGACCCATGAAATTGGCCACACCCTTGGCCTGTCACACCCAGGTGACTACAACGCCGGCAACGGCAACCCAACTTATCGGGATGCGGTTTATGGCGAAGACACCCGCGCCTACAGCGTTATGAGCTATTGGAGTGAAAGCAATACCGGTCAGCATTTCACCAAAACCGGCGAAGGTGCATACGCATCAGCTCCGTTGCTGGATGACATTGCGGCAGTGCAGAAACTCTACGGCGCCAACCTTGAAACCCGTGCTGACGACACCGTTTATGGGTTCAACTCCACGGCTGACCGCGATTTCTACAGTGCGACTTCGGCCAGCGACAAGCTGATTTTCTCGGTATGGGACGGCGGCGGTAATGACACGCTGGACTTCTCCGGCTTTAGCCAAAACCAAAAAATCAACCTTACAGCGGGCTCGTTCTCGGACGTTGGCGGCATGACAGGGAACGTGTCGATCGCCCAAGGCGTCACCATCGAGAACGCCATTGGCGGTTCAGGCAACGACCTGTTGATCGGCAATAACGCTAACAACGTGCTCAAAGGCGGTGCCGGTAACGACATCATCTACGGCGGCGGCGGGGCGGACACACTGTGGGGCGGCACAGGGGCTGATGTGTTTGTATTTGGCGCAGTGTCTGACTCCGCGCCTCATGCAGCCGACATCATCATGGACTTCCAGAGCGGCCTCGACAAAATCGACCTCTCGGCGATCACCAATGCCAAGGGGCTGAACTTTGTTAACGCATTCACTGGTCGTGCAGGCGAAGCCATTGTCAGCTATGACAAGGCCAGCAATCTGGGGCATCTTGAAGTCGACTTCAGCGGTCACGCTATTGCCGACTTCCTGGTGAATACTGTGGGGCAAGTGGCGACTTACGACATCGTCGTTTAAGCAGGCCTACACATGAGCAGCGCGCAAGCGCTGCTCTCTGCCCACCTCGGAGCACTCATGACAGCATCCGGTTTTTTCAAAGTAATGGGCTGTGTCGCCACATTGCTGACCTTCAACGCAGAGAGCGCTATGGCAAATTCCTTACTGCTACTAAGCCCCGCGCAGTTGGCGGGTGGTTGGACGTTCTATTCACAAGACAATCCAGCACAGACGTGTACGGTGCAGTTGTTGGCTGAGAACAAATCCTTCGGCCCAGAAGTAAAGTGCTTGGCGTCTTGGTTGGGGCAAGTGCCTGTTAGTTGGACACCCACACCCGACGGCGTATTTTTTATAGATAAAAAAGGCACGGATATAGTGCATATGAATCGTACTGAAGCCGATATCTATGAGGCACGGCTCACGTCAGGAAAAGTTTTACGCATGAAGCGTAAAAGAAAACCGTGAATAGTGGGTTGGCGAGTTTAGCCCTTCGAGGCCACACACAATAAAACAGTAAGGCCTCAAAACTACGGATCAGATGCGCGCAATGAAGCGCGAGCATTGACTGTGCCAGTAACGTTGCTGTTTTTACGCCTGACAAGTTGTTCAGGGGAACAGCCTTTGGCCGTTATCAACGCGAGCAATCGATCAAGGAAGATTCATGAAGCGACTCAAAAGCAATCCCGTCGCACCTTTAATCCATGCGCTGGGTGACTATAAGAACATATTGATCAGCGTTGGCTGTTTTACCGCCTTGATCAATATTTTGATGTTGGTTCCTTCGATTTACATGCTGCAGGTGTATGACCGAGTCTTGTCTTCGCAAAACAAAACCACATTAGCGATGTTGTCGTTGATGGTGGTGGGGTTCTTTATCTTTATTGGCACACTTGAAACCGTGCGTAGTTTTATCGTTATTCGCATTGGTAGCCAATTGGAGCGGCGATTCAACAAGCAGGTGTATCGCGCAGCATTCGAGCGCAATTTGTTCAGTGGTCAGGCCCACGCTGGGCAGGCGTTGGGTGACTTGACCCTGATTCGACAATTTGTAACAGGGCCCGCGTTGTTCGCCTTTTTTGATGCCCCGTGGTTTCCGGTCTATCTGTTTGTGATTTTTATGTTCAATACCTGGCTGGGTATGTTCGCCACGGCAGGCGCCGTGCTGTTGATTGGCCTGGCGTGTGTCAACGAGATCATGACGCGCAAGTCGTTGAGTTTGGCCAGCGTTTACTCCCAGCAATCCAGCCAATTGGCCACCAGCCATCTGCACAACGCCGAAACTATTCAGGCTATGGGCATGCTAGGTGTGTTGCGCAAACGCTGGTTTGACGTGCACTCACGTTTTTTGGTTGAGCAAAACAACGCAAGCGATACAGGTGCAGTCATTGGCTCGGCGAGTAAAACCTTACGCTTGTGCTTGCAGTCCTTGGTGCTGGGCTTAGGTGCCTTGCTGGTCATTCAGGGCGATATGAGTGCAGGCATGATGATTGCCGGTTCGATATTGATGGGCCGCGTCTTGAGCCCCATCGATCAACTGATTGCTGTCTGGAAGCAATGGAGTTCGGCAAAAATGGCCTATCAACGATTGGATAGCCTGCTGCGTGAACACCCTGTGACTGAAGACAACATGGCTTTGCCTGCCCCCAACGGTCAGGTGAGCTTCGAGCACGTGAGTGCGGGCCCGCCGGGCAAATCAATACCGACGTTACATCACCTGAGTTTCAGTCTTGGCGCTGGAGAAGTGTTGGGCGTATTGGGCGCTTCCGGCTCTGGCAAGTCGACATTGGCCCGCGTACTGGTAGGCGTATGGCCAACGTTGGCCGGGACGGTTCGTCTTGATGGTGCCGATATTCATCAATGGAACCGTGATCAACTGGGCCCTTACATCGGCTACTTGCCACAGGACATTGAGTTGTTCAGCGGCACCATTGCCGAAAATATCGCGCGGTTTCGCGAAGCTGACCCACTGCAAGTGGTCGCAGCCGCTCGCCAGGCTGGGGTTCACGAGATGATCCTGCGCCTGCCTCAGGGCTATGACACGCTGCTGGGCGATGATGGCAGTGGCCTGTCAGGCGGGCAAAAACAGCGCGTGGCGTTGGCTCGGGCGTTGTATGGGAGCCCGAGCCTGTTGGTGCTCGACGAGCCTAATTCCAATCTGGATGCCGTTGGCGAAGCAGCGCTGAGCAGCGCGATTGCTCAACTCAAGGCACAAGGTCGAACCGTGATATTGGTGACCCATCGCGCTTCATCGTTGGGTCAGGCTGACACGTTACTAGTGCTCAATGAAGGTCAGGCCCAAGTGTTCGGCCCGCGTGACGATGTGCTCAAAGCGTTGTCAGCCGCACAACAACAGCAACAGGCCGCCCATCACGGCGCGGCTGTCGGTTTGAATCGTCAGAACCAGCCGCAGGCCCAGAGTTCTGGCGCATGAGCAAGGACGCCAACATCATGAAACCAACCCATCAATCGCCACGTCAGGAACGCGGGGCGGGATTTTATGCACGGCTCGGCTGGGTACTGACCATCGTCGGTGCGGGCAGTTTTTTTGCGTGGGCCAGTTTGGCGCCACTGGATGAAGGCATTCCCGTACAAGGTACGGTGGTTGTGTCTGGCAAGCGCAAGGCTGTGCAATCGCTCGGGGCCGGGGTGGTCAGTCAGATTCTGGTACGTGAAGGGCAATCAGTCAGGCAAGGGGAGCCGTTGTTTCGTCTGGATCAAACCCAAGTCCAAGCTGATGTGCAATCGTTGCGGGCACAATACCGTATGGCGTGGGCCAGTTTGGCGCGCTGGCAAAGTGAGCGCGATAACCTGCAACAGGTGAGTTTCCCGGCTGAGTTGAGCCACGACCCCGACCCGCGTTTGGCTTTGGTTCTCGAAGGTCAGCAACAACTTTTCAGCAGCCGGCGTGAAGCATTCGCCCGCGAACAAGCAGGGCTCAAAGCCAGTATTGAGGGCGCCACTCAACAGCTATCCGGCATGCGCCGGGCACGAGGCGATCAACTGGCGCAAGCCGACTCCTTACGCCAACAACTGAGCAATTTGCGGCCATTGGCTGAAAACGGCTACATCCCGCGCAATCGCTTGATGGAGTACGAACGTCAACTGTCGCAAGTGCAGCAAGACTTGGCCCAAAGCACGGGGGAAAGTGGGCGTATTGAGCAAGGCATTCTTGAGTCCCGCCTCAAGCTGGCCCAGCACATTGATGAGTATCAAAAAGAAGTGCGCAGCCAGTTGGCCGAGGCTCAGCTCAAGAGTTTGACGTTGGAGCAACAGCTAACCTCCGCAGGCTTTGATCTGCAACACAGCGAAATAAACGCCTCGTCTGATGGCATTGCCGTGAATCTGGGCGTGCACACTGAAGGCGCTGTGGTACGAGCCGGAGAAACCTTGCTAGAAATCGTGCCGCAGGGCACGCGGTTGGAAGTAGAAGGGCGCCTGCCGGTCAATTTGGTGGACAAAGTAGGCAGCCAATTGCCCGTAGACATCCTGTTTACTGCATTCAACCAAAGCCGCACACCCCGGGTAACAGGAGAGGTCAGTCTGATTTCGGCGGACCAGATGCTCGATGAAAAGACCGGTATGCCGTACTACGTGCTGCGCAGTTCGGTCAGTGATCTGGCGTTGGAGCAACTTAATGGTTTAGTGATCAAACCCGGCATGCCCGCTGAGATGTTTGTGCGCACCGGCGAGCGCTCGTTGCTCAACTACCTGTTTAAACCACTGTTGGATCGCGCAGGTTCTGCGTTGACTGAGCAATAGGATGTTGCGACGTATGAAAAGAGCTTCAATGTTGAGTGTGGCGTTGCTGTTGTGGGCTGGCATGGCTGCCAGCGTGCAGGCGATGGGGCCGTTTCAGGTGTACGAACAGGCCCTGCGCAATGACCCCGAGTTTCTCGCTGCCATGAAAGAGCGCGACGCAGGCCTGGAAAATCGCATTATTGGCCGCGCAGGCCTGTTGCCCAAACTGTCGTACAACTACAACAAGGGCCGTAATAACTCCAAAGCCACCTACTTTAATGAACGTGGCGACTCTCATGAGGATCGCAACTACAACAGCTATGGTTCGACCTTTATGTTGCAGCAGCCGCTAATCGACTACGAAGCCTATGCCAACTACCGAAAAGGCGTCGCACAGGCTCTGTTTGCGGATGAAAACTTTCGCAGTAAAAGCCAAGAGCTGTTGGTGCGGGTACTCACCCATTACACCCAAGCGCTGTTTGCTCAGGACCAAATCGACAACGCGCAAGCCAAGAAAAAGGCCTACGAGCAACAGTTTCGACAGAACGAACACATGTTTCGCCAAGGTGAGGGCACGCGTACTGACATTCTGGAGGCCGAGTCGCGTTATGAACTGGCCACCGCAGAAGAAATTCAAGCACAGGATGAACAGGACGCGGCGCTACGTGAACTGGGGGCTTTGATCGGTGTGGCATACGTGGATATCCACGCGTTAATGCCATTGGCTGAAGGGTTTAACTCATTTGCGCTGGAGCCAGCCACCTATTCGACTTGGCATGAACTGGCGCTGGCCAACAACCCTGTTTTAGCCTCCCAACGCGAAGCACTGGAAGTGGCGCGCTATGAAGTTGAACGAAACCGTGCAGGCCATTTGCCCAAGCTCAATGCCTATGCCAGCGTGCGTCAAATGGAGTCTGACAGCGGCAACACCTACAACCAGCGTTACGACACCAACACCATCGGTATTGAGATCAGCATGCCTTTATACGCCGGTGGCGGGGTGTCGGCCTCTGTGCGCCAAGCCAGCAGCAACTTGGCGCAAGTGGAATACGAACTGGAAGGTAAAACCCGTGAAACCCTGATTGAGCTGCGCCGTCAATTCAATGCGTGCCAATCCGGAGTGAGCAAGTTACGCGCCTATCAAAAGGCCCTGACTTCGGCGCAGGCATTGGTCGTGTCCACGCGCCAAAGCATTCTTGGTGGTGAGCGGGTCAACCTTGATGCTTTGAACGCCGAGCAGCAGCTGTACAGCACGCGTCGCGATTTGGCACAAACCCGTTACGACTACCTACTGGCTTGGACCAAGTTGCATTTTTACGCGGGCACCCTGCGCGAACAGGATTTGGCGCGGGTGGATGAGGCTTTTATGCCGCGAGAAGGCAAGTGACAGGCGAAACCGGCGGCGCAGTCTGAGACTGCGCCGCCGGAGTTTTTCAGGCCTTGAACTGGTGCATGAGTCCATTGAGCTGCACGCTCAGTTCCTTGAGGTGAACACTGGCTGAGTTCGACTGCTCAGCCGCTTGAGCCGTGCTTTGCGAAAGGCCCGCTGCTTGGGTCACGTTGTGGTTGATGTCTTCAATGGCGTGCGCCTGTTGAGATGTGGCGCTGGCGATTGAAGCGTTCAGGCCATTGAGGTTACTCAACGCCAGGGCAATGCTGTTCAGGGTTTGCCCCGCTTGAGTGGCTTGCTCGATGGTCAGCTGGGACGCGCGGCTGCTGTTGCCAATCACGTTCACGGCAGCCTCTGAGTGTTTCTGTAGGCCTTCAATCATCGACTGGATTTCAGCGGTCGACTGTTGGGTACGTTGGGCCAGCAGGCGGACTTCATCAGCAACCACCGCAAAGCCGCGCCCTTGCTCACCAGCCCGTGCAGCTTCAATGGCGGCGTTAAGTGCCAACAGGTTGGTTTGTTCGGCTATGGAGCGAATCACTTCAAGTACGCTGCCGATTTCGCTGCTTTGTGTGGCCAGGGTGCGAATCACTTCAACGGCTTGATTGATAGTGACCGACAGCTCTGCGATTTGGCTCAGGCTGCTGTCGATGTTCTGCTGGCCTTGCTCGGCCTGCACCTGAGCCCCTCGCATTTCACTGGCGGCGTGTTCTGCGTTTTTTGCAACATCCTGCACTGCGTAAGTCACTTCATTGATGGCCGTGGCCACTTGGTCCATTTGCAAGGCTTGCTGCTGACTGCGCTGCTGGGCTTGTGTCGCGTCATTGCCCAACTCAGTCGACGACTGCTCCAGAGCAGTAGCGGTGGATTGCAGGTGGTTCACCACTTTGCGCAGTTTGGCGACAAAAGCATTGAAGTGTTGGGCCAGTTGCGTGATCTCATCTTGCCCGTGGGTATCGAGGCTACGGGTAAGGTCACTTTCACCGCTGGCAATATTGGCCATCGCCTGCACGGCATCTTGCAGTGGTCGCACAATGCTACGGGCCATCAATGTGACCAGCGCCGCCATGATGATGGCTATGCCAAGACCCACCCAACACGCTTGCCACACTTGGCCCCAGAATTCGGCCTGCATGTCATCGATATACACACCTGAGCCGATCACCCAGCCCCAAGGCTCAAACAGTTGCACGTATGAGGTTTTTTGTACGGGAGCATCAGAGCCCGGCTTGGGCCAGCGATAGTCGACTGTGCCTGAGCCCTTGGCTTTGGCGATGTTGGCCATTTCGTTGAAAATCGCAAACCCGTCCGGGTCTTTGATGGCTGACAGGTCTTTGCCGTCGAGCTTGGCGTTAGTGGGGTGCATGACCATGTAGGGCCGCAGGTCATTGATCCAGAAGTAGTCATCGTCGTCGTAGCGCAACTGGCTCACCACGCTAAGTGCTTGCTGTTGCGCGGCTTCACGGCTCAAGGTGCCGGCCGTTTCCAGGCCGTGGTAGTAGTTGAGAATGCCACTGGCGGCTTGCACTACGTGCTGGGTTTTTTGAGCTTTGCCTTCATAAAGGTCGTCATGGATTTGATTGAGCATTAATAAGCCCAATGCCAGCAGCATGGTCATAGACACAACCAAGATCAGCCACAAACGCTGACTGATGGACAACCTGCGTAAGGTATTCATAGAACCGTCACCTCTTATTCTTCTTGTCGTAGTCACTAAGTTGCATCCAAGCATGCTTAGCAGACCAAACCCATGCTACTTGCGTCTAATGTCATAGCAGCGAAATGGGAACGTGTCTGATAGGATCTCGGCCGGAATGCAGAAAGCTGAATCTTTATTGATTTCAGACACTTTTTTCACGCCATTTTGGCGACCCTAACCACCTGACTTTCACCCCGCGGCGATGAACTTCAGGCCAACACAGACTATTTTTTACCCTGCACGACGCAGGGTTCATGGGGGAACAATGGATCTTTGGACTGCCGCACAGGCGTTGATTCTCGGAGTGGTAGAAGGCCTGACGGAATTTTTGCCCATTTCCAGCACAGGCCACCAAATCATTGTTGCTGACTTGCTCGACTTCGGTGGCGAACGAGCAATGGCGTTCAACATCATTATTCAGCTTGGCGCCATTCTGGCCGTGGTCTGGGAGTTTCGACGCAAGATTCTTGATGTGGTTGTTGGCTTACCCACACAGCCCAGCGCGCGGCGCTTTACGGTCAACTTGATCATTGCCGTGATGCCTGCGGTTGTCTTGGGCGTGATTTTCGCTGACGTGATTCATGAATATTTGTTCAACCCCATTACTGTTGCTGCGGCACTGGTGATCGGTGGCGTGATTATGTTGTGGGCTGAACGTCGTCAGCATGTGATCCACGCCGAAACAGTGGACGACATGACGTGGAAAGACGCCGTGAAAATCGGGTTGGCGCAGTGCCTGGCGATGATTCCCGGCACCTCGCGCTCGGGCTCGACCATTATTGGTGGCTTGCTGTTTGGTTTGTCACGTAAAGCCGCCACTGAGTTCTCGTTCTTTCTGGCCATGCCGACGATGGTAGGGGCCGCTGTTTATTCGGGTTACAAGTACCGTCACCTGTTCCAACCTGACGACTTGCCAGTGTTTGCGATTGGCTTTGTGACGTCGTTCATCTTCGCGATGATTGCTGTGCGGGCCTTGCTCAAGTTTATTTCCAACCACAGTTATGCAGCGTTTGCTTGGTATCGCATTGCATTTGGTTTGTTGATTTTGGCCACTTGGCAGTTCGGCTGGATCAATTGGTCGGCGGCATCAGCGTGAAAAAATCAGCCCATAACAGCCGCGAGTACGTGGGGATGCCGGGCAACAACCGCCAACCCATTCGCAGCTTGAAGCTAAAGCTACTGGTCTTCGCGCTGTTGTGCGCGGTGCCGCTAGGGGGGGCCGCAAGCTTGTGGCTAACGGGGATAACGCGTATTCCGTTGCTGGCGTATGGGGTTGCCAGCGTGCTCGCATTTGGCCTGTATTGGTACGACAAGCATCAGGCCCAAGCCGGCCAATGGCGCACCCCTGAGAAAGTGCTGCACGGTGTTGAGCTACTAGGTGGCTGGCCGGGAGCGTTGGTGGCGCAACAAATGTTTCGTCACAAAACGCGCAAACTGTCGTACCAGATCTGGTTTTGGCTGATCGTGGCCGTGCATTGGGCGGTATGGATTGACGTGCTGTTCCTGAAAATGACCTTTCTGGATCTCTAAACGCTTAGATCAGTAAGCCTGTCTGGCGTTTTTTCGGCAGTTTACTGACCACCAACTGATGAGAGCGCCGCAGTAAGTCTTGCAGTTCTTCAGCGCCCATCGGGTAGGGCGCTTGCATGTTGATCCAGTACGCCCTCGCCAAATAAGGCGATGGGCGTATGCCCGGACGATCGATGTAACCCAAAAACAACTCTTTTTCGACTTTGAACGAAAGTCCCTCAGCGTTGAGATTGAACAGGGCAAACATTTTGCTCTGGTCAACAAAGAACACTTCAACCCCGCCCCACTTAATGTCTTGCTGAACACCGGGCAAGCTGAGGCAGAACGCGGCAACCTGTTGTTTGTTCATGATTGTGCGTGTCATAGCAGCTTGTCTCCACAACGCTCAAATGATTCCACCAAG
Organism: Pseudomonas sp. E315; assembly: GCF_055406205.1. Classification (NCBI taxonomy): domain Bacteria; kingdom Pseudomonadati; phylum Pseudomonadota; class Gammaproteobacteria; order Pseudomonadales; family Pseudomonadaceae; genus Pseudomonas; species Pseudomonas sp. E315. Next base: position 38,332 of record NZ_JBUZPJ010000012.1, on the reverse strand, counting down.
TGCTCAATCCATGTCCGCACAGCTGGCATTAAGCCACGCCGGTGCGGGTAGACCGCATGCAGCCAACCGCCAGGCAATGACCAACCTGGCAGCAACTGCACCAACTGGCCGTTTTTGAGTTCTTGTTCGCAATACATCATGGGCAGCACTGTAAAGCCCAAGCCGGATAAGGCACAGGTTTTACGCACAATAAAATCATCGACCCCCAATCTGGCTTCAAGCACTAAATCGCACGCTTGGCCTTGATCGTCGAGCATGCGCAGATGCACCATTCGGTCGGCCTCAAGCGCACCCAGTAAGGGAATATGTTTCAAGTCAGCAGGGCTGTTGACCGGCCAATCCCTGGCAAATTGAGGACTGGCGACCATCACGGTTTGCGCTTGGCGCAGTCGGCGGGTCACCAGCAGCGGGTCTTCATCACCTGACTCACGCACCCGTAACGCGACATCAATGCCTTCGGTGACCAGATCAACACGACGATTGAGCAGGATGACCTCAAGTTGTACGTGAGGGTGGGCACTGAGAAACGAGCTGATAACCCCCGGCATAATTTCATGAGCCAAGCCCACAGGACATGACACCCGCAAACGGCCACGGGGCTCACTGGACATGCTGGCAACTGCCTCGTCCGCCATTTCTGCTTCCAGCAACATGGCTTGGCAATGGCTTAGATAGCGCTCGCCAACCGCTGTCAGCTTGAGTTGACGTGTAGTGCGTTGTAACAGGCGGGCGTTAAGGCGATCTTCCAACTCGGCGACTCGACGCGATAATCGGGACTTTGGAATACCCAACATGCGGCTGGCCGCCGCAAAACCACCGGCTTCGACCACTTTGGCGAAGTAATAAAGATCGTTCAGATCCTGCATGCACGGCCTCACTGTCCTATGGATGGGACGAACTATCGCATTTTGCCTTACTTATCGTCGATTGCTTTGACAGGTAGGATTGCCACCACTTGATCGCCCAGTCGCGATCCTCACTTGGAGATCACCATGAAACTTCTGCATATCGATTCCAGCATTCTGGGCGACAACTCGGCTTCACGTCAGTTAAGCCACGAAGTCGTGAAGGCTTGGCAGGCCGCCGACCCAAGTGTTGTGGTCAACTATCGCGACCTGGCTTCTGAAGCCATCGCTCACTTCTCTGCGGCAACCTTGGTGGCAGCGGGCACACCTGAAGAGCTGCGAGATGCCGCGCAAAAACATGAAGCTCAGTTGAGTGGCGATACATTGGCTCAATTTTTGGCCGCTGATGCCGTGGTTATTGCCGCGCCGATGTACAACTTCACCATTCCTACCCAACTTAAAGCCTGGATCGACCGTATTGCGGTCGCCGGACAAACATTCCGTTACACCGAAGCAGGCCCGGAAGGCTTGTGCGGTAACAAAAAAGTAATCGTCGTCTCGACCTCCGGTGGTTTGCACGTAGGGCAGTCTACGGGCGTCGCTCACGAGGATTACTTGAAAGTCATGTTGGGCTTCATGGGCATCACCGATGTCGAGTTCGTTCGTGCCCATGGCTTGGCGTATGGCGATGAGGTGCGTAGCAAAGCCATGAACGATGCGCACGCACAAATTAATGAAGATTTGTTCAGCGCAGCGTAAGCCGCTTCATTCACTAAACTCTGTACTCTGGGCACGCATCCTGGGTATGGAGTTTTTTTTGTCTGGCCCAAACAGGATGGCTTGAGATGTGCAAAAGGTAAGAGTGGGTATTTGGGCCACGCGCGCTTAAAGCACGCGCCATTGAAGGTGAGCAAGCATGATGCGTCTGCGCGTGGTACTGGCTTTTGTCTTTATAAGCTGCCCGATGTGGGTGCAGGCCGAGCCGGCCATGCACTGGAGTGTGGGGTTTCATCACCTGACGTTTCTTGACCCGCTCGATGATCAGCCGATGCATGCCATCGCCTTTTACCCTTCAAAGGGGGTTGAAGGGCAAAGCAAAATCGGCAGTTATAAAGTCAATGCCACCAAAAACGCCAAAATTGCGATGGGCCGTTATCCCTTGTTGGTACTGTCGCACGGCAATACCGGTACACCGCTTGCTTTGCATGACCTTGTGACATCGCTGGCGCGTAAAGGCTTTGTGGTCGTGACGGTGTTGCACCCAGGTGACAACTACAAGGACCACAGCCGTTTAGGCACGTTGAGCAATCTTTATGGGCGACCGATGCAAATTTCCGCAGCCATCAGTGCAACGCTGGAGGACAAGGTGCTGTCGCCCTACATCCATGCAGACCAAGTGGGCGTGATCGGGTATTCAGCGGGAGGGGAGACGGCCTTGATTTTGGCGGGAGCACAGCCGGATCTGGATCGCTTGCGCCGTTACTGCGAGGAGCGTCCTAATGACCGTGATGCGTGTACGACGCAAGGGGAACTGGTGGCTGACCGTGATGATTTGGAGCCCGTCGCAGATCCTCGCGTAAAAGCACTTCTGTTGATGGCACCGATGAGTTTGATGTTCGGTCGTGAAACATTGGCTGACGTGCATGTGCCCGTGCTGCTCTACAGCGGCGACGGGGACAAGATTGTGTTCCCTGATAAAAATGCCGATGCGCTGGCACGAAAACTACCCGTCGCGCCTGAGTTCAAGGTGATACCCGGGGCCGGGCATTTTGTGTTTATGGCGCCCTGCACAGACGAGCAAATAGCAGCAATGCCTGGGTTATGTACCGATGCCAAAGGGGTGGACCGTGAAGATATTCATCGCGATCTGATTTATGAGGCAGGGCGTTTTTTCAGCAAGTCTTTAGACGTGAACCTCCATGCGGGCTTGCGCACAGCAGATCAGTAAACGTCTGTAAAAAAATCTCTGAGCAATAAAAAACCCATCCAAGGATGGGTTTTTTATGACCGCTTATTCAGCAAAACTCAGTGTCTGAAATCAGAACACTACGCCTTGGCTGCGCAGGTAGTCATCGTAGGTGCCGCTGAAGTCGATCACGCCACTTGGGCTCAGCTCGATAATGCGTGTGGCCAGCGAGGACACAAACTCACGGTCATGGCTAACAAAGACCAAGGTGCCCGGGTAGTTTTCAAGTGCCAGGTTCAGTGCCTCGATGGACTCCATGTCCAAGTGGTTAGTCGGCTCGTCCATGATCAGTACGTTCGGTTTTTGCAGGATCAGCTTGCCGAACAGCATGCGACCTTGCTCACCACCGGAAATGACCTTGACCGACTTGAGGATGTCATCGTTGGAGAACAGCATGCGGCCCAAAGTGCCGCGAATCATTTGCTCGCCTTGAGTCCACTGCCCCATCCAGTCGAAGAGGGTGTAGTCATCTTCAAAGTCGTGGGCGTGATCCTGAGCGTAGTAGCCCAGTTCTGCAGCTTCCGTCCACTTGACCGTACCGGCATCTGGAGTCAATTCATTGACCAAGGTGCGCAGCAAGGTGGTTTTACCAATGCCGTTTGGCCCAATGATCGCGACGCGCTCACCCGCTTCGATGGTAAAGCTGAAATCTTTAAACAGCGTCTTGCCATCAAAGCCTTTAGCCATATGTTCGACGATGACCGCTTGGCGGTGCAGCTTTTTGGTCTGCTCAAAGCGAATAAACGGGCTGACACGGCTCGAAGGTTTGACCTCGGCCAGGGTGATCTTGTCGATCGCCTTGGCGCGGGAGCTTGCTTGTTTGGATTTCGAGGCGTTGGCCGAGAAGCGGCTGACGAACGCTTGCAGCTCGTTGATCTGGGCTTTCTTCTTGGCGTTTTCTGATAGCAGTTGTTCGCGCGATTGGGTCGCGACTGTCATGTACTCGTCATAGTTGCCCGGGAACAGGCGAAGCTCGCCGTAGTCCAGGTCAGCCATGTGGGTGCAGACGCTGTTCAGGAAGTGTCTATCGTGAGAGATGATGATCATCAGGCTGTTGCGCTGAGTCAGCACGTTTTCCAGCCAGCGGATAGTGTTGATATCCAAGTGGTTGGTCGGTTCGTCGAGCAACAGCACTTCGGGATCAGAGAACAGTGCCTGAGCCAACAGCACTCGCAACTTCCAGCCTGGCGAGACTTCGCTCATCGGGCCGTTGTGCTGTTCAATACCGATACCCAGGCCTAACAGCAGTTCGCCGGCGCGGGATTCAGCGGTATAACCGTCCATTTCGGCGAACTCGGTTTCGAGTTCTGCGACGGCCATACCGTCTGCTTCAGTCATTTCTGGGAGCGAATAGATACGATCACGCTCAGCCTTGACCTTCCACAGCTCTTCGTGGCCCATGATCACTGTGTCGATCACAGTGAATTGTTCGTAAGCGAACTGGTCCTGACGCAGCTTACCCAGACGTACGTTCGGCTCAAGCATGACCTGGCCGCCGGACGGGTCGAGATCAGCACCGAGGATTTTCATGAAGGTTGACTTGCCGCAACCGTTGGCGCCAATCAAACCATAGCGGTTACCTGCGCCAAATTTTACTGAAACGTTCTCGAATAGCGGCTTTGCGCCGAACTGCATCGTGATGTTAGCTGTAGAGATCAAAGGGTTATCCTGCGGGGGTTACAGAGTTACGTGGGGTGCGCCAGTACCTATTTAGTACCCATTTCCGACATCTCGAACTTGGATATTTCATTCCAGTCAGACGCGGAACTGATCCATCTGGCATAGGTGGACAGCAGCATTTGCACGCTATGCCCAAATTGATTTGCGATGAAAGCAGGATTTATTCCTGTCATCAGGCAAAGGGTCGCGTATGTATGGCGGCAATTGTACTGGGGTCGCTCGCGTAACGATAGAGCGAGAAGCGCTTGCTCGGCATGCTTGTGCGACATGCAGGTCTGCGGGGCCAACGCATTGCTCTTGTGCGCAGGGCTAACGTTCAGCAATAAGGTGTGCTCCATTTCACGGTTAGCACGGTGTTCAGCTTTATCGCCATGAGGGACTCATTGCGCTCTGATCCAGCAGGAAGGCCGCGTATGCCAGGCCCTAAGGTGCCCGCGAATCTGACGATCGGTAAGCCTTGCCTGCCCAGTGCACGCGCAATTAGCTCCCAGAAGAAATCCATACTGAGCGCCTTCTGATTCGCGTCGCCAAGCCTGGTGATGGCGTAATGTTTAATCAAGCAATTGTTGAGTCTATAGAGCACCTCAAAGACTGGCTAGCGTGGGTAACTCCCATCCCCAGTGCAGATGAATCAGAGTTATCGTGCCGTCAGGGTTACGCACGGTTTCTGATGAATGAAGATTTGATGGCGTTTTTTATTCTTAAATCCAGCGGCAAATTAGTAGGCGGCGGAGGCTTGCATTATGTTCACTGGGGTTTGCGACGTTTTGAGCTCGGCTACTGGGGGAGAACTAATTGCCTTGGAGACGGATTAATCACTGAAGCAGTAGAGGCATTGGTGCAATATGCAATGAAGACTTTGCATGCAAATCGTGTATTTCTGACCACGGATGAACGAAATCTTGCGAGTCAACGACTGGCCGAACGAGCTGGTTTTGAATTCGAAGGCACCCTAAGACAAGATCGAAACAATGCTCAAGGTAAATTGCGTAATACACGCGTTTATTCAGTCATTCGCGCTGATGTGCAATGAGCAGCCCAATAAGGGCTGCCACATAGGTTTAAACCGGTCTATCGGCGGTGTTTATTCTTATGCTTACTCTTTTTATGCTTGCCGCCCGAGCTATGTTTGCTGCCATCGTCTGCAAGGTTATTACCCACAGCACCACCGGCGGCACCTCCAAGACCTGCACCAATGGTAGATCCGGTGGTACCTCCCAGTTTGTTACCGATGACCGAACCGCCAGCGGACCCAAGCCCGCCACCTATGGCTGCTTCGGTTTTATTGCCCTTGGGCGCACCCATTGCGCTACCTGCGGCACCGCCAACACCGGCACCCACTGCGGCACCCGTAGAACCACCTAATTGCTGACCAACAATGTTACCCAACACGCCACCAACCCCGCCTCCGACGGCAGAGGTGCCATCTCCAGCGGCCATAGCGCCCTGTGCAACCAACACACTCAGAGCAAGAACAGCCAATGTAATGCGCATTATATTTACCTCTATGGGTAGAAACCGACCAGCCACCACTTCAGTGGCATCTAGCACTATAGATGAGGCATTGAGCTTAAAGTTCTGAAGGCGCGGCCCAAAACTTGATTGTCTTCGGCCAGGCACGCTTACTACCTCGTAGCAAGCATGACACTGAGCAGTAAATTCAAGCACCTCTCGATCGATCTGTTCAACGGCTCCCGCGGCCTCACTCCAGTCAGTGAAAAGGTATCGTCGAATTAACAGTACAAAGCAACAGCATCGGGAAGTCGTCATTGGACCGAAACTGCGCAGGGTACAAACCGGCTGCCAATCCATTCATCAGCACGCTGGCATAACAAATATGTGAGCATTTATTACAACAAGGGATGCCGGAGTTCGCCATCGATATACTGCGCGGCTTAATTCTGGTTTTAGCGCCTGAAACAATCGAAAACTGCAATATCAACAATAACAACACATTCAAAAGAGTGTTTTGGGTGAATACCAAGGCCTCTTTTACATGCCACTTGATCGGAAAACTAGCAGTAGATGTCAATCTCTTGTCCAACACCGCGGCCACAACTTGTCTATTTAGTTTATGGCGCTACGACCTACCATCAAGAAGCGCTATTTAGTATCGCCAGCGCGCTGGCAGGCTTGCGTACAACGCCTGGCGAGGCGCTCGATATTCAGGTGTTCACCGACAACCCGACCCCTTACCGTAATTTGCCGGTACGGGTGCGTGAGTTTGACGAGTGCACGCGCCAACGCTGGATTGAGCCGCACGGCTACCACTTCCGTGCAAAGCACGTAGTGATGCAACACGTGCTACGCGAGTCTGAACGAACGTTGTTGATTGATACCGATACCTTTTTCCACGGCTCGCCACTTGAACTGTTCCGCCGCGTCAAGCCCGGTACTCTTTTATGTAACGCCATGAGCATGACTTACGGAGCTAACAAACAAGCGTGCCTCTACCGAACATTGGCCGAGGTGCTGCAACAGCGCCAACTGGCGGACGACCAGATGCCACTCCTGAACTCTGGGGTGATAGGGCTGCACAAAGACGATGCCTCTGTTCTAGACCAATCCATTGCCCTGATGGATGAGTTGTACCCCTTGGCCCAGGGGACTTACACACTAGAAGAGTTTTGTTTGTCCGTGGCAGCCTATCGCACGCTAGAAGTAAGCGACTGCCCGGACTTGATCCACCACTACTGGAGCCGCAAGGCGTTGTTTCGCGCCAAAATTAAAGCATGGTTGGATAAGCACGAAGCTGACCCAACGTGCAGTTTTGCTTTGGATGAAACGCGTCTGGTAACTGCTTTTTTGCCACGCCCACCAGCCTTGCAGCGTTTGCTTTATAAAGTGGTGACACTCGCCTTGCCCCAACAGCAACGCCAGTTTATGCGCGAGATCCTCTACGGTTGCTACCCTCATCCCAACCCGTTTGATCAGGCTTGCACACCCGTATGGTGGGAAAAAGCACGCGAAAATGCAGAAAAACGCCTCAAAAAGCCACTTGAATGCGATCAGTTGGAACGCTGGCTTAACCACCCGGTTAATCGATTGGTCTTGGGCCAGCGAAGAAAAAATATTTATCAGCACTTAATGCACAAAGAACTTGTGTCGTAGAACTGATCCAACAAGCCTCCATGTACTTGCTTGCTAGATAACCCGGCTTGTGCCGGGTATCTACTGAGCATTATTAATAGGTAGGCACGATCAACTAGCGGAAATCAGCGTAAGGCACCAACGGCTGCACGGGTACCGGCAAGTTACCTTTCCACACGTCAAAGGTGTAACGCAGGTACATCAAGGCCCGGCTGGGCGCGTAGTCATCGCTGTGCTGATAAAGCACGCCTGCACCTAATACCCAGTTTTCGGTCAATCTGCGTTCAGCCAACCCCTGCACGCGGTAACCAATACCACTACTGCTGCCGCCATCTTTCTCCAGAACAGGATTTGCGATGACGTCATAGCCGTTTTCACCCAGTATTTCGTCGAGCTTTTGTTTTGAGTTGTCCAAAGGGTACAGGTTGCTGCTAGAGGTTTTGGCCTTCGACCAGCTCACAGAGCTTTCCACTGACAACGACCAGTTATCACTGCGCCACGCGTAATTGACTGGCACCCCAATCGAGTAGTAGCGCTGGGGACTGTAGTAACCACCTTGGCCGAGGGTGTATTCGCTTAAATCCCTGTCATAGCCCCAGTACATAACGGTCAACCCAGTACGCAGGCGATGGTTGGCCCGCTCAACAAGGCGGTAGTAATAGCCCGCCATCGCTGTTGATTTATGGTTATTTTCGACATTCTGCCCTCGCAGCCAATGTTGACCGAAACTGGCCCATACACCGTCCTTGCCACCCTCATCGTGGCTCAGGCCCAAGGTGAGGCCGTTAGAGGTAACGCCCCCCCAAGTGGTGCCAGTCAACTGATCTTTAGCACCGGCATACGAAACGATCGAGTTGCTTAATGGCCGACGCGAGCCCGTCAGTGTCCAGCCCAATGAGCCGATTTTGTCACTGTAAGCAATGCCGCCGAGCCAATTAGGCACTTTGAAAGTGTCCGGTGTACGGCCAAAGTCAATTTCCCACTGTGAATTCTTCCAACCCAGAGCCATCATTGTGCCTTTCGCCGATTGCGAACTTTCAGCGCAGCCCCTTGTATCGCCATCCTTACTTTGACCCACTTGGCAGGTGCCATAGGCTTCAGTCACTCGCCCGTCGTCATTGGTCTCAAAATCCCCGGCATTCATGTTCAGTTGTTCAGCCCGCACCCAACCTTTGCCATCCGCAATCGGTAAGTCCAATTGCAAAATGCGTGTGCGGGTATCGGTATCGGAGGTGCCTTTGGATGCGTCATCCGAACGCCAGCCGTAGTCGGTGTACAGATGCAGGGTAGGGTTTTGTCGCTGGTACAACTCATCCACATCACTGCGTAAACTGCTTGCCATCCAGTCGTCATTGTCTTTAGCCCGGCTGGCCAAAGTCATGGCGCGGTTGTCACGGGGGCTGGCCTGCTCAGGGGTGATCAACCCTTGCCCAGCCATGCTTTTGGCGTAGTAGTCCAGAGCTTGTTGCGGCTGCTTGGCGGAAATCAAACGTGCTGCATCACGGTACATCAATGGGTCGGCTTGTGGTGTCTTGAGCAGTTCAGCAAACATCGCACTGGCCTTTTCAGGCTCGCCAAGTTCTGACCAAGCGTTGGCCACACGGCGTTGCTGTGAAGGCGTCAGTGCAGAGTCAGGCGCAGGTTGAAGTTGCGTCAGTTGCTGACGAGCAGGCACAAGCTGTTTGCTGGCAATCAGGGTTTCGATTTGGCCCAAGCGCGCATCTGTGTTGTTCGGCTCTTTTAGTAGCACTTGGCTGTATAGGTTTTGCGCTTGACGATAGTCGCCGCGTTCCTGCGCCCAACCTGCAACAGTCATCAGGTCTTCGTTGCTTGGGTTTTGCATCAGCAATGCAATGGCGGCTTGTTCTTGCCCGGCAGTACGCAGACTTTCAGCGCGAGCAACCAAGACGTTTCGCTGTAATCGCGCGCCCAACTCACGCATGGAGTCACTCCATTGCGCTTCGGGCAGACGCTCCAGTGTGCTCAATGCACTGGCATCACGGCCAGTGCTCGACAGGTACAACCCATAGGCATAAAGCGCTTCCGGGTTTTGCCCTTGGCGGGCCATCAACTGTTTAAAGCTGTCGTCAGCCGGGCCGGGCTGATTGATTTCACGTTGAGCATTGGCCAAGCGGTAGGTCAACCAGGGCTCGTCAGGTGTGATGTTGCGGATTTTACTCAACAGGCTAACCACCTGCGGCCAGTCTTTACGGGCTGTTGCGGCATCTGCCTGTTGATTAAGCTCATCAAGCACCATTGTTTGGCGCAGGCCTGCGAATTCTTTTTGGCTGGAGGCGGGCAGGCTGTCGAGGAAGGCCTTGGCCTTTTCAGCAGACTGGGCGGTGTACAAACGCACCAATGCCCGCACTGCGCTGGCATTGCCGGGCTCGAGTTTGCGCGCTTGCAACAGCAAGGCTTCAGCCTGGATATCGTTAAGCTCACCTCGGGCAACCCCGGCAAGACCAATCAGCGCATCAGCATCGTTAGGCTTGGCTGTGCGCGCCTGCTGAAACGCTTTGCGCGCAGTGGCGAAGTCTTTGCGGTCCAGGGCCTTTTCACCCTGGCTGATTAGCATCAAGTAGTGGCTGGCATCCATCAGGTCTTGCCACTGACTCATATAGGACGTGTCCTGCTCTTTGTTGCGCGCTGTTATAAAAGTGGCGTTGGCCTCTTCATAGCGGCTCTGTCGAAGCAGGGCCAGGCCCAGCGCACCATAAAGGCTTGGGTCGTCGGGGTAATGTTTGAGCGCACGGCGTAACAAACCTTCGGCAACCACTGGGGTGCGCGATTGCTCAATCATCTGCTTGCCTTGCGCCCCGGCCACCCAAGCAGGATCAGCCAATAATCGCTGTTGGGTTTGTAAGTTCTTGTTGGCTTCAATCACAGTCGGTGACGCCGGGTAGCGTTTCACGAATGCTTGCCATGCCAGCAAGGTCTGGCGATCGACCGGCAATGTATTGAGGTATTCATATTCGCGGTCAGCAGCGGCATTGCTGGCTTGCGGGTCGGTAGACAGTTGTTCTAAAACGACCAGCGCTTCAGGGGCACGCTTTTCTCGGAACAACAGATCAGCCAATGTTTGGCGAAGGCCCGCATTGCCTGGATATTGGCCATCCAACTGGCGCAGTTGATCGATCACCTTGGGGCGCTGACCGGGGATATTGCTGCGAATTCGCAGGTATTCCAGTGCGATGGCAAAGTTGGGTGGTGCATCGCCGAATAATTGTTCAAAAATAGCTGCCGATTCTTCAGGGCGGCCCGCAGCTGCAAACAAGCGCGCTTGTTGCAAGGCTTTTTGACTCTCTGGGTCTTGCAACTTCATCAGGCTTTGCGCCTGACGAAACGCAGCCGAGTTGGGCGCTAATTGTTGCAAGTGCGCAAAACGTTCTTGAGCAACCTCCAGTTTTTTCTCCAGCAGCGCTTGGCGAATTGACGCCACCAGCGCTTGCGGGTCATCAGGGGCGATCAGTTCAAGCCGGGCCAATGAGTCCCGCACCAAATCTTCGCGGTACATGGCCTCGCCAACACGCACCTGCTCCAGTAACCATTGCTGTTGCTCTTGTACGCTGCTCGGTTGCGCAAAGGCGGCAGTGGACAAACCACTGAGCACGAATGCCCATGTCTTTAGTTTTTGCATGTGTCAGTCCAGGCCGGTAAAAGCTGTCCATCCTTGTCAAAGCGATAGCGTTGTTCATCCCAGCCTTGGCCAAATAACAGCAGTGACTGGTTGTAGTAAGCATCAGGGGCGGGGGGATCTTGCTGCACCCGGGTCTGTTGCACCAACTTGGCGGGCGAGTCTGTGCTGGTCAGCAATGGCAGCATAGCCGCAGAAAAACCTGCCGGGCCTTTGCCGGTGTACTGAGCGGTCTGGGCATCAACACTTTCCGGCGGATATCCCAAGGTTTGGGTCAGTGCAACCATAGGCATAAAGTGTTTTTGCAGGGTTTGGCGATTAGCCGCGTCGTGCGCCAACATCCCGACCCACAGGTACACCCGGATGGCGTCATAGTCACCTGCACTGCCTTCTTTGGCGTCAGGCGCCCAACCCGTACCGGCCTTCCAGAGCAACCAGTCGGGGGCAAACCCTTTGGGCGAGCCCTCGATCAGCATGCGCTGTTGGTTGCTGGCGACTTCAGCCCAAACAGGTGAGATTTTCGCAAAGCGGGCCAACAGTTGCGGCGGCAAGTAGCTGGGGTTTAAGCGCCAACCGTCGGGGCTGTCAAATCCTACATCCCCGGGCAACAGCATCAAGCCCAGTTTTGGCAGTTTGCGCAGGCTCTGGGCGGCGCTGCGCCAGAGCATGTTTTGCCCCAGCGCCGAATACTCAGGTTTACCCCACAAACGTCCTGCTTCGAGCAGGGTGTAGGCGATCCACAAATCAGCGTCGGTGGCATTGTTGGTGTCAAGGATCTGCCATTTTCCCGCTTTTGATTTGCCCCAAAGCCAGGCGGGCAAATGAGCCTCAAGGCTGCCTTCGGCCAAGTTGTTTCGGGTCCAGTTCAACAATGTGGCGAAACTGTCCGGGTCATTGCCAAGCAAGGCAAAAAACAATCCGTAACTCTGGCCTTCGGAAGTCGTGATCAACTCCGGTGAAGAGCGGTCAATGATGCGCCCGTCACGGGTCATCATGGCGTTCTTGTAACTGTCCCAGGCGGGCCAGTTGCAGCTTGCGGCGCTCGCCAGGCAGGGCAAACCAAGGGTCAACGTCAGGGCGAGGGCCGCAATCCGTTTCATCGCTTATTCGTCCTTGTTCAGACGACGATGGGCCGCCCAGCTCAATGCACGCCACAACAAGAAAGCACTGAGCAACACACTGATAACCGCCAGCACAGCCAACAGTACCGGGTGTTCTGAGAGTTGATACCACAGCAACAACCACCACGGCAGGTTACCGACGAAATAGGTATCGCCCACCATTTGGCTGTACACACCGCTGCTTCGAATCAATGAGACAGAGCCCGCCACTGCGTCCAACTTGCCGGTGTCACCCAAGGTTTCACGCAATAACCCATAGTCGGCGTCGTCATTGCCTAGCAAGGCGACGATGCTGCGCTGGTTATGATGCGGCGACTGCATGCCCAAAATAGCGGCAATTGGCGCTTGCGCAGTAACTTCTACCCGGCTGGCAGGTTGAGTGCGCGCATCAGTGGATGGCCCACGGCGATCACTGGGGTGTACGCCGGTGTTGCTGTGGGGCTGAACAAGCATGTCGTGTTGGCGTTGCAGCAATACGCTCAGGTCTGGGTTGTCGCGCAGATCTGGTGCGATCTGGCCTAGCAACAGCACGTCGGCATCTTCTTTGGAGGCTTTGTCCCAGTCATTGCTCAAACGCACGCCAAACGCTGGGTAGCCGGTGCGAGCGGAAATACCCGCGACGGCTTCAAGCAGGGTGCTGATTTGGGTCGGCGACATGTTTGGCGCAACCACCACGATGGACTCCGACATATCAGCCATGCGGCTGAATGGGAAACCACTGCGGGCGAAGGCCTTTAGGTCAGGCATGCTGATGTAGTGGTGATAACCCGACAGGTCAATGGTGGAGTCTTCGTCGATGATCGCCTGAGTGTTGGCCGGCAGGATGGTCTGGCAACGATCACGCTGAGCGCTACCGACGGTGCTGGCAAAGTTGAAGTCAAAACGCAGGCGGTTACGGTCGCCAATTTTCAGCGACGGCACAATCAACTTGTCGTTGGCATTGGCCGAGTCGTTAGACAGCACGGCCAAACGCAGCTCCTCCAGATTGCTGGTGTTTTTGCGTTGCAGCGGCAGGCTGGTGATGAATTGGTCGTTGAGGCTGATATTCAGACGCGAATCATCGTTAGCCGTCGGTGCGGTGTAGCGGTATTGAGTGCGCAGCGGGATACCTTGGTTGCGCCACACAAACAAGTCGGGCGGTAAGTTCACGTCCAACGTAATGGGCCGTGGTTGCAGGCCGCTGACTTGTAGTTGCTGCGGGTAGCTCATCAACTCTGCAAAACGCACGGGCCGGTCTGTGCGCATCCAGGCTGGCGCGTCGTATGGCTTACGGGGTTGCAGCTCTTCAACCTTGTCGATGGTGGCGCGTGAACCTCGCAGCAAATTGCCGCCCAACGCCAGCGCTTTAGCAGCAGTGGTCAGGTCTTCTTCGTTACGGCCCATTACCAGCAAAATTTTGCTGTAGGGCGCATTTGGATGGTTTATCAGCTCGACCACGGGCGCAGTCACCGCTGGGAACTTCTCCAAGTCGCTCATGAACGCTGGGCGGTGATCGTTGGTGGCGAAGACGATGGTCGGCTGAGTCGCTTCTTTGTTTTGTACGCTCGGCAAGGCGTCGAACAGTACCGGGAACTCAGCTCCGCGCCAGTTGGACTGGCTACCAAAGTAGGAAGCAAGAATGGCAGCGGCTTTTTGCTCACCCAAAGTGGGATTGGCGGCAAACACGAACGGCAGCTCCAGCTTGCCGGTGTTACGGGGGTCAAAAAACGGCAGCGGGAAGAACGCCAGATCATTTTTCAGGCTCAAGGCCTGTTCCTGCAGAGTAACGCTGCTGGCACGGCTGATGTTTACCCACAACGTGTTGTTGGCCGGGTCTTCGCACATGTCGGTGTAGTGGCCAATGAACTCCAGACGCACGCGGTTGAAGTCTGAAATCAGGCGCGGATCAAGGGCCATTTGCTGGGTGGTTTTACGCCCAAGCTGGTCTTTCTCGATCGGCAAGACGCCCATCAGCACGTCATTGAGGTACACGCGCAAGTGCGAAATGGTTGGAATCAACGAAGGCGAGGCGGTGTACTCCAGCTGCAAGTGCGCATCGCTGGCAATGCGATCGCGGCGCAGGCTGAATTCCACTTGCTCTGCGCTATTGATCCCCAACAGCAACGTGTCAGCGTTGCGGCCCAGTTGCTCAAATGTGCGAGTAACGGTCCAACTTGGCAGAGACTCGGTGGTTTGCTCGGGCACCGATGTTGGCAGCGACACCGGCGTATTGCTCGGCAAGGGCAGGGGAGCCGCCATCAGCTGTGTGGCAAAGGTCATCAGCGCAAGGCTGGCAAATACTGTTTTTTTAGCGAAACGACTCATGATCTGCTCACTGGCCGGGAAATAAGAGGGGTGGACGCTTTGGGCATGCGCGGCAAAAAGCTGCCCAGCCACTGAAGAATTCGCATGAACGGGCGTGCAACATGACGTACCCAAGCAGGCAGGTATTCATACAAGCGGTAATAACCTTTGACGCCCAATGCGAGGATTTCGCTAAGGCTCTGGATCGGCTTATCGGCTTCGAATCCGCTGTTGTGATCCAGCCAGGCATCGGCGCGGCCAAAGGTGCATTGCACAAACTCGACCTTTTGCTCGGGCGACAACTTGGAAAAATTCAAGCCCATAAACAGCTCGTGGGAGCGGGTCAGGGTGCCAGTGAAGACAAACTCGCGGGTACCACGTTGAAGCACCAGCGACACAGGTGTGCCAACAGGTAATTGCAAGGCTTGACCCAACATCAGACCGACCCCGCCATCGGAGTAGTCCACCAATTCACAAGGGTAGCGGTGACCATCGAGCAACTTGATGGCGCCCGGCAGACGGGTTTGCACGCGATGCGTCTGACGTACCTGGCGCACTTCAGCCGCCACCGCGACGGCCGCGCCGATAATCAGCAGGTTATAAATGACCCACAACACGCTGACCAAGATGGTGAGGATTTCGTCTTTAGGCCCTGTAAACAGGCGCCATACGGCAAAACCCAAACCCAACACGTTGAGCAGTGACAACACCAGATAAGGGCGAGCGGTCTGCCAGTCAAACTGGTTTTGCTCCATCATGCCGCCCTTGGCCGTGACGTTGAACTTACCCCGTGAAGGGCTGAACAAGGCTACGGTGGTGGGGCGTGCGATGTACCAGGCCAAAACGGTTTCATACACCTCACCCCAGAATGTTTGGCGATAAGCGCCTTGCATCCGGGAGTTGGTCAAACTGGCGTGGATCATGTGAGGTAACACGTACAGCAGAATCATCACCGCCGGGGCATAGATGATGTAAGCGTGCAGCAACAGGAACGCCAACGGTGCTGTGAGGAAGATTATCCGCGGTAAGCCCACCAAAAAGTGCAGCATGGCGTTGGCGTAGCAGATGCGCTGAAAAATCGTCAGCCCTTTGCCCATCAGCGGATTGTCAGTACGGAAGATCTGCACCATGCCGCGAGCCCAGCGAATCCTCTGACCGATGTGGGCAGACAGGCTTTCGGTGGCTAAGCCCGCCGCTTGCGGAATCCGCAAGTAGGCCGAATTCCAGCCGTGCCGATGCAAGCGCAATGCGGTATGTGCATCTTCGGTCACGGTCTCGACGGCGAAGCCGCCTATGTCATCAATCGCAGTACGTCGCACAATGGCGCAAGAGCCGCAGAAGAACGCTGCGTTCCACATGTCGTTGCCGTCTTGCACCAAGCCATAGAACAGCTCGCCCTCGTTGGGTCGGTTACGGAACGTGCCAAGGTTGCGCTCGAACGGGTCCGGCGACAAGAAGTGGTGCGGGGTTTGTACCAGCGCCAACTTGGGGTCACGCAGGAACCAGCCCACAGTCAATTGCAGAAAAGAGCGTACAGGCATGTGATCGCAGTCAAAGATCGCCACCAGTTCGCCATCGATTTGTGTCAGCGCATGATTCAGGTTGCCAGCCTTGGCATGGCGATTATCGGTGCGGGCGATGTAGTTGATGCCTGCCTCATCGGCGAAAGCCTTGAAGCTGGGCCGGTTGCCGTCATCGAGCAAGTGAATACGCAATTTGTCCCTGGGCCAGTCAATGCCTAATGCGGCGTAAACCGTGCCACGGGTAACGGACAGCTCTTCGTTGTAGGTGGGAATCAGCAGATCGACCACCGGCCATTCACGCGGGTCAGCGGGCAACTGCGCTGGCTGGCGATTAAGCGGCCACGAGGTCTGGATGTAACCCAAAATCAGGATCAGCCAGGAATAGGTCTCGGCCGCCAGCAGAATCATCCCGCACACCAAATCCAGCGTGTCGTTCCAGTTCAATGTCGAGGTGTAGCGCCACCACAGGTAACGGCATGACACGATGATCGAGAGCGATATCAACAACAGCGTGGGGAAGCGGCCCGGCATACGCCGTACCAGCATTGCGATCACCCACAACAGCACCACAAACACCAACTGCGCCAAATAGCCAAAAGGCTCGGTCACGCAAATCAGGGTTAACACCACCACAATCACGCCGATGGCGATATACAGCATCTTGCGTGTGGGTTGGCGCATGGCGTCCCACCAATGGGAGCCCTTGCTGACCTGAGGACCAATGGCGCTGGGCAACCGCTCGAAGGCATCCGACAGCACATTCCAGGGCTTTTGCAATATCCGCAAATAAGTCTGTAGCTGCGTCTTTACGCGGCGTCGAGCGCGTTGGCGGCGAACCAAGTTGTGGTCGATTGGCTGCACAAACAGCAGCCAAACCGTCTGAATGGCATAACGCAATGGATCGCCGATGGTGGGGCGTTTGTCAGCCAAGTGAGGATACCAGCGTCGGTGTTGCTCACGCAGTGCCTGCCAGTTCGCAGATTCAAGGCGCAAAAACACCCAACCCAGCGCTTGCATTAACGCCAGGGTGAAGGCTGTAAAGCGCGTGCAATTTTGCTCTCGGCGCAAGTACGTATAAGGAAACCAGCGGCCGATCATTCGAGCCTCCTGGCCCGTAACAGGCACCAACTGGCCAGACTGATGATGTCTTGAGCAATCAGGCTGCCCGGCGCGTAGCGACCCACAGGTTCACGACAGGCCAAGGCTTCTCCCATCGCTTCGTCGGCATGCAGACTGATTGGCACCAATGAGCTTGCATAGCGGTGCTGCCAAATGAGTGCCAAATCACGTTGTAAATTAATGCCGGGGTCGTAGCGATTAACCATCATCAGCGCAGAGCGCGTGAGTTGAGGTTGCAACAGTACGTGGCAAGCAGCGTCGGCATTGATCACTGTGATCGACAGATCGCAACGCGGGTTTGTGGCATGCCCCTGCAAGCGTTGCGGCAGGTCAAACAACACCCAGTCATAAGCGTCAGCCAAGCTGGCCTGCCGCTTGCTCCACAACTGTGAGCTGGCGAGCAGCAGAGCGTCCAGCTGACTGTGCTCTGCCATGTCCAACTGCCCATATGGCAACACGCTTAAGCCCGGTAACACAGACCATGCCTGTTGCTGCCAAAGATGTTGGTCCAGCGTAGCCCGCGCCCAACCACCGGAAGGCGCAAGGTCAAGATTGAAGTGCAAGCCGAGGGCGTTTTCCGGGCACATGTCCACCACGAGCACTTTTTGCCCCAGCGTATGCAGGGCATAACCCAAGGCGGCCAGCGTTGAACTGGTGCCGCCCCCGCCACGGATACCTCGCAGGCTCAACGCAGTCACTGAGTTTTCTCCGAGTGCTTTCGCAAGTCCAGTGGCTGAACTTCAGGTGCTTGCGGTGTGCGCTGCGCTTCCAGATGCGCCAGTAGCGGCCAGCGCTCAAAGGCCTGGAGCAACTCCATTTGTGCGGACACATCGATATACCCCAGCTCAGGCAGATTCATCATCGACTTGAGCCGCGCAATATCATCTGACCGCTCATTACGCGAGAGGACATCGGCACTTATTTGAAGCGCTGTGGGTAAGGTAGCCATCCGCCGTCCTCCTTGATTCGTACATAGGGTTTGCCGTTGTAATCCAATACAACGGTTCCCGAGTTTTCCGACACTTTTTGCGTTTGTGGCAAGTTGGCCAACAGTGCTGACCAATCAACGGTTTTACCTTGGCCCAGCGCCGGGTCGGCATACAGACGCGCAATGATCTCTGCGACCGCCAAGTAGCTGCTTGGTTGAGTGATGTGCAGCGGCGCGGTTTGCCCGCTGTCACCCATATTGATCAGTTTGATGCCCACCGGCACGTGAGTAATGGAATCGCTAGGGATCTCACGCATGCCGGAAATCTGCATGCGGTCGCCGTGCAGGGCTGCGCCATGTTCAGGCACGATGGCCACCACGACGCGGCGCCCACTTTTTTGCAGCTCTTTGAGGAAGGCATTCAGGTCATCCAGCAACACTTGCGCCCGGCTGCTGTAATCGGCGCGCTGGGTGCCACCATCCGCTTGCACTTGGCGGTTGCCGTCATGCAGGGTGGTGGTGTTGTAAAACAGCGCCATATTCGGCTTGTCTTCGGCCAAGCGGTGTTGCCACCACTTGCTCAATACATCACGGTCACGCCAGATCGGTGAGCCGTCGAAGCTGACATAAGCCCGTGGCACGCCAGGGTTGACACCCAGTGCGGGCGGCGGGAGCTCACCTTGTTCGCGGACTTCTTGAAGAAACCCGTCAAACTCACCGGTGTGGTTGAGCATCAACTCATCAGAAAAGCCGAGCTTGCGCAGGTCATCAAACAATAGGCATTGGTCTGCGGTGCTCTTGTACAACTGCGCATGGGACGTCTGCCCGCAACTTGCCCGCAGCAAGCGAATGGCCGCAGGGCCGCTGTAAGCAGTGGCCGAGTTGAAGTTGTCAAAAATCACGTCCATTTGGCTGAGCAGTGAATTGTCGCGCAGACCAACTTCTTCCAAGTCATCCCACGCCATCGAGCAGATGTTAATCACCAGCAAGTCAAATGGCGGAGGCTTGACGTCTGGTTCCTTGAACTCAACCTTACGCTGCGCTTCGTTCTTGTAAAACGTGTCGAGATAGGCATTAAGCGTTTCGTCGTCTGGCTCTGCGCCGACAGTCGTTGGCGTTGGCGTTGGCGTTGCCGTGCCCGACATGGCATTGGCCACCGGCTGTTCAGCGACTTGCGGCACCAGCCATTGCAGATTGCCCACACTTAACCAGCACAGCCCGAGCAGCGTAAACGTGGTCAGGCGCAGCCATTGATTGAAAAACAGGTAACCGACCATCAACACCAGCAACATGGCGCAGACCTGCCAGTCAATGAAGCGACCGAGCAACTCAATGATGTAGTCCACTGAGAAGTCCAGTACACCGGGCTGCGCAAGCAAACGGCTGAACGGCGGAAACCAAGTGTCCTGGTACAGCAGCGCGATGGCCACCGGGATTGCCAACAGTGTCCGGGCGCGACGTACCATCGGGTGTGCAATGGGAATCAGCAACACCACCGCGAAGATCACGTTAGGCAGCACCTGCAAATTTAAGTGGCCGGTCCAGGCCAACAAAAACTTGGCAAGAAAATACAAATTCCAAGCCCCCAGGCCTTTCCATGGACCGGAAATTTGCCGCGCGGAGGAGGGAGACTTAAACAGACTCATCAGGTGCTCTCTGAGACGAACTGGCAGGCGCACGGCGTCGAACACCGCGTGATTTCATATAACGCGGTCGCAGGTATTGTTCGAAGTGAATCTTCAAACGCACCCGTAAACGCCGCGAGAACAGGGTTAATAGAATGCTCACCACACTGGTGATGACAATGAGATCAAGCAACTTCATGAACGTCATGTTGTGAGCTCACTGACAGGCAAAGTGATTCTTTGCGGTGTTAACGGAGGGTGATTGCCTGGGGTCAGCGGTTCGGTGACGGTGTGCTCAATCGGAATGTGCAAATGCTGGGGGGCAGGCAGTGCGTGCATGAAGGCGTCTTCAGATAAGTCGCTCAAACCTGACAGTATTTGCCGATGACTGAATAAGTCTCGCCAAGGCAGGCGGCAAATATTGCCCAGCGCAGGTTCAAGCCCATCGGCACGGCAAGCAAACAAGAACAAATACAGTTCACCGTTGACCAGACAGGCGATATCTCCAAAGCGGCGCAGGCACATTTGGTTTAAGTACAACTCGTCACTGAGCCCTTGAACCGGTTGAAACTTGAGCAACTGATGAGTCACTTCGCCCGAGCTGTCGTTGTAAACCTGCTCAAGGGTGTCGAAGAACACTTGAGGGCTGACCAGCCCACGCACTTGCGGCGGACGCTGGCGCTGCAATAGGGTTTCAAAGTCACTGTTTTGGCTGTATTGCCAGAGCTGGCCTTGAACACTTTCAATCATGCTCAAAAAACGTGAGAGCAGAGTGCCATCAGGCACAATCAGGTTGGCGCCACAGGCCAGCAACAAACGCTCATCGCGATAGCGCACGGCAGGCTCCATTTCGCGCACTACGATTTTCAGTGCCGGGCCGCATTTTTCACGTAAGTCGTGCAGCTGCTGCGCAAGCTCAAGCAATTGATAGCTGTTGTCGATGCCCACCACGACGGTCGCGGCATGAGCGGATTGTGCCTCTTCGAGTAACGCCTGACGGTTTTCAAACAAATACCAATGTTTGGATAAAGAAGGCGAGCCCTCAAGTACCGAGCGCTCAGCCAGGTACACATGCTGGTCGTCAGCGACTCGCGGCTGGGTATCCACCGTTGTTTTCGGGATCAAGGTCAACCCTTGGCTCTGCACCGATAGCTTGAACTCCTGCCCGGCCGTCACCCCCAACTCGTTGTGCCAAAAATGCAGTTGATAACGAATATCCCCGTTATGGCGGTACAGCCGACTCAAGCCGGAAAGGGTTTCGTTGAGCTGCAATAACTCGGGATGCAAGGGCAGGGCTTCGCCGTGTGCGATCACCAGCAGGGTTGCTTGGCGCTCGGCTAACCAGACGCGCATCCGCTCGCACCAGCGTTGCAGATGTTTAGCGGTAGCGGCGTCGCCCCAGCTATCAGTTGGCAATACCAACAAAATCTGGCTGGAGGGGGCAACACCGGCCCGACTCAGTTCCCGTGTCAGGGTTTCCAGAGCCGATCTGACAACGCGCTTGGGGATTTCGTAAAGACGCAGTTTTGCAGGGCCGCGGTCAGGAGCAAGGCGGCTGATGAGGCTTTGCGGGGTGTTCGCACAAGAGATCAGCGTGGCGGGCACACGCTCTGGAATCGCTTCAATAAACTGGTTAGCGAGCAGTTTTGCGTCAGCAGCTTGGTCGACCGTAACCCAATACAAGCCGCCTGCACGTAACACAATTTGTTGGTCGAGCAATCCGTGGATGGCCAAAGTGATATGAGCCAAGCGAAACGTCCCTCCTGGGATACTTAGGGGTTAAAAATATCCAATACGCTCAAGTGCAGCCCTACTTTGCAGGTAGTCAGATGGGCTGGCATTGGTGGTGTGCCCGCAATCTGACGTCAAACAAATGACATTTCAGGCGTTACTGAAAGAGCATAGGCGATATTTCAATCTCTTCCTTGTTCTGTTCCACCTCAGGTATCAACTGTGTTGGCGCTTTAAACGTCGGATGTTGAGCATCCTATCACTGAGAAATGGGCATCAGCCACGATAAAAAGCTTAATTTGTCAAAAAAATGCTGTTTTGCTGGCTCAAGTCATTAAATTGGCACTCCTGATGCTAAAGCCAGATCTGCTGCATCGAATCAGCGACCCGCGCCTTACAAAATTACCCCGGCCAAGGTTAAAAGCACTCTTGGCTTTCTGAGTGAGTTAATGCGTGCTATTGCTTAGGGGAGTACAAGGACAAAGCCTCCTTTTTTCGACCAGGCTTGCGATCAGAGCCTGACTTTTTAACGCAAGCGTAAATGAGGTGCAGATATGCCAGTTAAACATGACCTGCTTCAGGACTTGGGTATCAGCAAAGAGAACGCCAGCGAGCGTCGCAAACAAGATCATCATCTTGATGCGCTGTTCAGAAAGTACGATCAGGCTGACCAGGATGTGGTTAAGGCTGAGGCCAACGACGCAATTGGCGTTTCGGATGAGCAGTTATTGAAGCTCAAAGAGAAGCGACTATTGGTAAAAGACGAAATTGCCCGTTTATTGCTCAAATCGCAAAGTGCCGCGAGCCTGTAGGAAGCCCGAATGTCTGAAGAAATAAAAATTGTTGCCACGTTGCTCGCCAAGCCGGGCAAAGGCGCTGCACTTGAGAAAGCCTTACGGGCTTGCGTGCAACCCTCACGTGCCGAAGCAGGTTGTCATTTTTATGATTTGCACGTAGACCAAGCCAACCCAGAGCGCTTCGTGTTTATCGAAGGCTGGGCAAATAAGGAGGCGATTGAGCACCATAAAAGCACTCCGCATTATCGAGCGATGGCTGAAGCAGTCGGTGATTTGCTGGAGCATCGCGAGGTACTCGTACTGGATGCACTGAGTATTTAACGGGCTGCATAGCGTGTGTGGATTACGCGGCGGCCCAAAAGGCCGCCGTTTTTATGAAAGGTTTAAAAATGCGTGGCATCTAGCTCAAACAACGGTTCGCTACCGGCACGAATCGACTGCTCCAGGCTTAAGGTTCGAGGTAGCAAGCGGGCGAAGTAAAACGAGGCCGTTGCCAGCTTGGCCCTGTAAAAGTCAGGATCAGCGTCTAGCGAACGTTGCGCCACATCGGCCATGCGTGCCCACAAATAAGCGTATGCCACATAACCAAACAGATGCAGATACTCCACCGAGGCCGCACCGATTTCATTGGGGTTGAGCTTGGCTCGTGCTTGCAGCCAGTCACTCAAGTCTTCTAGCCGCTGCACGGTCTCCAGCAACTGTGTGGCGTAAGGTTTGTCAGGCTGTTGGGCAAAGGCGCGAACTTGGGCCGTAAACACGCGCAAGCTTGTGCCCGAATTCGCAATCACTTTACGCCCCAGCAGATCCAATGCCTGAATGCCGTTGGTGCCCTCGTAAATTTGCGCGATGCGCACGTCGCGCACTAACTGTTCTTGCCCCCATTCGCGGATATAGCCATGCCCGCCGAATACTTGCTGCCCAAGCACGCAACTGTCGAACCCGGTGTCGGTAAAAAATGCTTTGGCCACGGGGGTGAGCAGGGCTACCAAAGCGCTGGCGTCCTGCTGCTCGTGTGGGTCTTGAGAGAATTTGGCCAAGTCCAATTGTTGCCCCACGTAGCTGGCGAAAGCACGACCCCCTTCAGTCATGGCCTTGATGCTCAACAACATGCGGCGCACATCGGGATGAACAATGATCGGGTCCGCGATTTTATCGATAGCCACAACCCCCGTTGGCGCCCGACTTTGCAAGCGCTCACGGGCATAGGTGCGTGCATTCTGGTATGAAGCTTCAGCGCAGCCAATGCCCTGAATACCAATCGACAGGCGCTCGTAGTTCATCATGGTGAACATCGCCGCCAATCCTTTGTTAGCCTCGCCGATCAGCCAGCCTCGGGCACCATCGAAATTCATCACGCACGTGGCCGAAGCCTTGATTCCCATTTTGTGCTCGATTGAGCCACAACTAACAGAGTTCGCCACGCCGAGGGAGCCATCTTCATTGACCAGAGCCTTGGGCACCAAGAACAGCGAAATGCCCTTAGGGCCCGCTGGCGCGTCGGGGAGCTTGGCCAGCACCAGATGAATGATGTTTTCAGTTAGGTCTTGATCGCCGCCAGTGATGAATATTTTGCTGCCGCTGATGGAGAAACTGCCATCAGCCTGCGGTTCAGCACGGGTACGGATAATCCCCAAATCAGTGCCCGCATGGGCTTCGGTCAAACACATTGACCCCGCCCATCGCCCTTCATACAGCGCAGGCAAGTAGGTGCGCTTCAAGGTTTCGCTGGCGTGGGCGTCAATCGCCAAGCAAGCCCCGGCGCTCAGGGCTGAATACAAGGCGAAGCTAGAGTTGGCGCCATAGAGCATTTCTTCGAACTGCACCGCGAGCATTTTGGGCATGCCCAAGCCACCAAACTCGGGGTTACCCGATAAGCCGACCCAGCCACCTTCTATGTAAGTGGCGTATGCCGATTTAAAGCCATCGGGTGTGGTGACGTTGCCCGCGTGCCATTGCGCGCCTTGCTCGTCGCCGCTGCGGTTAAGCGGGGCAATGAGCTGGCTGGTGACTTTGGCCGCCTCCTCAAGAATTGCATCGGCGGTATCTGCATCGACATGGCCAGCCAATGCAGGCAATCGTGCCCAAAGGGCAGGGGCTTCAAACACTTCGTGCAGTACAAAACGCATGTCGCGAAGCGGAGCGTTGAATTCAGGCATCACAAAACCTCGTTATTGCACTTCAATAAGAACGCACTTGCGGGCATTTACAGCGCTTTGGCCATGTCGCGCAGCACGTATTTCTGGACTTTGCCCGTTGAGGTCTTGGGCAGCAGGGTAAATACCACGGTGCGTGGCACTTTGAACCCGGCCAGGTGCTCACGGCAAAAGGCAATGATTTCTTGTTCGCGGGTGTGCTGATGATCGACTTTGAGCGTGACGAATGCACAGGGCGTTTCGCCCCATTTTTCGTCCGGGCGGGCGACTACAGCGGCTTCCAGAATACCGGGATGGCGGTACAGCACACCCTCGACTTCGATGGTTGAGATGTTCTCTCCGCCAGAAATAATGATGTCTTTGAGACGATCACGAATCTCGACATATCCATCGGGATGGCACACGGCTAAATCCCCAGTGTGAAACCAGCCACCTTCAAAGGCCTCAGCTGTTGCGCTCGGGTTTTTCAGGTAGCCCTTCATCACAGTGTTGCCGCGCATGAAAATTTCACCCATCGTTTCGCCGTCACGGGGGGTGGGCTTCATGGTTTTGGGGTCAGCAACCATTACCCCTTCGAGGGTGGGGTAACGCACGCCTTGGCGTGACTTGATTTGTGCGCGCTCAGCCAGTGGCTGTTCGTCCCACTTGTCGTGCCAGGCGCAGATGGTCACAGGGCCATACACTTCCGTAAGGCCGTAAACGTGGGTGACCTTGATGCCCATTTCCTCAACGGCACCTATAACTTTGGCTGGCGGCGCAGCGCCTGCGACCATCGCATGCACCGGGTGGTCAATGGCGGCCTTGGCAGCCTGCGGCATGTTGACCAACGCATTGAGCACGATAGGGGCACCGCACAGATGCGTCACTTGATGTTCGCGAATCAGGTTGAGGATCTTCTGCGGGTCTACTCGACGCAGAAATACATGCACCCCGGCCAATGCGGTAATGATCCACGGGTAGCACCAACCGTTGCAGTGGAACATGGGCAAGGTCCACAAATACACCGGGTGATTACCAATGGCCCAGACCATTTGGTTGCCCAACGAATTGAGGTAAGCCCCGCGATGGTGGTACACCACGCCTTTAGGGTTGCCGGTGGTGCCGGAGGTGTAGTTGAGCGCGATCGCTTGCCACTCATCGGCAGGCCATTGCCATTCAAAAGCAGGGTCACCCTCGGCCAAAAGCGCTTCGTAATCCAATGCGCTGACTTGCTGACCTTCGCCGTATTCGGGGTCGTCCACATCAATAATCAACGGAGGATGATCAAGCATGGCGACGGCGGTGTGGATCACGTCATAGAATTCGCGATCAGCAATCAGTACCTTGGCTTCGCCGTGAGCCAGCATAAATGCAATGGCTTCGGCATCCAGTCGCACATTAAGGGCATTGAGCACGGCCCCAATCATGGGCACACCGAAATGCACTTCGAGCATGGCCGGGATGTTGGGCAGCATCACGGCGACCGTATCGTTTTTACCGATACCACGCCCTGCCAGGGCAGAGGCCAAACGCCGGCAGCGCTCATAGGTCTGCGCCCAGTTGCGGCGAATAGACCCGTGGATGATCGCAGGGTAATCCGGGTAAACGCTGGCGGTACGCTCGATAAAGCTCAGAGGTGACAGGGCAATATGGTTGACAGCAGCAGGCCCGAGGCCTTGCTCAAAAATAGACATGATGGTCATTCCGGTGGCTGATTGTTAGCTCTATGGCTGCCCACTTTGCCGAAAGCAAAGGGTGCAGTTTTATGTCCGGCTTGCTTTATAGCTCACTCGTTGTTTGATATGGAAGTAATACCTAAGCAATATAGTATTTGTTCTATATGCTAAAGCGCGACTCAGACTCAGGACACCCAATGGCACTTGCTTTGATGACCTTTGACCCTCAACCCAGTGTAGTGCTCAACGCGCAAGGAAAGCCTTTACAGGCTAATCAGGCTTTGTTGGAACTGCTGGCGGGCAAACCGTTGAGCCATGTGCAAGATTGGTTGCCCGCCAATGCGCCTGAGTTGGTTCGCGCTTGCTTGCAACAACAAAGGGCGATTGAGAAGGTTGAAGCCCAATGTGATCAGCAGCTGTGGCTCTGGACGCTGATTCCTGACCCTGACAATCAGTGCGTGCTGGCCAGAGGGCGTGAAGCCAGCGCCCAATTGCTGGCGGCCCGCGAGGCAGCCAAAGCACGGCGCCTGTATCGATTGATTACTGAAAACCCCACCGACCTGATCTCGCGCCATACCCCGGACGGGCGCTTTCTGGATGCTTCTCCGGCCTCTTGGACCTTGCTTGGCTATTGGCCCGAAGATTTGACCGGCACCCGCGCTCAACACTTGTTTCACCCTCATGATCTGGCCCATGTGCTGCGCCCGGCTAGCGACGCGTTAGAGCTCGATGGCTATCACACCATGACCTACCGCATTCGCCATCACGCCGGGCATTACTTGTGGTTTGAAACCGCCAGCCGGGCGATTCGCGAAACCTATACTGGCGCGGTGGTTGAGGTGGTGAGTGTGTCGCGCGATATCACGGCACGAGTTCAAGCTGAAGAGAACAAGCGGCGTTTGGCCGATGTGGTTGAGGCTAATCCTGACCCCGTGCTGTTTATTGATCCGGCGGGGGGCGTGTCTTATCTGAACCCGGCGGGGCGCCGAATACTTGGGCTCACGCCCACTGCACCCATGCCATGTCTTGAGGCTTTTTTAAGTCCGAAAGACCTTGAGCGGCTCAAATCCCTTGGCTGGCGCAGCGCTGAACTTAACGGTTTATGGAGCACCGAGACCCGCCTATTGCCATTGAACGCGCAACCTTCGGTACCGGTGCAATTACTGTTGTTGGCGCATCGCTCTAGCTCGGGTGAACGCTTTTTCTCTTTGGTAGCCCGTGATATGCGCGAACGCGAATTGCGTGAGGCTCAACAGCGGCACCATCAGGACGAAATGGCGCATACCGCGCGCTTGATTACCTTGGGTGAGTTGGCATCAGGCATCGCCCATGAGATCAATCAGCCGCTGGCCGCAGTGGTGAACTACGCCAATGCCAGCCAGCGCTATTTGCAAACCTTGGGCGATAACCCACAGGCTCGTGAACGAGTGGCTCAAGGGCTGGAGCGGATAAACCTGCATGCCAATCATGCTTCAGAGGTCATCAAGCGCTTGCGGGGATTTCTGCGCAAAGGCCGGCGCACACTGCAAGCGCTGGATGTGCGCGAAATAGCCGCTCAGGCGGTGAGTTTGTGCGCATGGGAAGCTCGAGAGCAGCAGGTAACGATTGAGCAAGATGTGCCGGATATTTTGCCGTTAGTGTTCGCTGACCGAGTGTTGCTGGAGCAGGTCTTGCTCAATTTGCTGCGCAATGCGATTGATGCCAATCGTGAGCAGCATCTGCAGCAGCCTTCGTCAATCACACTGCGCGTGCAGAGCCACGACGCGCATTGGCTGCACATCAGCGTGCAAGACCAAGGGCCGGGTGTGAGTGCTGAGCAGTTTGAACAATTATTTACGCCGTTTTACACCAGTAAGCCTGATGGGCTGGGGCTGGGCTTGTCGATGAGCCGTAGCATTATTGAAGGCTTTGCTGGGGAGCTGGATGCCTGTAGGCAGGCCGAGGGTTTGTTGCTGACTTGCAGGCTGCCAATGATGGGATCACTCACACAACAACAAAAACAAGGCGCTTAAACAATGACAACTCCTGCGCAGCACGTGGTGTATGTGGTGGATGACGACCAAGGGATGTTGGAGTCAACGGTTTGGTTACTGGAATCAGTGGGACTTAATGCTTTGCCATTCACCAGCGGGCAGGCTTTTTTGCAAGCATGCGATCCGACGCTCAATGCTTGTGTTGTCCTAGACATTCGCATGCCGACGATGGGCGGGCTTAACGTTCAACTTGCACTGCAAGAGCGGGGCATAAGCATGCCGGTGATTTTTGTCAGCGGGCACGCTGATGTACCTATCGTGGTACGTGCCTTCAAAGCGGGTGCCCATGACTTTATCGAAAAACCTTACAACCAGCAGATGCTGCTCGACAGCGTTCAACAAGCCTTGCACCAGGGCAATGCACAACAAACCACTAGCCTTGAGCTGACGCAATTGTCAGCCCGTTTACAGAGCCTGACCCCGCGTGAGCAAGACGTGTTGCTGCCGCTGGTCAAAGGCTATACCACCCGGGAAATTGCAGAACTGCTGGCCGTCAGCCCCAAAACTATCGACTTGTACCGAGCCCGTGTCATGAAGCGTATGCAGGCTGAACATCTGCCCGATTTGGTGGGCATGGCGATTGCGGCCGGGTTGGTTGACCCGCTCAAGTTGCGTTAAACCAACAAGCGTTCTAATGCGGCCATCACCTGCGAGCTGTCGCTGTGGGCCACGTTCACACGCATGGCGTGCCGCAGCTCGGGAGTAAAACCAAACAAAGTGCCGGGCGCGAGCACCACGTCATGCTCAAGTGCGTGCTGCGCCAAAGCTTGGGCATCGATACCGGCTGGTAGCGTTACCCACATAAACAAACCGCCTTCGTAAGGGCCGCGTAACGTGAACCCCAGCCGCTGCAACTCGCCTGTGACCCGTGCGCCCGAGGTCAACAAGCCTTGCACTACACGCTTACGATGTTTGTGGTAACTGCCGTCGTTGAGGATTGAGCACAGCACTTGCTCGAACAACTCAGAGGTAATACCGCCACACATGAGCTTCATCTGGGTAAGGTTAGCGGCCAGCTGTGGGGCTGCGACCACATAACTGACGCGCACGTTAGCGCTCAGCGTTTTAGAAAAACCACTCAGGTATGTCACCTGTTCAAGTCCTGCCAAGGCAGCCAGCCGCGGGGGTGGGTTGGGGTGCAAGTCACCGTAGAGGTCATCCTCGATCACATGGCAGTTATAGCGCTTGGCCAATTCCAGCACGCCATAAGCCTGGCTCGGGCTAAAGGAGTGCCCCGTCGGGTTATGCAAAATGCTGGTGGTCAGGTACAACGCTGGCTGCTGTTCGATGAAAATGCTTTCCAGCGCTTGCAGGTCAAGCCCTTGGTGCGTGCGCTCAAGGGTAATGACTCGCACACCCTGTAGCGCCAAATTAGCGTGAAAGTTGAAATAGCAGGGCGAGTCGAGCAGCACGCAGTCGCCGGGACGAACACGCAAGCGCAACAACATGTCCAGCGCTTGCACGGTATTGGCCGTCGTAATGATTTGCTCAACTGAAACATCAAGGCCTTGGCTTAACAGCTTTTGCTGTAAAGCTACCCGCAAGGGTAAATAGCCCTTCGGATCGCCATAACCCGCCAATCGTAACTGGGGCGAGCGGCTGGCTTGACGCAGGCTGGAGCGCAACGGCCCCGATTCCAGCCAACTTTCAGGCAGGTGGCCGCTGCCCGGTCGCATCGCGCTGCTGGCGCCAATCATTGAGCGACGCAAAACGCTGGTCAAATCCTGTGGCAGTAAGTCCAGGCCAGCAGCCCTTGCAGGGCTTGCGAGTTGTGGCGCCACAAAATAACCAAGCCCTTGGCTGGAAGTGATCCGGCCTTGGCTGCGAAGACGATCAAGGGCCTCGATCAGCGTGAATTTGCTCACACACCAGTGCTCGGTCATCTCACGAGCAGATGGCAGTTTGCTTGCTGGCGCTAACAGGCCTTGGTCAATGGCGACGCTGAGGGCTTGAACAATTTGCTCAACCTTGGACGCAGCAGGGTGGAAATCAATATCAGGAATGCGCATGCCGGACCTCATACTTTGCCGGTGATGCTACCAGTAAAGTCCGGTCAAGTTTGTACGGACTTTATCTGCCAAACGAGATAGTGACTGTCTAGAGTGCGTGGCCGCTTGCGTACGTTCGAGCGCAACCACAAGGATTTACCTGCCGATGGCGACCCAACTGACACTCGCATCTTTTGCCTATTTTTTGATGTTTTGCGCAACCATGACATTCAGCCCCGGCCCTATGACGCTGCTACTTATGGGGTTTGGCATGCAGGAAGGCTTGAAGCGCTCAATGCCTGTACAACTGGGCGCGAGCGCGGCGTACCTGCTGTCCATTCTGATTTTTACAGTGGGCTTTGCTGAGCTGATCAAAGGGAACCCGGTAATCAGTCGCACGATTCAGTACATCGGGGTGGCATACCTGCTGTATCTGGCTTACAAGCAGTGGAACAGCCGCGGTATTAGTCTGGATAGACCATTGCGAGCACTGGAGACCGGGTTCAAGGGGCGTTTTGTCAAGGGGTTGCTCACCGGTTTTTCAAACCCTAAAACCATCGTCATGTTCAGCGCCGTGTTCCCTCAGTTTGCGGGGCAGGGTAGTGAGGCGCGGGCGCTGGATATTGCTGTGCTGGGGCTGGCCTTTTTGCTTTTGCAGTTTGCCAGCGGCTGCTTGTATTGCTACTTCGGGCAACGGATTCAGCGCGTGCTGCAAAGCCCGGAACGCCAGGTTTTATTGCAGCGAGCGACTGCGTTAATGCTGCTGGGCGTGGCGTTGCTGCTGGCCCGAGGGTTTGATGCGCCGTTAACGTAAACGCTATAAGTACACGGCAAATGTATAAGCATGGGTTATATTGCGAGCTTGTTTTAACCCGTATCGAGATTGGTTGTGTCGACTTTTGACTCCGCAACAACGCAGGCTGGAACGATCCAGCTGAATCAGATCCAGGCACCTGTGGTGCTCTATCTAGAGCGGCTGGCCCCCTCAAGCCGCCAAACAATGCGTTATGTATTGCAGGACGCTGCCGACCGGTTGGGCGTTGAAGACGCTTCAATCGACGAATTTCCGTGGCATCAATTGCAACCGGGCCACATCACGGCGCTGGTCGCTGCGCTACGTGAAGACGGTTATGCGCCCAACACTTCATCGCTATACGTAAATGCCATCCGCGGGGTGATGAATCAGGCATGGCAACAAAGCCTGATCACCCAAGACCATTTAATGAAGGTTCGAGCTGTGAAGGCGGGCGGCGGCTCGCGCTTGGCCAAGGGCCGTAATCTGCGTCGCACACTGATTCGTGAGCTGATGGAAGTGTGCGCAGCTGACCCTCGGCCGCAAGGGCTGAGGGATGCGGCCATTATTGCGATTCTGTATGGTTCAGGCATGCGCAAATCTGAGTCAGTCAACATGGATTTGCAGCAAATCAATACCGTTGATCGCAGTCTGCGTGTGCTGGGAAAAGGCAATAAAGAACTGATCAAGTTCGCCCCCGCTTGGGCATTTGAGAAACTTGAAGCGTGGCTAGCCTTTCGCCGCGCGAACCTGCCAGAAGGTGTGAGTGACGATGAGTTTTTATTTAACCGAATTCGCCGTGGCAACCACATCACCCGAGAGCGCATCACTAAACACGCCATTTATTACATCGCCAAGCAGCGGGGCAAACAGGTGGGCGTGAATATCATGCCGCACGATTTTCGCCGCTCGTTCATCACCCGCGTCATTGAAGAGTACGACGTGTCGATTGCGCAAAAGCTGGCGCATCACGCCAACATTGCCACCACTGTCAGTTATGACATGCGCGATGACAATGAAAGGCGCAACGTGACGGATCGCTTTTTGTTGTAGGGCTAGGTATTACTTTTCAGCTTGGTCCAGAGCCGCGTGCTTAAGCGCGCAATCGCGGGGGGCAGATCTTCGACAGTGAACAGTTTGTCTACCACGTCTTTAGGCGGATAGATCGCAGGGTCTTGCTTGACCGAAGGTATGACCAAAGCATCTGCCGCAATATTGGGGTTAGCGTAATGAATGCTGTTGCTGATGTTGGCAATTACCTGCGGGGTCAGCAGGTAGTTCATGTAGGCATACGCATTCTTTTGATGGGGCGCGCTTTTGGGCATAACCACCATGTCGAGCCACAGCGTTGAGCCCTCATCCGGTATCGAGTAGGCAATGTCGATCCCATTTTTGGCTTCTTTGGCGCTGGTAGCCGCTTGTACCACGTCGCCGTTAAAGCCAATCACAGCGCAGATATTGCCGTTAGCCAGATCGCTGATGTACTTGGAGGCATGGAAGTATTGAACATAAGGCCTGATTTTCAATAAAGCCTGCTCGGCTTTTTTATAATCTGCCGGCTCATGGCTATGGTGGGGAAGCCCCAAGTAATTGAGTGTGATGGGCAACACTTGCGTAGGGTTATCAATAATCGCAACGCCACACTGACTGAGCTTTTTGATGTTTTCTTCGTCAAAAAACAGGTTCCAGGAGTGGGTGACATCCGTGTTACCAAAAATCGCCTTGATCTTCTCAACGTTATAGCCAATACCCGCCGTACCCCACATGTAAGGGTAGCCGTATTGATTGCCCGGATCATTGACCTCAAGTTTTTTCATTAACACGGGATCAAGGTTTTTCCAGTTCGGTAGCTGATTTATGTCGAGCTTCTGGATTGCACCGGCTTTGATCAACCGAGACAAAAAGTGGTTGGACGGGCTGACGACGTCATAGCCGGTATTGCCCGTCATCAACTTTGATTCAAGCACCTCATTGCTGTCGTGAATGTCATACGTGGCCTTGATCCCTGTTTCTTTGGTGAATGTGGTCAAGGTGTCATCGGCGATATAGCCGTTCCAGTTCGAAATATTGACGCTTTCTTCTGCGTTGCTGGCAGCTGAAAAGGTTGTAAGTAATATCGCCAGAGAAACCATGTTAGTTCGCATGTTTGATCACCCTTTGAAGGAGTTTTTATTCTTTTATACGGTTTGAAAACCTAGATTTCGGTACGAGCCCGTACCGCTTCGACGCACATGCGTACCCGTGCACCCAGGTCAAAAAAGGGCCGGGGAGGGAGCCAGCCCGGAGCGGCTCTGCTTATCACCGATTGCAACGCAGGCGAACTGACTCCTGAGGCCATTTCTGCCAATAACCTTCCCCATAATGTGCCGCGTGCAACACCAGAACCATTGCAGCCAGCGACCGCAAACACACCGTCTTCGACCTTCGCAAAATAAGGCAGCCCGCTGCGAGAGGCGCTTAGGTGGCCAGTCCAGGTGAATTGAATGTCTTGCTCAACAAGCCAGGGGAAACGTCTTTGCAAACCAAGGACATGGTGTTTTCGACGGACCTCAAGATCAAGGCCGGACAAATCTCGTGTGCGATATTCTGCGGTGTTGCGAATCATCACTCGGCGATCCGGAGTCAAGCGCACGGTCGCACCCAAAGGGCGGGTCGACAGTACGCCCCAGGGCTGCGCCTCGCCGATACGCTGATATTCCTCGTCACTGAGAGGCCGGGTGAGGCTGGCACTGAGTTCCATCGCAAACGTGTTACTGGTGGCTATTGCGGCACGCGGAATAAACGCATTCAGACACACCAACATGTGTTTTGCCTCAAGGCTGGCGTTGATTCCTTTGGCCCGTATTCGGCCGCCGCCAAGGCGCTCATACCCCGTGATTTCAGTGTTCTCGTAAAGCGTCACATTGGCTGGCAACGCGTCGAGCAAACCTTTTACATATTTGGCAGGCTGGAGCAGGGCATTGCCGTTACCGCACCAAATAGCCGAATGGTAATGCTCGGTGCCCAGTTTTCTGGCCAGCGCCTGGCCTTGCAGAAAATGAGCAGAGGCCCCCACAGCCTGAAGCGTTTTGAGTTTTGCCTCCACATGGGTCAACTTGCGCGGGTCATTAACAGCGAAAAAGTAGCCTGAGTCTCTGTATTCGCATTCAATGCTGTGTTGTTCAATGCGCTGGCGGACTTCCTCGGTGGCAGCCACTGAAATAGAAGTGTCCACTTCAAAGTCAGTAAAACCTGAGCTGCCAAACAACTCGGCGTCGCTCGGGTTTTCGTGCGCGACCACAAACCCGGAATTGCGTCCTGATGCACCTTGCGCTGCGCGCTGGCGGTCAACAATCACAATGCGTGCCTCTGGGTGCATCTGCGCAAGCGAATGCGCTGCACACAAACCGGTAATACCCGCACCCACAATCAACCAGTCGGTTTTTTCAGTCTTTTTTAACGATTCACGATTGGGAGACGTTCCAGCGAGGCTGATCCAGCCACATTCATTGTTCACGCATCACCTCGTTGATGGTTGTCTGCCGCAAAATGCGCTAATACATGCACGATTGGCATAGGATTTTTATAGACGCAGGCGCTGTGTGTGGAATCTAAGCTGTACCAAGTGATATAACCAACGCTATTAAGTCATTGAGCTATGTGCAAAACGCATGGATAAAGTCCGCCACGTGCCTAATCTTCAAGCCATGCAAGCGTTAGTGGAGGTTGCCGATGCTGGCAGTTTTACAGCGGCGGCCCCAAAATTGTGCCTGACCCAAAGCGCTGTAAGCCGCAAAATCCAGCAACTGGAGGGGCATTTCGGAGTGCCTTTGCTGGTCAGGAACAGCCGTAATGTGTGCCTGACAGCACAGGGCCAACAGGTGCTCAGCAGCGCTCGCACCATCCTTGAGCAATTGAAAAACCTCGAAAATCAGCTCTCACCACACAAGCGTCCTTTTCGTATACGCATGCACGTGTCGTTAGCAGTGCGCTGGCTGCTACCAAAATTAAGTGATTTTTACCGCCATCACCCTGACGTTTCGCTGTCTATCGAGACGGTAGCCACTGAGGAGGTCGAACCTGCCAGTGACAGTGACGCCTACATCCTCTATTTACCTGTAGCCAGTGATGATCCCGCGTGCCTGGCATTATTTGACGAAGCATTGGTGCCCGTGTGCGCGCCGGGCATGGGGCCACTGAATTCGATGGAGGATCTCGTACACGTGCCTTTACTGCATCGATCAGCAGACAAACAAGCCTGGGTCGATTGGTTAGCCGCTAATGGGGGCAGGGCGCTGGAAAACTACAGACATATACCTTTCAACCTGGATGAGCTAGCACTGGACGCCGCAGCCCGTGGACTGGGGGTGGCTATGACTGACCTGACGTTAGCCGAAGAGTCAATCCACCGAGGCGTACTAGTTGTGCCCTTTGGTCAACCGTTGAAGACGGGAGGCAACTACTCGCTGTGCTTACAGCCGTCAGCCAACTCTAATGCTGACAGCTCGTTAATCGTGCAGTGGTTTAAGCAACAGGCGCAATTAGGGAAGGGTTATAGCAACTTTAATGCGCACAAAAAAAGAAACTAAATTTGCTTTATATATAACTAAACTAAACAGGCATTTAGTTTAGTTATATATAAATCATGGTATTTAACAAAGGCTCTCTAGAGCACCACTATGAACAGCTGGGACTGGCATGGATATAAATGATTTTTGGACATATTGCGGCACTGGACTCTTGGCATGGGTAGTTTTCACAGGGCTAATTTATCGTGCCATTCGCTCCGACAAAACGTTCACGATACAAACAGTGGCTCGTAAGCATGTACTGCTGGGCTTGATGCTAGTCGTTATCTCAATAGTCCCGGGCGCGGCATCGTGGTACGCCTTTAACAGTTACAAAAATCAGCAACAAATGATAGCTGGGACTATTGCCGAAAACCTAATGAACTCATGGCGAACACAGTGCCAAGCAGACACAGTGCGCAACCGGGATTGTTCAACACCCCCTGATGAAGAAGCCTTGATTCGCGACATCTCTGAGCCCACGGTGGACATACTGGCTCAGGTCATCAGCTTGCTTACAGGATTGATCAGTTTGCTAGGCGGTGCGCTGGGCATCAATATTCTTACGGATGGTCTGTTGCGTCGTGATAAAGCAAGCACGTCCGGCCATTTACACAACAAGATGAGCATTACTAAAACAACCACCATTGAGATTGACGGTAAAGTTTTTACACAGAGCACGGTGCTGGTGTTCCCAAGTAAAAGCTGACATCCAAAGATCGCACTGTGGCGTTAGCCACTTGAGACAGATATAAAGTCGAAAGTGGCTAGCCCATGCGGGCTCAGCACAACTTGAAACAGCTATTGATTTGCCCCCAACTCACGCCGACACACCCAGCAACAATTACGCATAATGTATATTATGTTAAACCAGATGCTATGTCAGAAATGTTCATGAGGTTCATAAGGTACTGATTCGACAAACCCGCTTCTGACGTCCAATCTCTCAACGGGCCATGTCCTTCGTGTTCATGGCGAGTCCTTGAGTGAGGTGGCCGCCGATGAATCTGATTCAGTGCCGTTACGCTTCTGGTCAGCGTGTACCGCTGCTTGTGCAGGATGGTCAGGCGGCGCCATTGCCCAAGCTAGTCCCATTCATCTACGTCCAGCTCAAGCTCAGGCATCGTGCATACAACACCGCCGCAGCACACCTGCGTGCGATCCAGGCTTTCTACACCTATGCCAAAACCCGCGATCTGGATATCGATGAGGCCATCTTGGCCTGTCACTTTGAGGCGATTCTCGCCTTGTTGGATGGTTACGCGATTTGGCTCCAAAGCGGCCGTCAGGCCGATAATCTGGTCGCCCGAATCGGCACAGCTGCAACGGCACCTTTTCCGCAGATCAATCCGCGTACTCGTGACCAGTACCTGCAATTGCTGAAGCAATACCTGTCCTGGTGTGTCACCCGTTACATCCCGCGCGCCCGTCAAAACTCAACCACCTTGGCTAACATCGAGGTGGTATTTGCAGATGTCGCCGACGTCATTGAGCGGCGCTTTGAGAGCCATATCATCAATGCTCGGCCAAACCGCACTTGTTACCGCAGCCTAACAGATACTCAACTCCGGATCATTCGCGCACTAATTCGCCCGGGCGCCACGGAGAATCCGTTTCCGGAACGACTGCAGTTGCGCAATTGGCTAATGATTGAGTTGCTGCTGGAGACCGGTATCCGTCGCGGAGAGCTTCTGAAGCTTTACACCACGGATATCAATCAGGGTTCTCAGCATGCCTATGTCAGCATCAATGACCGCGAACATGATCCCGGCGACCCGCGCGCGGAAGAACCTGCGCTGAAAACACACGGGCGGACCGTAGGTATCTCGACACAGTTGTATGAGGTCTACGAGCGCTATATTCAGAGCGAGCGACGCCCACTGCGTGACGGAAAACCGATGAAATTGCTGTACCGCTATTTGTTCATTTCTGACCGAGGCCTTCCGCTGTCGATCCGCGCGATGTCTAACATCCTTGATCGGCTGTTTCTGACCATTGAACTGGCTCATCCGGGGTTGTTGTCTACACTTTCCGCGCATGACTTTCGCCACACCTTTGCCGACCGTTTTTTGGCTTACCTGGTCGAGAAGCGTGGGTATGACCTCGAGCGGGCCACGGACGAACTCCGACGAGTCTGCGGTTGGTCTGACACTTCGACGATGCCACGCCGTTATGCAAGTCGTTATCTAGCCGAGTCAGCCAACCTCCACAACGCCCAGCGTGCCTCGGCAGCCTGGAGCCGACTCGACAGTTAAGGAAGTTCGCTGTGACCAATTCAGCCGATCAAGAACACGCTTCACCCTCCTCCTCTTTTCCGGCCTACGTGTTCGAGGGCCCGGCTCAGGTTGCGATTCGAACTCGCACTAATGACCAGCCAAGGTACGTCGATACTCGATTGAGCGTTTGGACGTGGTACGACGGCGGAACGGCTATGAAGATAGATTGGGCTGCGCTCCACCTGAATCCTAACCTTATGCAAATCGCCAAAGCGTTCGTGGCCTATGCACTGGAAAAGTATGCACCGGTAACGGCATTCAAAGCATCCGGAGTGTTCGGGCGACTAGCTGAGAGCGATATCTCAGCCAAGTTTCCTTGGACGCGGCTAGAGGTGGTCACGACCATAAGTACTTGGGCGCAATTTCGCGAAAGCACTATTTTTTTTAGAACGTTTTATCGCTGGGGCCTTAATCGAGGAGTATTGGGCTTTGACAAAGAAACATATCTAGTGTGCTGTTCTCGAAATAACTTTTCTGCGGTCTTGGCTACACTTCCTCTGTCATTCAGCGCTCGGGGGAACGCAAGTGAACGCCCAAGAGATTGT